>DAISJD010000068.1:0-16309 GCA_036821645.1 Aliidongia sp.
GGGTGCCCTTGCCAATAGCGCCAGCAGCACGATGCAGCCCTTGCTGATTTCCCAGATGGCCCAGTTGCAGCAAGCCGAATCGAAAATTTCCAGCTTGAAGCGGGAAATCGAAAGTCTGACCCGCGATCTTGCCGACCTCGACAAAAAGACCGCCGCCTTCGGCGAAGTCGAACGCGATCTCAACACGTTGGAGCGCGAAGTCCGCAGCCAACGCGAACAATATGACATGCTTTCAAAGCGCCTTCAGACGGCGACCTTGACCGTCGATATCGGCACGTTCGATCTGCCCGAACAGATCAAGGTCATCGACCTGCCGGGTCAGCCCGTCGCGGTCAATCTCTCTCTCGGCATCTTCTTGTTGGCGAGTGTGGTGGGCTCGCTGCTGCTGGGCGGCGGTATGGCGTTCGTTGCGGAATTGTTGGATAGTTCGATCCGATCAGTCAATCAATTGGAACGGCTCGTCAAGGCACCGGTCCTCTCGACGGTGCCGATCCTGCCAGCACTGCCGGCCGGGGCCGATCCGATTCTGCGTCGACCGAGCGGTGCCCCTGCGTGAGCCGCGTCGCCCATATCGTCCAACATCTCCAACCCGGCGGCATTGAATGCATGGTGTTGGATTTTCTGGCCAACGGCGCTCTGGGTGGGAACGAGCGACCCGATATCGTCATCAGTCTGGACGGCACGCGGGACGGCTTAGTCGATGCTTGGCCGCGCCTCGTGCCCTATGCCGAGAGGCTCTGGGGGCTCGACAAACCCCCGGGCTTTCAGCCGTTCTTGATCCTGCGGCTCGGGCACCTGCTCCGCCGTCTTAAGGTAACGGCCGTCCATACCCATCATATCGGCCCCCTGCTTTACGGCGGTCTCGCGGCCCGCCTCAGCGGGGTCAGGCGGCTCATCCACACCGAACATGACGCTTGGCATCTTGCCGATCCGAAGCGGCGGCGGCTGGAAGGCGCGCTGCTGACCCTTACCCGTCCGACCCTGGTGGCCGATGCAGGCTTGGTAGCCGATGCCCTCAAGACGGCTTTTCCCGGATGCGCGCCCATCCTCATTCATAACGGGATCGATCCTACCCGGTTTCTGCCCGGCAACCCGCTTACGGCGCGCGCGGCGTTCCACCTGCCGCAAGAACCGCTCATCATCGGCTGTGCTGCCCGACTTGAAACGGTGAAAGGGGTCGATCACTTGCTGCGCGGGTTTGCCGCCCTCGCCCCGACACTGCGGGACAAGTCGGGCCAAAACCGGTCGGTGCATCTGGCCTTAGCGGGCGGTGGGTCTGAGGCGACGGCCCTGCGGGCCTTAGCAGCCGAACTCAATATCGCGGATCGAGTCACGTTTTTGGGACGGATCGATGCGATGCCGCTTTTCTATCAAGCCCTCGATCTCTTCTGCCTCGCCTCGCGCGCCGAGGGGCTGCCGCTTTCCCTGCTCGAAGCTCAAGCATGCAATATCCCCGTTGTCGCAACCCGTGTCGGCGGCATGGCCGACGCCGTCTGCCCGACGACCGGCACCTTAGTCGCCCCGAACGATCCCGCCGCCTTGGCCGCCGCTTTGGCCGCAACCCTGATCCACCGTCCCCTCCAGCCGGAGGATGCCCTCACCCCAGACGGCGCCTCAATCGGCTCGCCGCGTCATTTTATCCTTCAAGAGCGAAATCTTAACGTCATGATGAGGGCTTATCATCAATTCTATACGGCATAGCATGCTGGAGTCGGTCGATCGATGATGATGCTCATTGCCACAGGGACGATCCTCGCGATTGTCCTGATCCTTTATCACCATGCCGGATACCCGCTGGTTCTCCGCTGGCTCGGCACCGCCGCGGCACCGCCGCCGCCGATCCCGTCGGTTCTGCCGCCCATCACCCTCGTCGTCCCGGCTTATAACGAAGCAGCGGTCATTGCGCGCAAAATTGCCAATCTCGCAGCCTTGTCTTACCCACAAGACCGGCTTTCTATCATCATCGCCTGCGACGGCTGCACCGACGAGACGGTCGCCATCGCGCGGCATGCGGCGGCAGAGCATCCGGCATGCCCGATCGAAATCCGGGATTTTTCCTATAATCGCGGCAAGATCGCCGTTTTGAACGATGTCCTGTCTCCTCTCGCCACCGGTATCGTCTGCCTCACCGACGCATCTGCCTTGCTGTCCGCCGACGCGTTGGTCATTGCGGCCGCCCATTTTGCCGATCCCCGCATCGCCGTGGTCGCCGGTACCTATCGTTTTGCGACGGAGGGCAGCGCCGGTGAAACGGCTTATTGGCGGTACCAGGTTGCGGTCAAACACCGTGAAAGCGCCTTGGGCGGCGTGATCGGCGTCCATGGTTCCTGTTGGTTTTTCCGTGCGGGGCTGGCACGGCCCTTGGAACCCGACACGATCAACGACGATTTCATCCTGCCCATGCGCATCGTGGCCCAAGGCTATCGCGCGGTCTACGAACAAGCCATCGTCGCAACCGAACTCGAAGTTGCGAGCCTCGCCCTCGACCGCCGTCGTCGCCTGCGCATCGCAGCCGGCAATATGCAGCAACTGATCCGCCTTGCGGGCCTGCTGCATCCGCGCCATGGCGGGGTGGCGTTTTGCTTTTGGTCCGGCAAGGCGCTCAGGGTTCTGTGCCCCTATCTCATGATCGGGGCTTGGGCGGGCTCACTCATTCTCGCTTTCTATGGCTCGCTTTTCTTCACATTCACGTTTTTGGTGCAGACAGCTCTTTACAGTCTGGCGCTCACACCGCTTATCTTGCCGATGGGTTTCCTAGAGGCTCGCCTCCGGCGCGTCGTCTCTCTCGTCCATTATCTCGTTATCGGACACTTAATGTCACTCATTGGTGGAACGCGCTACCTTCTTGGCCTCGATCGCGGGCGCTGGCATCGCGTCGCCGGACCGGAGCCCGCGATGGCGGCAACGCATATTTCTCGTGCAAGCCAAATCGGCAAGCGCGTTTTCGACATTGTCGGATCTTTGATCGGGCTCAGTCTGGGCTTGGTGCTGTTGATCCCGATTGCGCTCGCGATCAAGCTTTCATCGCCCGGTCCCTTGATTTTCCGGCAATATCGCATCGGTCGGGCGCTGGCGGATCGGACCGAGCTGTTCATGATGTATAAATTTCGCAGCATGTATATCGACGCCGAAGCCAAAACCGGCCCGATCTGGGCCAGCCGCAACGATCCGCGCATCACGCCCGTCGGTCGGTTTCTGCGCAAAACCCGCCTCGACGAAATCCCCCAATTGGTCAATGTCCTGCGCGGGGATATGTCGCTTGTGGGACCACGACCGGAACGGCCCGGCATTACCCGACGGCTTGAAGGGGCCATCCCGTTTTTTACCGAACGAACCTACGGCATCAGACCAGGGATAACTGGCCTTGCCCAAGTCAATCAAGGCTATGACGAGACGATCGAAGACGTGAAATCCAAAGTCCTCTACGATCACGCCTATAGCCTGTCGATCATGAATTTCTGGGGGTGGCTGACAACCGATCTCACCATCCTATGCAAGACGGTCAGCGTGATCTTGCTGGGACGCGGACAATAACAACCGAACGGCAAAAAAGCTTGGGACGCATGATCAAGCATTCGTGTGTACTGCACAATCAGTAAAACTGATTTAATATTTGCCTGTTAACTTCTGTCCGCCATGGGCTCATGATCCGATCAAGTCATCTCACGCGATCAGACAATGGGTCCGAGTAAACAAAGCTTAAGGACCGTTTTCAGTCCGGTAGGATCGAAAACGGCCCGCGCGGCACATCCAGACAAGGAGTAAGTCAAGCGATGGCGACCTATCTTGTGACCGGTGGCTGTGGCTTTATCGGATCGCACCTTGTCGATCGTCTGGTCGAACAGGGCCATCACGTTCGGGTTCTGGATAATCTGTCGACCGGCAAGCGCAGCAACCTCAACCCCATGGCCGACCTCATCGTCGGCGATATTGCCGACTGCGCTCTCGTGCAGAGCGCCGTGGCTGGGATCGATGGCTGCTTCCATTTGGCCGCCATCGCGTCTGTCGCGCGCTCGACCGAAGAATGGGTTGGAACCCATCACACCAACCTTTCCGGGTTCATTACCGTCCTCGACGCCGTGCGGCAGGAACAGACCCGCCGGGCCTGTAGAATCCCTGTCATCTATGCCTCGTCGGCGGCAGTCTATGGCGACCAAGCCGTGATGCCGATCACCGAACGTCATGCGGCCATGCCGCTCACCGCCTATGGTGCCGATAAGCTTGGTTGCGAACTCCATGCCCGCGTCGGCTGGTTCAGCCACGGGATTGCCAGCACGGGCTTGCGGTTTTTCAACGTTTATGGCCCGCGTCAGGATCCGAATTCCCCGTATTCCGGGGTGATTTCCATCTTTTCCGCGCGCATCGGGGCGGGTCAAGCCGTAACTCTGCATGGCGATGGTATGCAGGTCCGGGATTTCATCTATGTCGGTGACGTGATCGACCATCTGGTGGCGGCCATGATCACGGCAGACGGTGTCAAGGTGTTCAATGTCTGCACGGGAAAATCGACCGCCATCAAAGACATCGCCCGCCTGATCGGTCACATTCGCGGCGTCGTGCCCATCGTCACCCACGGTCAAGCGCGTCTCGGCGACATTCGTCAATCGATTGGATCGCCGGTCCACGCCACGGCCGGTCTTGGGGTTGCGGCACAGGTTGACATTGAAGACGGCCTGCGACGCCTGTTACAGCCAGATGCCACCCGTCGTACCGAGGCTGCTTGATGCTGGATGGCGAAACGCCGCTCTGGTCCGGTCACGTTGCCGCCACCTTGACCGGGGTTCGCGATCTGCGCCGTCATCTGCTGGAAACCGTCAAACCGGCCGATCTCGATCCCGAACTCTGCGAAAGCTTGGCGCTTTGTCTTTCCGAAATCGCGAATAACATCGTACATCACGGCACAGACATCACCCGGATCGAGGCGGCACTCACCCGCCATCAGGATGGGATTACGCTGACCATCGATGATAATGGGCACCCGTTGCGCACTGCCATGACCCATTTTCGCCGCCATGCCGCCCGCAAACCCGATCCGCTTCAGGAATCGGGGCGCGGCCTCTACATCATGGCCAGCCGGTTTCCCCACCATCTCTATGTTCCCGGTTTTCGTAAATCCCCCGAACAACCGGATGGTGCCGCTGCGGATGGCTGCGATGTTGTGCACGTCATCAACCGTTTCGTCATCCGGTACCCGAATGGGGCGCGCAACACTCTGCCGCGCCTGCTCATCGTGGATGACGATGCCGTGCAACGGCTGACGATTTCCCATTATTTGAAAGATAGCTACCGCGTCGCCGCTTGTGCCAGTGCCGCCGAAGCCGAGATCGAAGCCCGGCTTGAAACCCCGGATGCGATCATCTCGGATATTCACATGCCGGATGCGGATGGGCTTGCCTTTCGCGAACAGCTATCCCTGGAACCCGATCTCGCCCTCGTCCCCTTTCTCTTCCTGACGAGCGATCGCTCGCCCGGTGCCTCGGCGGCGGCGAATGATGCCGGGATCGACGACCTCCTCTATAAACCGCTGGATAAGGGGCGCCTGCTCAGTGTGCTTGAACGCCTCTTGAAGCGTCATCAGCAACGCCGACAGTTGCACCGGGCCGAAACCATCCGGGCTTCTCTCCAATTTCCCGCCCCCCAATTGCCCGACCGGGTCGGCCGCTATCAGCTCAGCGTCCGCAGCATCGTTGCCGGGACCGCCGCCGCCAATCAGCCCGATGCCGGAGGCGATCTGATCTGGTATCGCCATACGCCGGATATGTTCCAATTGCTGTTTTGCGACGCGATGGGCCATGGGGCCACGGCATGGCCGCGGGCCATGGCCAATCTCGGCTTCGTCAAGGGGGCTGCGATGGGCATGGGCGCGTCGGTTGGCCCCGGTGCGTTCATCGCCCGGCTCAATGACCTCCTCAGCGACGAGGGTCTTCTCGATGGCGGCACGGTTACAGCTTTGGGTTGCTGGCTTGGGGCCGACGGTCACGTCACCCTCGCCAATGCCGGCCTGCCCCACCCCCTCCTCCTATCCGGCGGGCATGTGCGGCCCATTCCCATCGACGGTGCCCTTATCGGTCTCATTGCCGGACAGAGCTATGAGACGACCGGGCTTACCCTCGCACCGGGGGACCGGCTCATCTTGGTGACGGATGGGTTCATCGATGTCGGCGAACAAAACACCGATACGGACTATCAACGGATGATCGTCGCCACTTTGTTGAACCATGCCGATCAATCGGCTGCCACCCTATGCGAAGAGGTTCTGGGCGCCCATCTCCAACATTGGCATGGGAAATTCATCGATGACAGTATGATTTGCGTCATTAGTTATGACTGACCTGTCCTGTTTTTCGCACTCTTTAAAGGTTTTTTAGGCTTATTAAAATGAGAGATTTGCGCGTTGATCACCGCACATGCGACGACACTGCCATTGCCGTCCTCGTGATCTTTCCATAAAATGCTCTACAACTGGAAAGTTGGTACCGATGATGCCCCTACGCCGTCCTGGAGATCGGTCACTTGCTTTTGACTTGGGTGCAGTGATGAGACTGCTATCATCGCGCCAAAGACCGATGACCATGCGTTTCATGAACTGTGTGGAGTGACTGTGACCCATCGCCACAATCTACTCTTGGTAGAGGATAATCCGGCGATCGCCAGGGTATATCTGGAATATCTACGCAAGAGCCCCTTTAACACAGTCCATTGCGAGACCGGCACCGCCGCCTTGTCGACCCTGAAGGTCGGCAATTATGCCGCCGTCCTGCTCGATCTCCAATTGCCCGACATGACGGGTTTGGAGATTTTGAAATGGATCACCGCGCAAAAACTGAATATTGCGGTCATCGTCGTCACCGCCCATGGGTCGATTTCCATTGCGGTCGAGGCCATGCGCGAAGGGGCGGCCGATTTCCTGGTAAAGCCCTTTGCCCAAGAACGGTTGCTCGTCACGTTGGAAAATGCGGTCGAACGGCAGAGTCTGAAAAAACTGGTCGGCGACATCGTCCCCCCGCCTGAGGCGGGGGTGAACGGGTTCATCGGCGATTCCCTGGTCATGCGCGGCGTCTCGCGGGTCATCGATATCGCCGCCCAATCGAAAGCACCGGTTTTCATCACCGGGGAAAGCGGCACCGGCAAGGAACTGGCCGCCGAAGCCATCCATCGCCGCAGTCAACGCCGCGATAAGCCCTATATCGCCCTCAATTGTGCTGCCATGCCGAAGGATCTCATCGAAAGCGAGATTTTCGGCCATGCCAAGGGGGCCTTTACGGGTGCCGTCGCCGATCGGGAAGGGGCCGGGGCCAGGGCCGATGGCGGCACCTTGTTTTTCGATGAAATCTGCGAAATGGATATCAACCTCCAGGCCAAGCTCCTGCGGTTCATTCAGACCGGCACCTTCACCAAAATCGGCGGCACCCAAATTCAAAAAGTCGATGTCCGCTTCATTTCCGCCACCAACCGCGATCCCTTGAAAGAGGTCGAAGCCGGGCGGTTCCGCGAAGATCTCTATTACCGGCTCTATGTCATGCCGCTGATCATGCCGCCGCTGCGCGAACGGGCGGACGACGTTCTGCTGATCGCGCGGCGTTTCCTCGCCGATTACAGTCTGGAGGAAGGACGGCGTTTCAGCCGGTTTTCCCCGGAAACCGAACGGATCATGTTGCATTACACCTGGCCCGGCAACGTCAGGCAATTGCAGAATATCGTGCGCCAGATCGTTTTGTTGAACGATGGCGAGCTTGTGACCCCTGACATGCTGCCGCCGCCGCTCGCCGATCTGTCGTCGGTTGGCGATCAACCGGCGTTGGCCGGATACCAGGCCCATTTCGTCCCTGTGCACAACACGACCGCACGCAGCCCGACGACCCCACTGCCAACCGATCCGCCCCCCCCTGTCGGTCTTGAAGAGAAAGACCCCGATCGTGATGGGCAGGATCCCAACCATTCGATCTTCTCCTTGGTCGATATGGAACGGGATTTGATCGATCTCGCCCTTGAAGTCTGCGGCGGCAATGTGTTGCAAGCGGCGGCTCGCCTGGAAATTAGTCCATCGACCCTCTATCGCAAACGTGAGGCCCTACAGAGTCTCACCAAGCGTTCGGGACATCAACGCGTCCTAAAACCGCTTGCCGTGGCGGAAACCGAAATGATCCGGGCGGCGATTGCCGCCTGCGGCGGCAATATCTCGCGCTCGGCCGCCGTGCTCGGCATCAATCCGTCGACCTTATACCGCAAGATGCAATCGAAGGATCTCGCCCGCGATCTTGTGAAGGATCTGGGGGCATCATGATCGGGGTCGGCGACGCGGCGGATGAAGACCCGCGCGATTTCTTGATCGCAGCGAAGCTTCGTCCGGGCCATCGCCACGCGCTGCACCCCGACATCAACGACGCCCCCCTCGACCGGGTCGTCACGCTCATCATCGATATGTTGGATGTTTCGGGCTGTCTGCTTGAACTCTTTGACGAGACCGTGCCGACCGTCAAGGCCTATTACGGCACCCACGACCCGGCCATCGTCCAGGATCTTCTGCGCCAACACAGGGCCGCCCGCCGGGACACCCCCCTCATCCTTGCCGATGCCCGCAACGATCCCGTTCTGGCCGATCATCGTTTGGTCACCTCGGAGATGGGTATCCGGTTCCTGGCCCTGTTGCCGCTCGCCCGTGCCGATGGCGGGTTGCACGGAACCCTTGTGGTTTTTTCCCCGCGTATCATCCATCCAAGCCCGATCGAGCGCCGGATGTTGACCACGATCACGGGGATTGTCCTCGACCAACTGGAATTGCGCGCGGCTTTTCTGCGCACTGAATCCGAAGTGGTGCGCCAAAGACAGCTTGAGTCGCTGCTGGCGACAAGCAGGAACCGTTATCGCTCCGTAATCGACAGCCTGACCGAAGTTATCTTTCAGGTCGGATTCAATGGCCGGTGGCGGTTTCTCAATCGCGCCTACACGACCTTGACCGGGGAAGATTTCAAAAGCGTGCTGGGTCAACGCGCTCTGCGTCGCATCCATCCCGCCGACCGGCGGCAAGTCTTGGAAATCTTCGATATCGTGCGCCAGGGGATCGAGCAGGCCGCCCTGCGCCAATGTCGCTATACGACATCGGATGGGTCGATCCGATGGTGCCAAATTTTCGTGTTCATGGCTCAGGACGACGTGGATGGGGCCCCCGTGCTCACCGGTTCCTTGATGGACGTGACCGATCAACGCGAAACCGAGGAAACCCTGAAACGGGCCCGCGATGAAACGGAACGGGCGAACCGGATGCGGGCTGCCTTTCTCGCCACCGTCAGCCATGAAATCCGCACGCCGATCAATGGCGTCATCGGTATGACCGGCCTGCTGCTCGATACGAACCTGACCCAGGAACAGAGCCGCTATACCCATACGTTGCGGGTATCGGCGGAACATTTGCTGCAAGTCATCAACGATATCTTGGATTATACGAAAATCGATGCCGGCAAGATGGAATTCGAACATATTCCGGTCCGGCTCGGCGATCTCATCGACAATGTCACGGCCATTACGGGGCCACGGGCCGAGGCGCGCGGCCTCACCCTGACCACCCATCTGCCGCCCCATGTGCCGCATAATCTGATCGGCGACCCTGGCCGCATTCGCCAAATTCTGGTCAATCTCATCGGCAATGCGGTGAAGTTTACCGAACGGGGCGGCATCGTTCTCGATGTCGCGATCAGTCACGAAACCAGTGAAAGCGCCCTTCTCGCCATCAGTGTCACCGATACGGGCATCGGCATCGCCGAATCGGCCCTGCCCAGCCTGTTCAAGGAATTCAGTCAACTCGACAGTTCGGTGGCGCGGCGTTTCGGCGGGACCGGGCTTGGCCTTGCCATCTGCAAACGGCTTTTGGATGGGATGGGCGGCCAGATCACAGTCGAAAGCCAGCTCGGCGTCGGCAGCTGTTTTCGCTTCACCCTGCCGCTGCAAAAAGATCCGGCCTTGCGCGCCGATGAACCGATCCGCGATACGGAAGCGGGCGATCCCATCACCTTTCATGATGGCGGGCGCATCCTGTTGGCCGAGGATAATGCGACCAATCAATTGATCGTGACGGCCACACTGGAAAAAATGGGGTTGCGGGTCGATGCGGTCGCCAACGGGGCCGAGGCCGTCGCCGCCGTGCGCACGATCCCCTACGATCTCGTGCTGATGGATATGCAGATGCCGGAAATGGATGGGTTGGAAGCGACCCGCCTCATCCGGCAATTATCGACCAAGGCGGCAGAAATCCCGATCATCGGCCTCACCGCCAATGCCTTCAAAGAGGATCACGATCGCTGCCTCGCCGTCGGTATGCAGGCGATCATCACCAAACCGTTTCGCTGGCGCGATCTCGCACAAACCCTTGCCCCCTATCTCCACCAGGCGGACCCGTCGGATGTCGCAACCCCCGATACCAGCCCCGCCACCGTCCTGTCCTGCCTGCCGATCGCGAACGAGGGGGCTTACCAAAAACTGATCCACGATGTCGGCCCCGAGGCGGCACGCACCATCCTCACCGTGTTTTTGCGCGATACGGGCAATCGCATCACCCGCATGATCGCCCAGGCGGATCAGGCCAATGCGCCGCAAATCTGCCGCGAGGCCCATGCGCTCAAGGGATCGGTCGATATGCTGGGCTTCGAACGGATGACCTTCCTCAGTTCGCTCCTTGAAATGTCCGAACAAGAAGGGGCAAGCCCGGACGAGATCCGCACCCTGGTGCAAGATCTGAAAACCGCCTTCGAGGATGTGCGTACGGCATGCGCCGAACGGCTTTGACGGACGCTCGCAACCACACCCATAAATAGTGCCACACCCAATAGCGCAACCTTTTCTTAAGATTTCGATTAGTAGAGTATGGCGGTCATACAACTTTCCGACTGGTCCCCGCCATGATCGTCACTGCAAAAAACGGCCTCGCCCTCTGTGCCTTGACCCTCGCCCTCCTCGTAGCACCCGCAGGCAAGGCAGAAAGTTTCCCCCCCGGCACCACCGCTGGCTCCCCCGGTCCCGAATGGGATAAACGGGCCTGGGATCTGTTCACCAGTGCCATGGCCCCCGCCAAAGCCGCAGGTGCGGGGCATCTTGCCACGTTTGAAACCTGGGCTTCGGACGAAGACACATACACGAAAGACCCGAAATGGCCGACGCCCTTTGCCCCAGGCAAAGTGCCGAGCTTTGCCGAACGCCGCTTCCATACCAGCCTGCTGCTGCGCAACATGGCCCCGCACGGTTTGAAGGCGACGAGCCAATCGACGATCCAGGCCGCCTGCACGACGCCCGCCGCCCCCCAGTCGGATAATTACCCGGCCAATGGTTGCATCGCCGAGGAATCCCGGCGCAACCGGATCTCGTTTGACTATATCGTGGGCAATCACCTCTATACCAGCAAGGGCTTATCCGAGGTCTTCAAGAACCAGAAAAAAATTCAGTTTCCGGCCGAATCCTTTGAATTGAAGGCCGATTGGGCCCCTGTCTCCGACATCATCACTTGGCTCAAGGGCTTCAACATCATTCTCACCCCCGATGAGGTCGCCAAGCAATATTACACGACGACGGTGATCTCGGATAAAAAGCCGGTTACCTACGGCCTGCTCGCCGTTCATATCAGTTCCAAAGATCGACCCGACTGGTTTTGGGCCACGTTCGAGCAGAAAAACAATCCCGGTCGCTGCGATACCATGGGGTGCTATGACAAGTTCGGGGCGACGAAGCCCGAGGTTCCCCCCGCCGCCGCCAAGACGCTTTACGGCGATTGCGATAAAACCGCCGATCTCAAAACCCTCTTCACGGAACGGGGGCTCGGGGCTCTTTGGGCCAATTATTGCTTGAAAGCCTCGCAGATCGACTTTGTCAGCCAGGATAAAGATAAAAAGGCCATTTTGGTCGGCAATTCCGTGACCGAGGCCCTGGTGGTCAATGTCCCGATCGCCCAATCATCCTGCATGACCTGTCACTTCAACGCCTCGTTCAACAAGGATGGCGTCAGCAGTAAAAACATGATCCAGCAAAGCCTGATCGGTCAGCCCGTCCCCCTCGACCCGACCGTCAATCAATCCTACGATTATGCTTGGGGCGTCATCAACGTGCATAAACCCAGCAAAAAATAAAACCGGGCCTTCTGATCCCCCCTAGAAGAAAACCCCCCGCAAATCGGTTCTGCGGGGGGTTTTTTATACG
The DNA here is from genome assembly GCA_036821645.1 of Aliidongia sp. GTDB lineage: Bacteria > Pseudomonadota > Alphaproteobacteria > ATCC43930 > CGMCC-115725 > DAISJD01. Next base: position 12,181 of record DAISJD010000068.1, read on the forward strand.
CATCGACAGGAAAGAGCCGATCTGCCCTCCTGGATAAGGGGAGGGGCCGATCTTATGGCTTTGCGTCCAACTCTTCCAAAAGGCGTGTCGCCTGATAAACCTTGGCCAGCCCTTCGCGGATTGCGACTGCACTCACCGCGACCGTACGGTTGAGGACGGGATCATAGTAAAAATCACCGGCCAAAGAATGAATATTGCCGTCGAAGGCAAGGCCGATCGCCTCGCCGGTACGGCCGATCACCGGGGAACCGGAATTGCCGCCGATGATGTCGTTCGTTGTTGAAAAATTGAAAATCGTCTCTGGATTGAGCTTGTCCTTCGCCTTGACCCAGCGATCCGGCAAATTGAACGGGGCCGCCCCCGTCGCCCGTTGATAAAGCCCCTTGAACCGGGTCACGGGGTCGACGGTTTTGCCCGGTTCCTGCCACCCGGCAACGGCACCATATGAAATTCTAAACGAGAAGGTCGCATCGGGATAAGCGGTCGCCCCCGTGGCAAAACCGGCCCGGGCAATCCGCCCCCCGGCATTGTCGAGGACCGCCTCAAGCGTTTCTTCTTCCTGTTGGCGCACAGCCCTGAGGTCGCCGTCAATCAAACGGGCAAAGACGATCATCGGATCTTGACTTTGATCGATCGCCGCCTTGCCGCCTTCCAACAAGCGCCGACGGACGGCGGGATCGCCCAACTTCGACCCATTGACCAATTCTAGGGCCAGTTGATCGGCCGATTTATTACCCAGAATTTTATGCACGAAGGCATCGTCCGGCCCCAAATATTCTTGGATCTTGCCGAACCAGAACGCCAAGAGCAACCGTTCCAACTCAGCCGATACGGGGGCATCGGCCATGAGATCGGCCCGCACGGCAGGCAAGGCCGCCGAGGTATATTCGGCAAGCCGTTCGCCCTCAGGCTTTGCCGTTTCAACCGGGATCCGCAACAGCGCGACGGCATAATTCAACAATTCCGACGTACGGCTCAACCGGGCGCGCAGCAAGAAGCCGCGATCCGATTGCGGGCGATGGGCCGCCAGAGCCTTCGCGATATCGTCCCAGGGCTTGCCGGTTTTGGCCGCCAATTCCGGGTTTTGCGCCACTTTTTCCCGCAAGGCGGTTTCTTGGGCCAATTTTGCCGCCATAAACCGACCGTCGGTCAGGGCCTTGAACCGTCCTTTAAAGACCTTCAATCCGTTTTCAAGCCCGAACAAGGTCGGCGTCGCAACCCGCGCCTGTTCGGGGCCCCGTTGAATGAATTGCGTCAATTGCCCGCGCAATTCAGAAGAATAGGCAATCTGGCGCGGCATGACGATATCGCGTTCTTCTTCGAGTTGCGCCAGGGTATAAAGCCGGTCGGTGCGACCGGGATTGCCCGCAACAAAGGCCACATCCCCGGTTTTCACAGGCTCGCTCGCCAATTTCAAATAGTTGGCCTTCGTATCGAGCGGCTTGCCATTTTCATAGACCCGCATGAAGGCGGCATCGAAATCATAGCGCGGGAATTCAAAATTATCGGGATCGCCCCCGAAAAATCCGATCTCGCTTTCGGGGGCGAAGACCAAACGGACATCCTGATAGCGGCGGTATTTATAGAGATTATATTGCCCCCCGCGATAGAGCGTGACGACGTCGCAGCGCACCTTATCGTCGCCACTGGCACAGGCCGACGTGATTTTGGCCTTCGCCGCCTTCAATGCGGCGGCAAAAGCAGGGCCTTCCTTACCCGCCAATTCGGCATCGATCGCCCGGGTCACATCGGTGATCGCAACCAATTGGTTGATTTCCACGCCCGGACATTGCGGTTCATCCTTCAGGGCCGGGGCATAAAACCCGCTATCGGACGGATCGACCCCCGGACGCGACAGATTTTCCAAACATTCCCGCACGCAATGATCGTTGGTCATGACGAGACCATTGGGCGAGACGAAACTCGACGAACACCCATTGGCAATGCGCACGGAGGCAAGACGAATATGGTCTAAAAAAGCCGCATCGGGTTTAAAACCATAGGCCGCCTGAACCTTATCGACGGGAAATTCGTTCGACAACCACATCCCTTCATCTGCAACCGCAGCGACGGTGAAGAACGGCAACAGCGATAGACCAAAGGCAATTTGTCGTTTCATGAGACGGTCACACTCCAAAATACGGCGAACATTCGAAAGTCGGGCGCAAGCCTGCCCCATGCACGCCACCAGCGCAATCCAGGACGCACCGATAAAATCATTGCTTTTTTTTAATGTTGGTCGCACCCGCTCAACGATCGCCAAACCCATAGGCCGCAAGCGTCTCATCGATCATCCGTTTCATCCCGAAACGCGCGGTTATGAAAGCGGGACCGGTTTTAAGCGCGCCGGTTTTGAAAGCGGGATCCTTTAGAATCGCCACAACCTGCCGGGCAAGATTATCCGGGGTCGGCTCATGGATGATAAAACCCGATTGCCCCTCATTGACCGCCTCGCACGTGCCGCCGGAATCGGTCGCCACAACCGGGGTGCCGACCCATTGCGCTTCTAAAACCACATTGGGTGTCCCCTCTTTTTCAGAGGTCAGCAGAAACACATCCATAACGGACAAGGCAGTCAAGACATCATTGGTCACACCGGCAAAAATCACCCGATCGGCAATCGCGCATTTTTGCGCTCTGGCCCGCATGGCTTCTTCCAAACCGCCTTGGCCGAAGATTAAAAACCGGGCATTGGGATAGGCCTCTGCGATGCGGGCCGCCGTTTCAATCCATAAAAGCGGTTGTTTTTCGGCAGAAAAGCGAAAAACCCCGCCGATGACCGGTGAACCCTCTGGAATGTGAAACTGTTCGCGCAAGGCCGCCACAGCCTCGGGGTCGGCTCGTTCTCGACCACCGAAATCGACGCCGTTGCGCAAAACGCCGATCCGATTTTTTTTCAACTTCAACCATTTTGCATAATCTTCGGCACCGACCGCACTATTGTTCAACATCACCACATTGGGATATTGCGCCAATGCCAGATAAGCCGGATCCATATAAGGCTGATAGAGTTGAAAATGGGTCGGATTGACATTGCGACCGGAAATCACAACCCTTGGCACCCCCGCCAAGATGGCGGCAAGACCGGCACGCACGCTGCTCCAATCCAAGAACGCATGCACCACTTCCGGCTTCAAGCGCCGAAATTCTCGATAAAGATTGGCGACATCGACCGGCAAGGTTCCGGGCCATTTACGGACGAGAGCCTTAAAATCAGCCGGCAGATCCTCAGCATTGGGAAAGTCATGATGGTAATACGATTCAATCGCCGCTGCGGAAATGCCGGCATTTTCAACGATCGGCAAATAAAAATCATATTTTGAAGGATCGTTCTTATGAAGAAAATCACATCGCAAATAGACGTTTTCCAATTTGTTAGAATTTTTCAATCCAACCAGGGTATTGGCGACCTGGCGCTCTGCACCACCAGGCGAGAGACTGCTACAGACGATGACGACCCGACCCGGAACGTAATCCGTCATGGGATGCGCCTGTTTCAGGACCGCCTTGACATCGGCCAAACGCAATTTTTGACGATGCCGATTGATCGCAACAGCCAGTTGGAGAAGACGCTTCATCAGATTTTTTTTCATGACGATCCAAAACGGCCCCAGTGGAATGGCAACCCGTTCCAAATCGACGGACACCGCCTGATGCAGCACCCGCGGCGGGGTGCGCCACCATGGCCCCAAAATAAAGACCGACCGCGCCCCTTGAGGGATGACCCATCCCCCCCCTTCCCATCGGCCGATACGCGGATTACCGATAAATTCACCTGGAATTTCCGGCCAGAGGATGCAGCCCGCTATGGTCTTATAGGATAAATATTCACGAATCTCATAATCATGCAAGGGCATCGCCGGTGCAATAAACAGCCCCTCCAGCCGTTTTCTTGAAAGACGCCAAACCTGAATTTTGATGGATGGAAAAAAAGAATATCGATAACATAAATATTGATAATATATAAAAAATTGACATTTAATTTTTTTAAAATAGTTTTTTATTGAATTTATTAAAAAAACCCTGATAATTTTCATGTTTTTTACGATAAAAAAAATCAAAATTGCAATTTTTTTGATGTATTTGTTTTTTATATACTTCATTTCTTGAATAGATAATATGGTGTTGT
>DAISJD010000069.1:0-16276 GCA_036821645.1 Aliidongia sp.
GGACCGTTTCGATGAAGCCGAGCCGCCCAAGCTCGTTCACCACTTTCATCAAATGGTTTTCCGAAACCCCATAGGCGCTCGCCACATCGCGGATTTGAAAAAGACGCCCCGTTTCGTCGAGACCGATATAGATCAAGAGGCGCAGCGAATAATCCGTATAGCGTGTCAGGCGCATCACCCGTTCCTCAGTGGCATCGGCCCATCATTGCGCGATCAGCACAAGATGCAAGCCGGATGTGCAGAGCCCGCCATAGGAAGACGCGCCCGGCACTGTTATTGAAACGGTTCGATTTCACGTTCAACCCATTCATCGCATCTTTGAGGCCGTCCATGATCCCCCGTTACAGCCGCCCCGCCATGACCGCCATTTGGGCCCCCGAAAATCGGTTTCGGATTTGGTTCGAAATCGAAGCCCATGCCTGCGATGCTCAGGCAGCCTTGGGCGTCATCCCGGTCGAGGCGGCCAAGGCCGTGTGGGAACGCGGCCAATGGGAAATCGACCGGATTGATGCGATCGAACGGGAAACCAAACACGACGTCATCGCCTTTCTCACCAATCTTGCCGAATATGTCGGCCCCGAGGCCCGTTTCGTCCATCAAGGCATGACCTCGTCCGACGTGCTCGATACCTGTCTTGCGGTCCAATTGAAACAGGCCGCCGATATCCTGCTCGATGATTTGGATCAGTTGCTGGCTGCTTTGAAGCGCCGGGCCTACGAACATCAAAATACCCTCACCGTCGGTCGCAGCCACGGCATCCACGCCGAACCCGTGACCTTCGGACTAAAACTCGCCGGTTATTATGCGGAATTCAGCCGCAACCGCGATCGTCTCAGGGCCGCACGGGCCGAAATCGCCACTTGCGCCATTTCCGGTGCGGTCGGCACCTTCGCCCATATCGACCCCAGTGTTGAGGCCCATGTGGCGGCAAAACTGGGTCTTGCGATCGAACCCATTTCGACCCAGGTTATCCCGCGCGACCGACATGCCCTGTTCTTTGCCGTGCTGGGCGTCATCGCCTCGTCGATCGAACGGCTCGCCATCGAAATCCGCCATTTGCAACGCACCGAAGTGCGCGAGGCCGAGGAATATTTCTCCCCGGGTCAAAAGGGATCCTCCGCGATGCCCCACAAACGCAACCCGGTTTTGACCGAAAACCTGACCGGCATCGCCCGGGTCGTGCGCTCGGCGGTGATCCCGTTCATGGAAAACGTCGCCTTGTGGCACGAACGGGATATCTCGCATTCCTCGGTCGAACGGCTGTTGGCCCCCGATGCAACCGTTGCCCTCGATTTCGCGCTGGCGCGACTGACCGGGGTGATCGACAAGCTCGTGGTCTATCCCGATCAAATGCGCGCCAATCTCGACTCGCTGGGCGGGCTCGTTCATTCGCAGCGCGTGCTCTTGGCCCTGACCCAGGCGGGGATGAGCCGCGAAGATGCCTATGCCGCCGTTCAACGCAACGCCATGCCGGCTTGGCGCGGCGAAGGCCATTTCCTCACCCTGTTGCAACAAGATGAGGCGGTGATGCGGCATCTCGGCCGCGAGGCGCTCTCTGCCCTCTTCGACGATGCCCATCACACCAAGCATGTGGCGACGATTTTCGCGCGGGTCTTCGGACCCGACACCCCCTGATGTGCAGCGTGATCCTGCTGCGGAGGCCGGATCACGCCTGGCCTCTGCTGGTCGCTGCCAACCGCGATGAAATGCTGACCCGGCCCTGGTTGCCGCCGGATCGGCACTGGCCTGACCGTCCCGAGATCGTCGCCGGTCTCGACAGAACGGGGGGTGGGACATGGTTCGGCCTCAATCGACACGGCGTGATGGCGACCTTGTTGAACCGCACCGGCACGCTCGGTGCGGCCCCCGGCAAACGGTCGCGGGGCGAATTGGTGTTGGATGCACTCGACTACCCCGATGCCGTGGTCGCCGCCGAGGCGTTGGCCGATCTCGATCCGCAGGCATATCGTCCGTTCAATCTCATTGTGGCCGACAATCGCGATGCCTATTGGCTTGCCCATCGCGGCGATGGGCGGATCACACGCGCCGCGATTCCCGAGGGACTCTCCCTGATCGCGGCCGAAGATCTGAACGACCCGAAGAGTGCGCGCATCGCCCGATACCGCCCAGAGTTTCTCGCGGCCGATCCCCCCATGCCGGAACGGGATGCGTGGCAGGATTGGCAAGCCCTCCTGACCGACCGGACAGAGGGCGACCGGCACGACGCCCTGTGCTTTCGCCGGCAAAGCGGCTTTGCCACGGTCTGCCACCAACTCTTGGCCTTGCCCCGCATCGGGGATGCCCGTCCGCCGCGATGGTTGTTTGCGCCCGCAAACCACGACACGCCAATACCGCCCGTCTGGCAGGACATCGCATGCCCCTGAAACCAGCCAAAAAACCCCGACGAGGGGCGGGAAAACCCCGCATAACCGGACGAGCCATCCCATTTGGTTTCATGTGCTTCATGGCGCTTTCATGACACAAGCCCGGATATTGGTGATATAGTGCCCCGGACCGATTCTGATCGATTGGTCGAGGTCGCGTTCATCGGTCCTTCACGGGGGGCGATGATGGTGCGGCCTTTGCTCTTTTAACGGTGATAGCGTCGTTAGCGGTCGATTCCGCAGGCGCGCTCTATAATCGGGTGGCCCATAATGTCCCGTCGCAGACAGATCTATGAAGGTAAGGCCAAAGTCCTGTTTGAAGGACCGGAGCCCGGCACGTTGGTGCAGTACTTCAAAGACGATGCCACCGCCTTTAACAATCAGAAAAAAGGCACGATTACCGGCAAGGGCGTGCTGAACAACCGGATCAGTGAATATATCATGACCCGGCTGAATGATGTCGGTGTGCCAACCCATTTCGTGCGCCGCCTCAACATGCGCGAGCAATTGGTGCGCGAGGTGGAAATCATCCCCCTCGAAGTCGTCGTGCGCAACGTCGCCGCAGGGTCCATGACCAAACGGCTCGGCATTGCCGAAGGGACGCAATTGCCCCGCTCGATCGTCGAGTATTATTACAAGAAAGACGAATTGAACGATCCCATGGTGTGCGAAGAGCATATCACCGCATTTGGGTGGGCGACGCCGCAAGATCTCGACGAGATCATGGCGATGGCGCTGCGGGTCAATGATTTCCTCACCGGCCTCTTCCTCGGCATCGGCATTCGCCTCGTGGATTTCAAATTGGAATTCGGGCGCTTGTGGAACAATGACGAGATGCGGATCATCCTGGCCGACGAGATCAGCCCGGATAATTGCCGCCTCTGGGACGTCAAGACCGGGGCCAAGATGGATAAAGATCGATTCCGTCAGGATCTCGGACAGGTAGAAGAAGCCTACCAAGAAGTGGCGCGCAGGCTCGGCATCCTCTTGGAAAACGGGGTGAGCGACCTCAATCCCCCGAAGATCACGCCCTAATTCACGGGGGGCCACGCCCCGCATGGCCCCCGATTATCTCCGAAATCGCCGATGCCGCCGGGTCGCCCCGGTCGGCCTCGTGCGGTTTGCAACAAGCGAGCAACCATGAAGGTCAAAGTTCATATCACCCTGAAAGCGGGCGTCCTCGATCCCCAGGGGACCGCCATTCAACATGCCTTGGGCTCTCTTGGATTTGCCGGCGTCGATCGCGTGCGCCAAGGCAAATATATCGAACTCGATCTCGCCGAAACCGATGCCGAAACCGCCCTCGCCCAGGCCCGCACTATGTGCGAACGGTTGCTGGCCAATACCGTCATCGAAAATTATACCGTGACCCTGGCATAACGCGCGTCCCGCCGCGTGGCACCCCAGCCCCCGTTCAGGGCCGGACGGCCACAATCGGACGATTTTTCGTGCCAAGAACGACCCGATCAAGGAAATAGAACATGAAAGCCGCCGTCATCGTCTTTCCTGGTTCTAATTGCGACCGCGATATCGCCGTTGCCGTAGAACGCATCACCCAAAAGCCGGTCGAGATGGTCTGGCACCGAACGGGCGCTCTGCCCGATGTCGACCTCGTCATCCTGCCGGGGGGGTTCAGCTACGGCGACTACCTGCGGTCCGGGGCGATGGCCGCCCATTCCCCGATCATGCGCGAAATCGTCGCCAAGGCGGAGCGGGGTCTGGCCGTGCTGGGCATTTGCAACGGGTTTCAGATCTTGACCGAAAGCGGGCTCTTGCCCGGTGCGTTGATGCGCAATCGGGGCTTGAAATTCATCAATCGCCCGGTCAAAACCCGGGTCGAAACCAGTCAGTCGATCTTTACCAATCGCTACGAGGCGGGTCAGATCGTGACGATTCCCATCGCCCATGCCGATGGTTGCTACGTCGCAGACGAGACCGTGCTCGACGATCTCGACTCTCACGGTCAAGTCGCCTTTCGCTATTGCGACGAGACCGGGGCCATCACCGATGCGGCCAACCCGAACGGGTCGGCGCGCAATATCGCCGGAATTTTCAACAAGACGAAAACGGTCTTGGGGTATATGCCCCATCCAGAACGCGCCTGCGAGCCGCAATTCGGCGGAACGGACGGCATCGCCTTATTTCAGAGCCTGCTCGGAGCCTTATCGTGAGCCATACCGCCATCACCCCCGAGATCGTCGCCCAGCACGGCCTGACACCACAAGAATTCGACCGGGCCTGCGCCATTCTCGGCCGCACCCCCAATCTGACCGAACTTGGGGTTTTTTCGGTGATGTGGAGCGAACATTGTTCCTACAAATCATCGAAGCTCCATCTCAAAAAACTGCCGATCACGGGCCCGCATGTCATTTGCGGGCCGGGTGAGAATGCCGGCGTCATCGATATCGGCGATCGTCAGGCCGCGATTTTCAAGATGGAAAGCCATAATCATCCTTCCTTCATCGAACCTTATCAGGGGGCGGCGACGGGGGTCGGCGGGATCTTGCGCGACGTCTTCACCATGGGGGCGCGGCCCATCGCCAATTTGAACGCCCTGCGCTTTGGCAGTCCCGATCACCCGCGCACGCGCCATCTGGTATCGGGCGTCGTGGCCGGGATCGGCGGTTACGGCAATTGCGTGGGCGTGCCGACGGTCGGGGGCGAAACCAATTTCCACCCGGCCTATAACGGCAATATCCTGGTCAATGCCATGACCGTCGGCCTTGCGGACCAAGATAAGATTTTCTATTCGGCTGCCGCAGGGCCGGGTAATCCCGTGATTTATGTCGGGGCCAAGACCGGACGCGACGGCATTCACGGGGCAACCATGGCGTCGGCGGAATTCAGCGAGGATTCCGAGGCCAAACGCCCGACGGTTCAGGTCGGCGATCCGTTTACGGAAAAACTCCTGATCGAAGCCTGCCTCGAACTCATGTCCGGCGACGCCATCGTGGCGATTCAGGATATGGGGGCGGCGGGCCTCACCTCCTCGTCGGTTGAAATGGCGGGCAAGGGCGGCCTCGGCATCGAATTGACCCTCGACCAAGTGCCGATGCGTGAAGAGGGCATGACCCCTTACGAGATCATGCTGTCCGAAAGTCAAGAACGCATGTTGATGATCCTGAAACCCGGTCGCGAGGCCGAGGCCAAACGGATCTTCGACAAATGGGAATTGGATTTCGCCGTCATCGGTCGCGTGACCGAAACCGGCCATCTGGTTCTCACCATGCACGGCGAAACCGTGGCGGACCTGCCGGTCGAACCGCTCGTCTCCGAAGCGCCGCTTTACGATCGCCCGCACGAGGCGACCCCGACGGCGCCCACGATCGCCGCCGACACGCTCGCCTGTCCGGCCGATCTGGGCCTCGCCCTGCGCCGTCTCATCGCCAGCCCCGACATTGCCAGCAAAGCCTGGATCTACGAACAATATGACCGTTCGGTCATGGGCGACACGGTGGCCGATTTGGCCGGCGACGCCGCCATCGTACGGGTCCATGGCACAGAAAAGGCCCTGGCCCTCGTCACCGACTGCACGCCGCGTTATTGTTTTGCCGACCCCTATCGCGGCGGGGCGCAGGCGGTGGCCGAAACCTGGCGCAACATCACCGCGACCGGTGCCACCCCCCTTGCCATCACCGACAATCTGAATTTCGGCAATCCCGAACGGCCCCGGATCATGGGCCAGATCGTCGGCTGTATCGACGGCATGCGCGATGCCTGCCTCGCCTTGGATTACCCGGTCGTCTCGGGCAATGTCTCGCTTTATAACGAAACGAACGGCACCGCCATCCTACCGACCCCGGCGATCGGCGGCGTCGGTCTCATTCAAAATGTCGCCGACGCGGTCGGCAGCGCCTTCAAGAAGGTCGGCGACACCATCCTCTTGATCGGTGCCACGGACGGGCATTTGGGGGCCAGCCTCTATCTGCGCGAGGTCGAAGGCCGGGAAGACGGGGCCCCGCCGCCGGTCGATCTTGCCGCCGAACGCCGCAACGGCGATTTCGTGCGGGGTGCCATCCTGGCCGGGCATGTCACGGCTTGCCACGATGTCAGCGATGGCGGTGCCGCCGTGGCGTTGAGTGAAATGGCGATCGCAGGCGGCATCGGGGCGACGCTCGACACCCTGCCGGGGGCGGGACTGTTGCCGCACGCGGCTTGGTTCGGGGAAGATCAGGGCCGTTATCTCCTGACGAGTGCGGTGCCGGAAACCATCCTGTCCCAGGCGACAGCGGCGGGCGTGCCGGTTCAAGTCTTGGGCAAGACGGGGGGCGACACGCTTGCCGGGCCCGCACTCGCCCCCATCCCGCTTGCCCAGTTACGGCATTTGCATCGCGACTGGCTGCCATCTTATATGGCGGGCTGATCTTTCCACACGGATCTTCACCCTTCTTGATAAAGGATTGTCCCCATGGCGATGCAGGCTCATGAAATCGAAGCGCTCATCAAAGAAGCGATGCCCGATGCCGAGGTCCAGATTCAAGATCTGCGCGGCGACGGCGATCATTACGCCGCCACCGTCCGCTCTGCCGCGTTTCAGGGCAAAAACCGGGTGCAGCAGCATCAAATGGTCTATGCAGCCTTGAAGGGCCGCATGGGCGGCGTGCTGCATGCCTTGCAATTGACGACATCGGCGCGATAACGCGCCCTGCCCCCTGGATCTTCGGTCCGGGGGGCCTATATCTCTCTCATCATGGGGCGATCCCCCGCCTGCTTTGCGCATTCATCAGGAGAAAGACCGGATCATGGCCGACACTGCGATTTTCGAGCGAATCAAATCCGATATCACGGATAACCAAGTCGTCCTGTTCATGAAGGGCACGCCCGTCTTCCCGCAATGCGGTTTTTCCTCGCTGGCGGTCCAAATCCTGACCCATCTCGGCGTCAAGTTCAAAGGGGTGGACGTGCTGTCCGACCCTGCCATCCGCCAAGGGATCAAGGATTTTTCCAACTGGCCGACCGTCCCGCAGCTCTACATCGCCGGTGAATTCGTCGGCGGTTCCGACATCATGCGGGAAATGTACGAAACGGGCGAATTGGAAAAACTGCTCCACGACAAGAACGTGCCCCATCGCCACGACCATTGATCGACGGGTCGTTCAATAAAAATTACCTAATCAAACACTAGCCAGTTTTATTTCTGGCTAGTGTTTCATATTTATAAAAAATGTTTTGATAATTCGTTTTCGGCTGTTTCTTTAAAATTAACCATCGGGGTTCGCTTCAATAAATCTTGATCAAAACTGCCAAAACACGCATAATAACCAATAATATTAATTTTACTTAAATATTCGTTTATAAAGTGAACTGCAAAATAATCATATTGATCACAGCAAATATTAGGCGGCACTCCATTACAATCACAGCAAGAATAATCAGCTTTAATAGAAAATTGAATATTTTGCATTACACATTTAAAGCAATCTATTATTTCTTGAAAACGATCATATTTTAAAATTTTTCCCCTAAAATAACTTTTATGTGAATTAACAGCAATAATTTCACATATGTTTTTATTGTTTATACATAATCTCCAATCAGACGAAGAAATTGATCCCTCTGATGGGTGATTATGAATCAAGCTTACTTGGTTATCCCCCATATACTCTTTCATTTTACATGTTAAATTCACTTTATCCTTTGCACCAACTTCAGCGTCTATGATACTACGCCCATCTCCAGAAAGGCAAAATAGAACTTCAGATACAGGCTCACATCCAATTTGATGATGCCGCGCAGCATCAATAAGAGAATTCTGCAAATCTGTTAATCCAGAAAAAGCCATAATTAAGATCCATACAGAAGAAAATAATATTCAGGAAAATAAAACAAAAAATATTAAATAAATAGTAAATTACCCATATAAATTTTAAAATTATTAATTGGAAAATTTTACCCCACCCGCGCCACCATCACCTTATCGACCCGGTGGCCGTCCATATCCACGACTTCAAAACGCAAGGGGCCGACATGGATATGGTCGGCGACATTGGGCACGCGCTTCATTTGCGCCATGATGAACCCGCCCAACGTATGGAAATCGCCCGTATCCTCGCCGGGCAGGTGATGGATGCCGATCGCATCCTTGACATCGTCGATCGGGGTCAAGCCGTCGATCAACCACGAGCCGTCTTCGCGCCGGACGATCGACTGATCTTCGCTTTCGCCCAATTCGGCAATATCGCCGACCAGGGCCTGAAAAATATCGTGGACGGTGACGATCCCATCGAGATCGCCATATTCATCCACCACCATCGCCATCGGTTCGCCCGATTTCTTCAAGGTTTCCAGCAATTGCAGGGCCGGCACCGTGTTCGGAACATAAAGCGGCGGGCGGGCCGAATGCCTGAGATCGATCGGGGACCCGGACAGGGCCTCTGGCAACAGATCCTTGACCTGAACGATACCCAGCACGGTTTCCGGTCCGCCATCGACCACCGGAAAGCGCGAGAGATGCGAGGTCAGAATTTTCTCGCGGTTGATTTCCCAGCCATCCTCAATGTCGAGCCATTCGACCTGGGTGCGCGGCGTCATCAGAGAATCGACCCGTCGATCGCCAAGGCGCAACGCCATCTGCACGATCGCCCCCTCGCCCGGTGAAAATTCCCCGGCCGCCGCCCCTTCGCGCATCATCAGATTGATTTCATCGTCGGTGACGGGGGTTTTCTCACTCTGCGAGATGGGAATGAACCACAGAACCCCGTCGCTCACGGCCGATAAAACCCATTCGGCCGGGGCGGCAACGACCGAAAACACCGCCATAAACGGGGCGAGCGCCCGGGCAAGCCGTTCCGGTTGGCTAAGGGCGATGCGTTTTGGCACCAATTCGCCCAAGACCAGAGTCAGAAAGGAAATCGTGACCACGACGATGCCGATCGCGATCGGTCGGGCATACGGCGTCAAAAGCGGCAAGTCGGCCAGGTGGGTGGCCAGCGGTTCGACGAAACTATCGCCGCCGACGGTCGAAACGATGACCCCGATCAAGGTAATGCCGATGGATGCAGTCGACAGTAGACGCGGCGTGTCGTCCAAGAGTGCCAGGGCCGCCGCCGCCCCCTTGTTTCCAGCGGCGGCTTCCGCCTGCAACAAGGTCCGGCGGGCCCCGACCAGGGCCAATTCCGCCATCACAAACAGGCCATTGATCATGACCAGGACAAACAGAAAGGCGAGTTGAAACAGCATCATCCCTGGGATCAGTCAACAAACCGAGAGCAGATCGCCACCAAGTAACCGCACCTGAAAGCAGGAATCCGATCCGTATATATAAAACGATACGATACCCTAAAACCCTGCCTCTACCTATACACTGGCCGATCCACGAGATGATACACGGATTTTGCAACGGCTCCCCGTCGCCGACGCGGCGAAATCCCGCATCGCTTGGCGAGATCGCCCCCCTAACCGCCCAATGCCCGACCGGGCAAGCAGCACCCACCCCACAGGATCGTTTAAGCCATCAGCCCTTTGATCAGACCGGCGGCGGTACTGTTCGGAAAAATCTCGGATTCGAGCGGCCCCATCGGCACCTTCAACCGGTCGGCCAGCACCGTCTTGAACAGGCTGCGCAGGTCGGTCGTCGGCATCAGATCGCGATTTTGATAAAGCTTGGCCGGTGCCAGACCCGGCCAAGCCCCGAAAACCTGCCCACCCGCGATGGCACCGCCTAAGACCAGGGCGACGCCGCCCGTGCCATGATCCGTGCCGCCTGTACCGTTTTCGGCAACGGTACGGCCAAATTCCGTCACGACCAGGACCACGGTTTTTTTCCAGACCGCCCCCAAGCCTGCGGGGAAAACGGCAAGGGCGCGGGCCAATTCATTCAAGCGATTGAACAATTGCCCGTTCGTCGTGCCTTGACGCGCATGCGTATCCCAGCCCGACGCCTCCAAAACGGCAAGACGCGGCCCGCCATCGGTCGCAAGAAACGTCGCCGCCGCCTTCGCCGCATTGAAAAGCTGATCGGCCCCCTTGGCCGTACGCGCCGCCATCCGATCATCCGACGACAGCGCTTGTGCCGCCATCGCCTCGGTCCGCATGGCCTCGGCAAAGGCCCCGCCCAAGAACGGATCCTGTTGGTAGAGCTGCGCCACCTTCGTCAGATAATCGCTGTTCGGATCGATGTCGCGTCCCTTGGGCGACCAAGTGGCCGTTTCCAACAGGCCTTGCAGGATCAGGGGCACCTGTTGATTGAGGGCGATGGCACGCGTGCCGTCAGCCTTCAGGAGTTGCAGGGTCCGATTGAGCCAACCAACCGTGCCGCCGGGCTTGGTCGTGCCATTTTCCAAGAGGTTTTGCGCATCGAAATGGGATCGGTCGCGATAAGGCGTGGCAACCGCATGGATGATCGCCATCTCGCGCTGTTTATAAAGTGCCTGTAACGGGGCCAGTGCCGGATTGAGGCCATAGAACCCGTCGAGATCGATCAACCCCTCATCATTGCCCGGTGGGGCAAAGGCAAGGCCGCCGCGCGCCGTCGCGTAATCCCGGTCGCCATAGGGGGCGACGGCGGCCAAACCATCCAAGGCCCCGCGCAGGATGACGATAATGATCCGCTGATCGCCCGCCAGATCAGCAAAGGCAAGACGCGGCCCGCCCATCAGAGACAGTCCGGCCAGCGCCCCTGCCGATTGAATAAAAGATCGACGCTGCATCATCCTATCTCCGCTGAAATTCTGGGGACGCCAAGAGCAAGGCCAACCCTGCGCGATCACGAGACGCCCCCTTGATCACGGCGCGGGTTTCCGGGCGCAGAATCGGCCCGATCGCGCGCTCGGCCAATTCGATCGCGTCTTGTTTGGGAAAAAGACGGTGTGCCGCCCCTTCGGCCCATTCGATCCGGCGCAACAAGGCATCGGGCCCGGCCAGTTCCTTAGCAGTATCGGGCAATCCCGCCGGTGAGGTCGCACTGAGCGGCCCATCGCCCAAAAATTTCAACGATTGCAGAAACCACGCCCCCGGGACCGCCTCGCCCCCGGCCAACCGTCCGGCGGAGACCACAAGGTCGTAACTGGTTTTAATTTTGAACCGGGTAAGCGACCAAGGGTCCGGCAGGGCGATCAAGGCGCGATAAACCGCGCCAAGATCGCCTCCCGTCTGTCTGAAAACCTGGGCCAGATGGTCGACGGCCGTTTTGGGTGGATCGTCGGCGATGAAATGACGGGCGAGTTTGAAGGCCAGATGGTGCGCCGTCGCCGGGTGACCGGCCAGAAATTCCAGCACCGCCACCCCTTGCGCTTCGCCGGGATCGGCAAAGGCGGTCCCGAGGATCACCTGGGGACCGGGTTCGTGCCGTTGCGGATAAAAGACGAACCCCCCGCTATTGCCCGATCGCTCATTGCCGATGCCCCACCCAGTCAGCACCTTGGCAAAATTGGTCACATCTTCTTGGGTATAACCGCCCTTGACGCCGAGCGTATGGAGTTCCAGAATTTCCCGCGCCAAATTCTCGTTCAAACCCCGCTTCGAGACGAGCCCCGCCTTGGAATTCGGGCCGATCGACTGAAAATTATCGAGATAGACCTGCATGGCCTGGTGGCGGGTCACGGCCAACAGCAAATCACTAAACCGCCCAACGATATGGGGACGGATTGCTTCGCGCTCGAACGCACCCGCAACGCCGATCGTGGCTCCTTTGCGGATGGAAACACTGAAATGATTGCTCCAAAAATCGACGAGCCGTTCATAAAATGGGGCTTTCGTACTGAGAGCATGGAGCAATTTCAGTCGGATCTCTTCGACAAAAAACCCGCGTTGGGCCTTGCGAGCCTCATCCATCACGGTCCGATCGTCGCTTTCCTTGGCCTTGATCCGGGCCTCGATAAAGGAACGGGTATTGTCTTGGGCGGATGATAGGCTGGAAAAAAGACTGGGCGGCAGTTCAGGCCGCACGATTTGCGCCAAGAGCCACTGCATCGGATGAGCGTCAAGGGCCGCGTCATCATCGGGACGCGGACCCAGTCCGAACCGCGTCGCAGCAATATAACTGTCATCACGCATCGCATCACCATCCATGGTCTACAATGACCATATCATAGATAAAATCCGTGATAAATATTTATTACCACAATAAAAATCTATTTTATTGTGGTAATAAGATACGCATAACACTGGCAGAAAACATGTTTGTGGTATTATAATACTTATCAAATCAATTTTTTTTGCAGAATCCATTCGGCAAACATGACCCAATCACCCATAAAACTATAGAACGGATAGGTAAAGGTTGCAGGCTTGTTCTTTTCAAAGAAAAAATGACCGATCCAGGCAAACCCATATCCGATGAGGGGCAAGACCAACAACCAAACCGCGTTGCCAATGAACAGGATAAAAGCGGCAAGACCAAGGGTCATGGCAGAGCCAGCATAATGGAGATTTTTACAGATCGGATCCTGGTGCTGGGTAAGATAAAAAGGATAAAAGTCCCGAAAGGTGCGATACTGCGCTGCGGGTTGATCCATGGAACTGTTCCTGTGCTGAGCGCGGGTGCTTTGGGTGTGAGAAGCAAGCCTTATTGGCGGGGATCGGTGACCCTTGATGCGGCCGCCTGCTTTACTGCACCCCAGAGTGATTCCTGCTGATCAAGGGTCAGCGCGGCAAAGTCCTGGCCTTCGGCACGGGCGCGCTGCTCCATTGCGGCGAAACGCCGTTCGAACTTCGCCGTCGCCCGACGCAGGGCCCCTTCGGGATCAACGGACAGATGGCGGGCGAGGTTCGTCACGGCAAAGAGAAGATCGCCGATTTCCTCATCAACGCGCGGCGCGGCGCAATCGGCGGATAGGGCATCGCGCACCTCGTGAATTTCTTCATCGATCTTGGCAAATACCGGTTCGATCTCTGGCCAATCGAACCCAACGCGGGCCGCCCGTTTCTGAATTTTAACCGACCGCGTCAAGGCGGGCAGATTGACAGGGACGCCGGATAACGCCCCAAGTTCCGAGGCGCGTTCAAAGGCTTGCCCCGCCTGTTTGTCGCGTCGTTCCTGTTCTTTGATTTTTTCCCACGTCGCCACCTGTGTCGCGATCTGGTTTTCGCCGTCGCCTGCGCGGTCATCATCCGTCGCCGCCAAAACCACCGATTCTGTCGATGCCTTAAAAATATGCGGATGTCGGCGGACCATTTTATCGGTGCAATGATGGGCAACCGCATCAAAAGAAAACAAACCCTGTTCCGCCGCCATCTGACTGTGAAACACGACTTGAAACAAAAGATCTCCCAACTCGTCTTTTAAGTCATTTAAATTCTCTCTTTCAATCGCATCCGCCACCTCATAGGCCTCTTCGATTGTATAAGGAGCGATGGTTTTAAAGTTTTGTTCCAGATCCCAAGGACATCCATCGACGGGCCTGCGCAACCGCGCCATCAAGGCGATCAGGCGGTCTATCCCTGATAATGGATCTTTATGGCCAAAATTATTTATTTCAGACATGATTGACATCCTAAATGACCGGATGTGCAGTCTTGCAAAACTATTAAAAAAATCAAGATTTTTTTAAAATCTCTTTTGAATTTAATATTTATTTTTTTATTTCATTTTGAAGTATACTTCTAACAACATCAGTAACTCTTGATGCGTCTTTATCAATTTCATTCAGTATTTTATTTTTAGAATTATTTTTTTCGTCAATTTTGCTCATATTTTCAAGAATTTTTCGCCGTGCATCTAAAATTTTTTTTTCATTTTCTATTCTTTCTTGCGACTTTCCAGTTATATTCTTTACCTTATTATCTTTAGGCACCGGTTTTGCATTGTTATTGATGAAAAGAAGATTATTTAAAAAATCTAAAATTTTGGTCATTTCCAACTCCTCGAATATTCATCACGAATTGTTCCCTAATAAAATTAATTTTCAATGAACCTACCGATACTGAGAAGCACAATCAAGAATTGTTTATGATGAATATGGATTAGCAATTTATAGAAAAAATTAATAATTAATACAATTTAAAAAGATAAATTAAAATTTTATGTTGTTTTATGTTGAATATCTAAGAAAAAATACTAGCATTTGATTCTCTAACAAGGGGGAAAATCATGTGCGCCATACACGTTGACAGGAGCTTCTACAGTTCTTTTACAAAAAACTCTTTTTATAGCAATGATTTATCAAAAAAATTAAATAAAAATAAAAAAAGAGCATATCATGGTAAAAAAAATGATTTTGATTTCTATTTCATCTCGCAAAAGGAAATAGAAGAGGTTGTTAATTTTATTGACTATAATGATTTTCTACCCAAAAAATATTGGGGGAAATCAGTAAAAGACTTTATCGTCGATGGCCTGCAACAAAATATCTATAAAAGTCTCGTCATCAGATCGCCTGATGATAAACGCGTCATCAGTTATCTTGATTTTCGGTTTCTGCCAGATAATTTGATCGAGATTGGGTTTTGCTTCACTGCAAAAGAATATAGAAATCAGGGTTGCATCAAATCATTGATGCAAAAACTGCTGTCTCTCTATGAGGGAAGCCGATTTACAATAACGACGCATGAAAAGAACCACGCAATGCAACAAGCCATCCTTGCCCTTGGATTTAAAGAGCAAAGCCGCACGATCGCCGATCGGATTAATGGGGAAAGCACGATCGCCTATCTCTATGTCCCGTAATCGCCGGGGTGTCACAGACAAGGGCGTTTACTGATCGCCGATCGTCGTCAAAAACGCCCCGTCGGCCCCACTGCATGGGCAAGCGGGCCCCCCGTCAATCGGCCGCCCCTTGCGCAGCGGCGGCATTGATGTTCGTGCGTAACGGTACCTCTTTCAGCAGGCATGCCGCACAGAGGGCCATAAATTGGGTCAGGGCCGACACGGAAAAAACCCAATGGAACGCCTGGGCCACGGCATTCCCATAGGCCAGTCTTAGAGCCGGGTTCAGTTGGTGTATGCCTTCCACACCTTGATGCAACAGCCGCAGGCCCGGCATCACCCCCGATCCATCGGCAGACGGCGGCAGAAGCGCATTCAACTGGGCGATCAGCACGGCCCCCAATAAGGCCACCCCGAAAGACCCCCCCATGGATCGAAAGAACGAGATCGACGCCGTACCACTGCCAAGATCGCGATATTCCATGGCATTTTGCACCGCGACGAGCATCACCGGCAATACCAACCCAATACCGATCCCCGTCGAGGCCAACAGGCATCCGACCACGACCAGCGATGTCCCGATATCGGTCGTGGCAAGGGTGAGGCTAGACAGGGTCGCAACCGATAATCCCAACAGTGGAAAGCGTTTGTAGCGCCCGCTGGCCGCCATCCATCGCCCGGCCGTCACGGCACCGACGACGGTCCCGGCACTGAGGGGAATCAGCATCAACCCCGCCTCGCGCGCTTCGAGTCCGAACAGAAGTTGCAGATAAAGCGGCACATAAATCGTCCCGCCCAACATCGATGCCCCGGTCAACAGATTGGTAAGATTGCCCGTGACGAACACCGGATTGGCAAACAGGCGCGGCGGCAAGATCGGCTCTGCAGCACGCCGTTCCTGAAAGACGCATAGGGCGAATAACACGAGGGCCGCACCGGCCAGACTGTAAATCACCGGCGATTGCCACGCCACCTGAACCCCGCCCATCGTGGTGATCAACAGAATGCACAGAACGGCCGAGACGATCAACATCGCCCCCCAATAATCGATCTCGTGGCGCACCCGTTTTGCCTTGAGGCGTCGCAAACTGATTTCGGCTGACAAAAAGGCCGCAACCCCAAGCGGCAAATTGATCCAAAAGGCCCAGCGCCAACTCAAATAATCAACGAACAATCCGCCAAGCACGGGACCGGCGACACTGGCCGTTGCAAACACGCTGGCGATATAGGCCTGATATTTACCCCGTTCGCGCGGCGAGATCACCTCGGCGATGGTGGCATGGGCCATGGCCAAGAGGCAACCCCCGCC
>DAISJD010000070.1:0-16225 GCA_036821645.1 Aliidongia sp.
CCCCATCCCCGATGCCCCCACCGATTTCATCGAAGGGCTCTATACGATGGGCGGCAATGGCGATCCATCGGCAGGAACCGGGGTCGGCATCCTGCTCTATACCGCCAATCGATCGATGGTGGATCGCGCCTTCTTCACGGCCGACGGCGAAATGCTGTTGGTACCGCAACAAGGCGCCTTACGGATCGTCACCGAATGCGGCTTGTTGGATGTCGCCCCCGGCGAAATCGCGGTTTTGCCGCGCGGCATGCGCTTTGCTGTGCATCTCAAAGACGGGGCTGCACGGGGATATATTTGTGAAAATTACGGAACCCCCTTCCGCCTGCCCGATCTCGGACCGATCGGATCGAACGGTCTTGCCAATCCCCGCGATTTCCTAACCCCCGTTGCCGCTTATGAGGATCGGGATCGTCCGGTCGAAATCGTGCAAAAATTCATGGGCCATCTTTGGACCACGGATCTTGCCCATTCGCCGTTCGATGTCGTCGCCTGGCACGGCAATTACGCCCCTTATAAATACGACCTTGCCCGGTTCAATACGATCGGCACGGTCAGTTTCGATCACCCCGATCCGTCGATCTTCACGGTCCTGACCGCACCGTCCGAAGTGCCCGGCATGGCGAATGTCGATTTCGTGATCTTCCCGCCGCGCTGGATGGTGGCCGAACACACGTTTCGTCCGCCCTGGTTCCATCGCAATCTCATGAATGAATTCATGGGCCTGATCCATGGTGCCTACGACGCGAAGGCCGACGGGTTCAGTCCGGGCGGTGCCTCGCTCCATAATTGCATGTCGGGCCATGGCCCCGATCTGACGAGCTATGAACGCGCCGTCGCCGTCGATCTTGCCCCGCATAAGATCGATCATACCTTGGCCTTCATGTTCGAAACCCGCGCCGTGATCCGCCCGAGTGCACAGGCCATGGCCAGTCCCGATCGTCAGGCCAATTACGATGCCTGCTGGGCCGGATTCCCGAATTCCTTCAAGAAAGACCGCGCATGACCGCCTGCGATCGCACCCATGATGCCACCCGTCGTTCCTGGGTAGAGAGCGCCAATGACGGCGAGACGGATTTCCCGCTTCAGAACCTGCCGTTCGGTATCTTCAGCCCGCCCGGCGGCACGCCACGCGGCGGCGTCGCCATCGGCGATCAGATCCTGGACCTCGCAGCCCTTGCGGCTGCGGGGTTGCTGCGGGGTGATGCCCTCATTGCCGCAGAGGCCGCTGCTGGCGATACGCTCAACCCTTTGATGGGGTTGGGCAAGTCCCATCGGGTCGCCTTACGTCATGCCGTGTTCGACCTCATGGAAACATCCGCCCATGAGCGGGCACGCGTCGCTGCTTGTCTGCATCCGGCGGCAACGGCGACCCTGCATCTGCCAGCCCGGATCGGGGATTACACGGATTTTTACGCAGGCATCAACCATGCCCGCAATGTCGGTCAATTGCTGCGCCCCGATCAACCCTTGATGCCGAACTACAAATACGTCCCGATCGGCTATCATGGCCGGTCCTCGTCGATCAATGCGAGCGGGGTTGCCGTGCGTCGCCCCAACGGTCAACGCAAAGGCCCCCAAGAGACCGAACCCAGTTTCGGCCCGTCGCGCAATCTCGATTACGAGTTGGAATTGGGCATCTGGGTCGGCCCCGGCAACCCTCAAGGCACACCGATCGCGATCCGCCAAGCCGACGATCACCTGTTCGGGCTCTGTCTTTTGAACGATTGGTCGGCCCGCGACGTTCAAGGGTGGGAATATCAACCGCTCGGACCGTTTTTAGCCAAGAATTTCGCCACCACCCTGTCGCCCTGGATCGTTACGATGGAGGCGCTTGCCCCCTTCCGCACGGCCCAAAATCCGCGGCCCGCGGACGATCCCGCCCCCCTGCCCTATCTCGCCGATGCCCAAGATCAAGCGATGGGGGCCTTTGATATCGGGCTCGACGTGTTCCTTTCTACCCCCCGCATGCGGGCGCTGGGGCTGGCACCGGAACGGCTTTCCCATGGCACGGCCACGGCCCTCTATTGGTCGCCGGCACAGCTCGTCACCCATCACGCCAGCGGCGGCTGCAATCTCAATCCCGGCGATCTCCTCGGCACGGGGACGATTTCCGGCACCACGCCTGATAGTTTCGGCTCGCTGCTCGAAATCACCTGGCGCGGCACGAAGCCGATCCGGCTTGCCTCGGACGAGGAACGGCGCTTCCTCGAAGATGGCGACCGGGTAATCATGCGGGCCCGCGCCGCGCGGCCGGGGGCCGTGTCGATCGGGTTCGGCGCATGCGAAGCGGAAATTCTACCGGCACCGGCGGTTTGATGCCCGCTTGATCGGTGCCGGGGCCTGGCGCCCCCGGTAACGCCCAGAATGAAGGAGATGGTGCCCCATGCCCACCGATCAATCCCCCCTGGTCCTGATCCAACGACAGGGGCCCGTCCTCGCGATCCGGTTCAATCGACCGGACAAGAAAAATGCCCTCACCCGCCCCATGTATCGGGCGGTGACCGCCGCCTTGCGCCAGGCGGAAACGGACCCCACCGTGCGCATCATCCTGTTCGGCGGTGTGGGCGATTGTTTCGCCGCCGGCCATGATCTGCACGATTTCCTCGCCAACCCCGAAATCGGCCCCACGGCACCGGGCGTCGAATTTCTGTCAACGCTGACCCAATCCTCCAAAATTTTGGTCGCAGGCATCCAAGGGGCGGCCTTGGGCATCGGATGCACCATGCTACTGCACTGCGATCTCGTCATCGCCGCCGCGAAGACGCGCCTGCATCTGCCCTTCGTCAATCTGGCCCTCGTCCCGGAAGCCGCCAGTTCCCGCCTGCTGCCTTGGCTCATCGGCCATCATCGGGCCGCCGAACTCTTGTTGTTGGGGGAGGCCATCGATGCCGAGGCGGCTCTCGACCTGGGCCTCGTCAACCGGGTGGTGACAGCGGACGCATTGGATCGCACCGTCGCCGACCTTGTCACCACCTTGGCCGCAAAGCCGCCGAACGCGCTCGGTGCCACCAAACGCCTGATCCGACCCGACCCGACCTGGATCGCCGATAGTATGGCCGCAGAATATGCGGTCCTCGGCAATCAGTTACAATCGCCTGAATTGAAACAAGCGATCGCAGGTTTTTT
The DNA here is from genome assembly GCA_036821645.1 of Aliidongia sp. GTDB lineage: Bacteria > Pseudomonadota > Alphaproteobacteria > ATCC43930 > CGMCC-115725 > DAISJD01. The sequence continues at coordinate 3,127 of DAISJD010000070.1, forward strand.
TAGCGCGCGCAAACCGGGTTGAATTTGACATGAATACCTGTCACCGTCCGACCATATATATATATTTATAAGGGGAGGTTTCTATGGCAGACGATCAATCCACCTTCGTTGCGGTCGAACAAGCGGGGCCGGTCGTGACGATCCGGTTCAATCGACCGGATAAGAAAAACGCCCTGACCTTTGCCATGTATCGCGCGGCCACCGCCGCCTTGCAGCAGGCCGAATCCGATCCCACCGTGCGCATCATCGTGCTGCGCGGGGCGGGCGACAGCTTCACATCCGGCAACGACCTGCAAGATTTTCTCACCCGCAGTGCGGGGCACGATGGATCGGCACCGCCCGCCACCCCCGATTCCCCGGTGATGCAGTATCTGAAGGCCCTTTCGAGCGCATCCAAGATCGTGGTCGCCGGGATTCAGGGGGCGGCCGTCGGCATCGGCACCACCATGCTGCTCCATTGCGATCTCATCGTCGCCGCCAAGAGTGCCCGCCTGCAACTGCCCTTCGTCAATCTGGCCCTCGTCCCGGAAGCCGCCAGTTCCCTCCTCTTGCCCCGGCTCATCGGCTATCACCGGGCGGCGGAACTGCTGCTGTTGGGTGATGCCATCGATGGGGCGACCGCCCACAGGATCGGCCTCGTCAATCGGTTGGTCGAAGATAGCGAGCTTGATGCGGCGGTGGCCCAGATCGTGGCCGCCCTTGCGGCAAAACCGCCCCAGGCACTGCTTGCGACCAAGCGTTTGATGAAAACCGATGGGGCCAGCACGGCAACCCGTATGGCCGAAGAATCCGTCGTCTTCGCCCAACAACTGCAATCGCCTGAACTGAAAGAGGCGATCCAAGCCTTCTTTGAAAAGCGCAAACCGAATTTCGGCGGTTAACGAAAGATACCTAGCATGAATCAAAACCCCCCTCACACAGGGCATTGTGCGAAGGGGGTTTTTTAATGATAGCAAGTCGGCTGCTTTCGGCCGATCACGCGGCCGATGCCGCCTGAAGCAGGGAAATCGCCTCTTTCCAGCGATGACAGGACACCGTGTGGCCGGGACTGACCGTTTCCAAGACCGGCGGCGTGTCGGTGCATTTCTCCATCGCCAAGGGGCAGCGGGTGCGGAACACGCAACCCGACGGTGGATTGATCGGGGATGGCAAGTCGCCGGTCAACTTAACCCGCACCTTCTTGCGTTCGAGATCGGGATCGGGAATCGGCACGGCAGACAGCAGGGCCTGGGTATAGGGATGACGCGGATCGCTATAGATCGACGCACGATCCGCCATCTCGGCCACCTTGCCGAGATAAAGCACCATCACCCGATCGCTGATCAGGCGGACGACCGACAGGTTATGCGAGATGAAAATCAGGGCCAGGTTTTCCTCGCGCTGCAATTTGCGCAGCAGATTGATGATCTGGGCCTGGATCGACACGTCGAGGGCCGACACCGGCTCGTCGCAGACCACCAATTTCGGCTTTAAAATCATCGCCCGGGCAATGCCGATCCGCTGACATTGGCCGCCGGAAAATTCATGGGGATAGCGATTGATCAGATTGGGCGACAGGCCGACCCGGCGCATCGCCTCGGCCACGCGTTTTTCTTTTTCTTCACGCGGCAGATTCGGCTCGAACGTGTCGAGCGGTTCGGCCACGATCGAGCCCACCGTCATCCGAGGATCGAGAGCGGCCAGGGGGTCTTGGAAAATAATCTGCATATCCCGGCGCAGGCCGCGCAACTCCGCTGCCTTGGCCTTGGTCAGATCCTGACCCAACCACACCACATTGCCGCCGGTCGAACGGATCAATTGCAGGACGGCCCGGCCCAGAGTGGATTTGCCGCAACCGGATTCGCCGACCACGCCCAGGGTTTCACCGGCATAAAGATCGAAGGACACGCCATCGACCGCCTTGACGACCCGGGGTGCCGTGAACAGGCCGGATTTCAACGGAAAATGCACGCGCAGGTCACGCACGCTCAACAAAGGGGTTTTTGCGTTCATCGGACCCATTCCTCAAGACAAATGATCGCGCAGACAGGCCGTCTGCCGATTGGCACCGATCATGCGGCTCGGCGGAACGGCTTGGCGACAGGGCTCGCTCACATAGCTGCACCGGGCGGCAAAGGCGCAGCCCTGGGGCAGGCGCATCAGGTTCGGCGGCTGACCCGGAATGGTCGGCATTTCCCCATCGGTCGCATCGTCCAGGCGCGGCATGGATTGCAGCAGAGCCTTGGTATAGGGGTGCAGGGGGCGATAGAAAATATCCTGCACATCCCCCTGTTCCACGATCCGACCGCCATACATCACCATCACGCGGTCGCAGAGACCGGCCACGACCCCGAGATCATGGGTGACGAGGATAATGGCATTGCCGGTAATCTGCTGTTGTTCCTTGAGCAGGTCCAGAATCTCGGCCTGAATCGTCACGTCGAGTGCCGTGGTCGGCTCGTCCGCGATCAAGAGATCGGGTTTGCCCATCATCCCCATCGCGATCATAACCCGTTGGCGCATACCGCCGGACAATTCATGGGGATATTGGTTCAGGCGTTTTTCGGGTTCGGGAATATGCACCTGTTCCAACATCTTGAGGGCCGCCGTCACCGCCGCCTTGCCCGCGATATTGCGATGAAAGGTCAAGACCTCGACCAATTGTTCCCCAATCTTGAGATAGGGATTGAGAGCGGTCATCGGGTCTTGAAAAATCATCGACATGCGCGTACCGCGCAATTCGTTCAATTCGTCCTTGGGAATGCCTAAAATTTCTTTCCCATCGAATTTCACGCTGCCGGTGGCGCGGCCATTATTAGGCAGCAACCCCATGATCGTCATCAGAACCTGGCTTTTACCGGAGCCCGATTCACCGACGATCCCGACGGTTTCGCCCTTCTTGATCGTGAAATTGATCGCATTGACGGCATTCACCGTCCCGTCATGGGTTGAAAACCGGGTTTCCAGATTTTCAACCGACAGCAAAGCAGGATCTTGTGCCATTTTTTGGCTCTGTCTTTCTGGGGCCAAGCTCGACATCAGCGGTCCTTCGGATCAAGGGCGTCACGCAAGCCGTCACCCAGAAAATTAAAGGAAAAGAGGATGATGGTCAGGAAACCGGCCGGGAACAGCAGCGCCCAAGGCGCACTTTCCATCTTGGCCGCCCCCTCATTGATCAACACGCCGAGACTGGTCGCCGGCTCTTGAACGCCAAGCCCCAGAAACGACAGGAAGGATTCGATCAAGATCACGCGCGGCACCGTCAAGGTCAGGAACACGACCACGGGCCCGAGCGTGTTCGGGATGATGTGACGACGCACGATGTTCAAGTTGGAAACGCCGAACGCATTCGCCGCCTCAATGAATTCCCGGTGCTTCAAGGACATGGTCTGACCGCGCACGATCCGCGCCATGTCGAGCCATTCGACCGCACCGATCGCGACGAACATCAAAATGATTTCGCGACCGAAATAAACCGTCAGCAAAATCACGAAGAAAATGAATGGCAAGGAATAGAGAATATCGACGATGCGCATCATCACATTGTCGACCGTCCCACCCAAAAAGCCGGAAATCGCCCCGTAACTGACGCCGATCGACAGGCTGACCAGAGAGGCGACGAGCCCGATCATCAAGGAAATGCGCGTCCCGTAGAACGTCCGGGCCAAGAGATCGCGGCCGTTACTGTCGGTGCCGAAATAGTAACCAGCGGCAAAATCGGGGGGGGTCGAGATATTGTTGATATCGGTATTCTCGATCGCATCAGGTCCAAGCACGAAGGAGAAGAGCGCCAAGGCCCCCATCAACAGCAACATGAAAAGACCCGCCATGGCCGCCCGATTGGCGATCAGACGGCGCATCGCACTTTGAAACAGGCTGATGCCTTGGACCTGTTCAGATGCCTGAACATTATCAACGGAGGTGACAGTCATGGTGATTTCCCAAGGCCTCAGCGTGCAGCGAGTTTCGGATCGAGGATGCCATACAGCAAATCGACGATCGCATTAAACGAAATAATGATCACGGAATAAAGAACCACCGTTCCCATCACCAATGTATAGTCGCGATTGAGCGCACCTTGAATAAAATAACTGCCGATCCCTGGAATCGAAAAGATCTTCTCGACCACGACGGAGCCGGTAATGATGCCCGCCGCCGCAGGCCCTAGATAAGAAACCACCGGCAGGAACGCACCGCGGGCGGCATGTTTGGTAATGATCCGCCACTCGGACAGACCCTTCGCCTTGGCCGTGCGGATATAATTGGAACGCAGTACTTCGATCATGCTGCCACGGGTCAGACGCGCGATATAAGATATTTGCGGCAGGCACAGGGCGACCATCGGCAAGACCTTATACTTGATCTCGTTCCCATCGCCCCAGCCATCGGTCGGCAGCAAGCCCCAATAAACCCCAATCACCAAGGTCAAGATCGGGGCCATCACGAAATTCGGGATCGTGATGCCGATCATCGAGACGCCCATCAGGCGAAAATCCGTATTGGTATTCTGGCGAAGGGCGGCGATCGTGCCGAGACTGCTCCCAATCAATACGGCGAGCAGGATGGCGACGAGGCCCAACTGCAACGAAACCGGCAACCCGCCCGCGATCAACTCCGTCACGGTACGGTCCTTATAGACGAACGAGGGACCGAAATCGCCGACGAGGATACTCTGAAGATAGAGCAGGTACTGGACGAACAAGGGCTGATCGAGATGATAGACCCGGTTCAAATTCGCAGCGATTTCAGGCGGCACTGCCCGTTCGCTGGAAAAAGGGCCGCCCGGTACGGAATGGATCATCACGAAGGACAAGGTGATGATCACAAAAATCGTCGGGATCGCACTCAAAAGTCGTCGTGTTACAAAGGTGAGCATGGCGGGTGGTCCGGGTGCAGGGGCAAGACCGACCAAAACTGGTCCGTCCGTTCAGTCTTACGACATTTCTCCCGCCTAAAAGAACGGGAAAATACCGCGTTTTTCAGCACAGGCGATGGGGTGCCCCGTCGTACCGGGACACCCCAAGGGCGATCAATGCTTTGCGAGAGACACGAACTTTGAATAGTTATAGTCCAACAGGTTGGTGGCATAGCCGTTCACGTACGGCTTCACCAAGTGCTTGTTCACATAGGTATAAAGCGGGATCATCGGCATATCGCGCATGACAAGCTTTTCGGCTTCTTGCAACAACTGGGCACGGGCCGGCGGATCCACCGTCAGGGCGGCCTGTTTCACCAACTTGTCGTAATCGCCATTGTAATAGCCCATATCGTTCAAACCGGCATCGGATTGCAGCAGTTCCATGAACGAATTCGGATCGGCATAGTCGGCGATCCAACCGGCGCGGAAAGCCTCGGTGATTTTCTTCTCGTTGCGATTGTCCAGGAAAACCTTGAACTCTTCATTGACCAAGCTGACCTGCACGCCCAAATTGGTCTTCAACATTTGCGCAACCGCAATCATGATGCGCTTGTGATTTTCCGACGTGTTGTAGCGCAGTTCGAGTTTCAACGGGTTGCTGGCGCTATAGCCCGCCTCTTGATAGAGCTGCTTTGCAAGCGCAATGCGTTCCGGCAGGGTCTTATTCTTCCACTCGACTTCCTGGCTGGTATAGCCTGGAATGCCCGGCGGGACCCAGGTATAGGCCGGTTGTTCGCCAAGCTTGGTCAATTTGGTCACGATCGTCTCGCGGTCGATCACCATGGACAAGGCTTGGCGCAGCTTGACATTATCCTTAAACGGCATACGCGTGGTGTTCATACCGATATAATAAGAACCAAGGAACGGCGTCACCTGAAGTTCCTTGGAGAATTCCTTGCGGATAAATTCGACCTGATCGCTCGGCACGATATTGGTATAGTCGAGACCACCGGCGCGATAGCTCTTGAATTCTTCGTTTTCGTTTTCGATCGGGAAAAACTGCACTTCGTTCAGCTTGACGTTCGCCGCATCCCAATAGGTCGGGTTCTTGACCAGAACCACGCGCGATTGGGGCGTTGCCTCTTTCAAATTGAAGGCCCCATTCGAAACGAGATTGGCAACGCGGGTAAATTCTTTGCCGAATTTTTCCACACTGGCCCGGTGCAAGGGCGAAAAGCGGCCATGGGCCAAAAGCGGCAGGAAATACGCGGTCGGCGATTTCAACGTGACTTCGAATGTTTTCTTGTCGACCGCGCGGACCCCCATCGCGGTGAGATCCTTGATCTTGCCGGTCGAGATTTCTTCGGCATTCACGATCGGATAATAGAGGAAGGAATATTTCGAGCCGGTATTCGGATCGACCGCCCGCCGCCAGCTCCACACGAGATCGTCGGCGGTGAAATCATCGCCGTTCGACCATTTGGCGTTTGCCCGAATCTTGAAGGTATAAACCTTGCCGTCGGGGCTGATCGACCAGCTTTCGGCATTGCCCGGGACGGGACGGGTATCCTTGTCCAGGATGACAAGCGTTTCATAGAGATCGCGTTGAATATTGCTGTCTTGGGTATTTTCCGACAGATGCGGATCCATACTTTGCGGTTCCGAACCGTTGCCCCGGCGATAGACCTGTTGATCGGCGAGCTGCTGAGCATCGGCCAAGGGCGCTGCGATCATGAGAAGTGCGGCGGCGGCGGCACCATAACCAAGGACGGTACGGAAGTTCGACATCAAGTTGGATCCCCTTTTATGCTGCCCTGTCGCAGCGATCATTCTTGCCGCAAAGATGCGGTGTTCATGGCCCATTACGCAACAAGTTTGACACATGTTTATGCCTAAGAGACATCACTTTGGCACCGTTTCGACCGAAAATCGGGCTTTGACACGCACCAAAACCCGTTTTCAACCCATTACCCCATCATTCGGCAGCCAAAACCGCACTACGCGGATTGCGCAAGGTTTCCAAAAGTAGCGTCTCAGCCTGTTTGGCCGCCTTTACGTTGGCTTCCTTCACATGGCCGTAACCCCGCATGCGCTCGGGCAATTTCGCCAGTTGAAGGGCCGTGTCATAGGTCCGTTCCGACAGACGCTCACCGATTTCCTCGAGAATGGCGCAATACTCGACGATGAGGCGCCGTTCCATCTTGCGTTCGTCACTGTACCCGAAAATATCGAATCGACCACCGCGCAATGATTTGAAATGCGCCAACAAACCGAACGCCTTCAACATCCACGGACCGTAGGTCCGTTTCTTCAGATGCCCCTTGACGGGATCGCGCTCCGCCAAAAGCGGCGGGGCCAGATGGAATTCCAGGGTATAATCCCCTTCGAACTGTTCGGCTACCCGTTGCAAGAAACGACCGTTCGTATAAAGCCGGGCGACTTCATACTCGTCCTTATAGGCCATCAGTTTGTAAAGTGCCCGGGCAACCGCATCGGTCAAGGCCGTTGCCCCTCTGAACCGATCGCCTTCGATCTTGCGAATCCGCTCGACCGCATGACGATACTTGGCGGCATAGGCGGCATCCTGATACGCGGTAAGCTCGCTCACCCGACGCGCGATCACGTCATCCAAGGTTTCCGACAGAACACGGCTGCCCGAGGCCGCCGCTTTCGGCTTGGCGATGGCTTCGACGGCGGCAAGATCGACTGCTGCCCGGCGACCCCATTGGAACGATTGCTTATTGAAGGCGATGGCGACGTTGTTGAGTTCGATCGCCCGCTCGATCGCCTCGGACGACAGAGGGATCAATCCCTTTTGCCACGCATAACCCAGCAAGAAGAGATTGGCCGCAATCGAATCGCCCAACAGGCCGACGGCAAGGCGGCTCGCATCCAAGAAGGTCACACCCTCTTCACCGGCGGCCTCGATCAAGGCTTGTCGGGTCGCATCGGTCGGAAAGCGTAAGTCGGGATCGACGGTAAAGCCGCCGGTGATCGTCTCGGCACTGTTGATGATCGCCTTCGTCGTCCCCCGTTCGATTTTAGAGAGACCATCCGTATTGGCCGCCACCAGATTGTCGCAGCCCAGCAAGAGATTGGCCCCGCCTGCGGCAATGCGCACGGCGGCAATGTCTTCCGGGCGCTCGGCGATGCGAATATGGCTGAAAACGGCCCCGCCCTTTTGCGCAAGGCCGGTCATATCCAGGACCGATACACCCTTGCCTTCGAGATGGGCCGCCATGCCGAGCAAGGCACCGATGGTGACGACCCCGGTCCCGCCGACCCCCGTCACCAAAATACCGTATGGCCGATCGAGGCTGGGCAGAGCAGGCACCGGCAAAGGCATGGCAGCAGCCCCGCCGGCCCCCTTGTTCTTGCGCAGCTTACCGCCGTGAACCGTCACGAAACTCGGACAGAAGCCGTTGACGCAGCTCATATCCTTGTTGCAGGAGGATTGATCGATCTCGCGCTTGCGTCCGAATTCGGTTTCGACCGGTACCACGGACAAGCAGTTCGATTTCTTGGAACAATCCCCGCAGCCTTCGCAGACTTCATCATTGATGACGACCCGTTTCGGCGGATCGACCATCAGGCCCCGCTTGCGCCGACGGCGCTTTTCCGCCGCACAGGTCTGATCGTAGATCAAAACCGTCACACCCGGTATATCGCGCAGCTCGCATTGGACTTCTTCGAGTTTGTCGCGCGGATAGATCGGGGTATGGGGCGGAAAGCCGGTGGTCAGGGGATATTTGTTCGGATCGTCGGTGACGATGACGAGTTTCGCGATCCCCTCGGCCCAAACCTGCTGGGCAATCGCCGTCACGGTCAGGGTTTCGCCGTCATGGCGTTGGCCGCCGGTCATAGCCACGGCATCGTTGAACAGAATCTTATAGGTGATATTGACCTTGGCAGCAATCGCAGCCCGGATCGCGAGCGCGCCGGAATGATTGTAGGTCCCATCGCCCAAATTCGCGAACAGATGAGGCGTTTCGGTGAAGGGGGCCTGACCGATCCACGGCACCCCTTCGCCACCCATCTGAGTAAAGGTCGAGGTATTGCGACCGGGCATCCAGGTCACCATGTAGTGACATCCGATACCGCCCATCGCCCGACTGCCGTCCGGCACCTGGGTCGAGCTATTGTGCGGGCAGCCGGAACAGAACCACGGCACGCGGGCGACGGCCGGTTTCAGCCGGGCCAGTTGCTCTTCTTTGGCGGCCAGGAACTTCAACCGTTCCTCGATGCGGGCACTGGTATGGAAACGCGCGATCCGCGCCGCAATCACCTTTGCAATCGTCGCCGGACTGATTTCCGAGGTCGACGGCAGAATCCATTCCCGCTCTTCGTTGAATTTGCCGACGACGCGCGGGCGCACGTCTTCGCGCCAATTGTACAATTGTTCCTTCAATTGATTTTCGATGACCGCGCGTTTTTCCTCGACCACCAGAATTTCTTCGAGACCCTCGGCGAAATGGCGGATCCCCTCGCGTTCGAGCGGCCAGGACATGCCGACTTTATAGACCCTGATCCCCAGTTCGGCGGCATAGGCCTCGTCAATGCCGAGATCGTCCAAGGCTTGGCGCACATCGAGATAGGATTTGCCGGTGGTCACGATGCCGAAACGCGGGTGGGGACTATCGATCACGACCCGATCGAGCTTATTGGCACGGGCAAAGGCGAGTGCTGCATAAAGCTTGTATTTATGCAGACGATATTCCTGTTCGAGCGGCGTATCCGGCCAGCGGATATTGACCCCGTCGACCGGCATCTCGAAATCGTCGGGAATGACGATCTTGACCCGATCCGGCGACACCGACACGGAACCCGAACTATCGACCGTCTCGGCGATGGTCTTTAGGGCAACCCAGGCACCGCTATAACGCGAGAGCGCCCAACCCAAGAGCCCATAATCCAGAATTTCCTGCACGCCCGAGGGGTTCAGGACGGGAATGCAGGCATCCATGAAAGTATATTCGGATTGATGCGGCAAGGTCGATGATTTCGCCGAATGATCGTCGCCGGCCAAGACCAGCACGCCACCATGGGGAGAGGTGCCGGCCGCATTGGCATGTTTGAACACGTCGCCGCACCGATCGACCCCCGGCCCCTTGCCGTACCACATGGAAAAGACGCCATCATACTTGGCGCCCTCGTACATATTCACCTGCTGACTGCCCCAAACGGCGGTCGCCGCCAAATCCTCGTTGAGGCCAGGCATGAAGTGGACATGTTCTTTCTTGAGATGCTTTGCCGCCCCCCACAGCGACTGATCGAGCGCACCCAACGGCGAGCCGCGATAGCCTGAAATGAAGCAGGCCGTATTCAGCCCCGCCGCAAGATCCCGTTGGCGCTGCATCATCGGCAGTCGAACCAGGGCCTGAATCCCCGTCAGGTAAATCCGTCCCGTCTCAAGCAGGTATTTATCGTCGAGGGTGACTGCCGCGAGTGCCATGGATGAGCCCCTCCCAAAAGCTCAAGATCGATCAATGCGTCATCCATACCTAGATGAACCGGCAAAACTTCTCAATCTTGTTAGGTGGGAAAACAAAAAAAGCAATGAAGCGGCGACACGGCGCGCAATATCATGCAGTGTTGCGCAAATTATCCAGATTTTTAGAAACAATATTTCTTAACCATTCATGCTTTTGTCCTCACCTGCGATGTATTATGCAGAGTCTCCGTAGTGTTGCATTGCAACATTATAAGCTGATCACGGCTTGCCACGAAACATTCTTCAAGATCGGCCAAGGTGGCCCGGGCGGGGTCGTCAGGCGTTTCTTCCCAAACCCGCATCAATTGACGGGCCACCATCTCGCAGCGACCAAAGCCGTAATTGGCGCATGTTCCGGCCATATCGTGCGCGATGCGCACATTGCCGGGCGGTCCCTGTTGCAAATGATCGAGATGGGCCGCCATTTCGGCCAGAAACGTCTCCAACAGCCGACTGAACCGGTCGGGCGGAATGAGGCTTGCCAAATGCCGCAGCCGCACCGCATCGATCAACGGCGGCAAATATCCGTCGCCATCCTTATCGGCGAGGGGCGGCTCGAAGGCGGGCGAGGCGGGATTCGGTCGACCCGCAAGGCCCCGATCGGGCGGCAGATAACGGTCCAAGACCCGGTGAAGCAGCCCATGATCGATCGGCTTCGTCAGATAATCATTCATCCCCGCCTGCATGGCACGGGTACGGGCACCGGCCTCTTTGTTGGCCGTCACCGCAATGATCGGCACTTGGCCTTTGGGGGCCGGTAAGGCGCGGATCGCAGCCCCGGCCCGGATCCCGTCCATCGGCGACATTTGAATGTCCATGAACACCAGATCGACCGCCCCCATATCGACCGCCCGCACCGCCGCCGCACCGTCATAGACCCGCGTGGTTCGGACCCGACGCGGCGAAAGCAACGCTTCGAGTACCGTGCTGTTGATCCCGTTATCTTCTGCGATCAAGATATGAGGAATCCCGTCATCGGCACAGGGGACGATCGGCCCATGCGGCACCAAAGGGGATTCCCCCACGACCGGAGCGGTCAGAATACGGCCAGGGATCGTCACGATAAAACGACACCCGGCCCCCCGTTCGGTTTCGAGGGTAAGACTGCCACCCATGAGTTCAGCCAATTGGCGGCTGATGGCAAGACCGAGGCCCGTGCCGCCAAAGCGCCGGGAAATCGAACTATCCGCCTGGGTGAAGGGCGTGAAAAGTGTCGGCACGATCGCCGCATCGATCCCCGGCCCCGTGTCGACCACGCTGATCTGGATCGTGACCCGATCGTCCCGACGCCCCGCAACGCGCACGCCGAGATCGATCCGCCCAGTCTCGGTGAACTTCACGGCATTGCCGACCAGATTGATCAAGATCTGGCGCACCCGCCTGCCGTCCAATTCGATCCAGGGCGGAATATCGGGGTCGTGCGCCACAGCGAAGACAAGGTTTTTTTCCGCCAGTTTCGGCGCAAAGAGAGCGGCCACCCCATCGATCACGTCGTCGATCGCCGTCGGTCCCGCCTCGATCGCAAGCTTGCCCGCCTCCAATTTCGAGAAATCGAGAATATCGTCCAGGATGATCAACAAAGCTTCGGCGGATATCCGGGCCGTGGCGAGCCAGGGCGCCTGCTCGGCGGTGACGCCGCTCTGCTGCAAGAGATAGAGCATGCTTTGCACCCCATTCATCGGGGTGCGAATCTCGTGACTGATCATAGAGAGGAAATCGGATTTGGCCCGATTGGCCGCTTCGGCCTGATCTTTGGCGGTGCGTAGACGCAAATCCGCATCCCGTTCGGCGGTAATATCGGCCAGCGTGACGACCCAGCCGCCTTCCTCCAACGCATGACAGGCAATTCGGATCACCGTCCCGTTGGGCAGGCGCCGATCGATCACCGCCGGCAATGCAGGCCCACTCGGTCCTTGCCCCGGCGTCATGGGTTGGGTGCGGGCCAGCAACAGGCCGATCCCGTCGCCGACGGCGAACGTGCCGTGCGGGATCGTCAGGCGTTCCAAATCTTCTTGGGCGATCCTGCGACCGATCGCGGTTTCGGGCAGGGCGATCAGACTGGCAAATTGCCGATTGAAGGCCAGAATGAAGCGATCGGGATCGTAAAGGGCCAAACCATGGGGAATATTATTGAGCGCGATATCTAAAAACCGATTTTTTTCATGAAGTTCCCGCCGGGTCTGGTCCAGTGCCTGATCCAGTCTCATCTCAAGGCTGAGCGCCCGAATCACCAGGAAAAATGCCGGATCCTCTGGGGCGCGCACACCCGTCTTGCCCAGTTCCACCACCGTCGCCGCCACGGGAAAGCTGGTTCCATCCGCCCGCATACCAAGGGTGCTGCCCAGAGGCTGTGCCGACGCCGACCCCGCTTTGGCAAGATCGAGCGGCAAGAACCGACCGATCGCGACCCCCGCCATGGGCGCGCCGAACAAGACCGATGCGGCGGCATTCGCCCTTAAGATCTGACCCGACCTTGCGACCAGGACCATCGCGTCGCGGCCGGTTTCCAGGACATCGGCAAGAATCGACCCCTCATGCGCCGGTGCCGCCGGATCGAGCACCCGATCGAGCACCCGATCAGGCACCGGGGGCAGATCCCACGAGATCCAAGCCCCCACCGATCGCGCCGACCAAACCCCACCGGCAAAGGCCAGGACCATGGCACCCAGCCCAAAAACGACCAGCAGCATCTGCGTCGCATCCGCCTCGCGCCCCCGAAAGGCCGCCCCCCGATTGATGCCTCCGTCAGAATCGGACTTAATCCTTAAGAC
>DAISJD010000071.1:0-16192 GCA_036821645.1 Aliidongia sp.
GGGGGAGGGCAAGAGCTAGAGCCGGATGAGGCGGGGAATGCCGATCGCCCCCAACAACAACCCGTTCAAGCCCAGAAGATAGGGGGCAGCCCCGGCAAGATTGCTGCGCCAGCGATGGGTCACCCCTTGACCGAGGAGGGCGACCGAAACCAGGGCGGGAACCGTGCCGGCCCCGAAACTGATCATGGCAAGCGCCCCATAAAACGGATTGGCCGTGGCCGCTGCCGCCGTCAGGGCGGCATAGAGAAAAGCGCAGGGCAAAAAGCCTATCATCAGCCCGAACCCATAAGACCCAAGCCGAGTGCCCCTGTTTATGCGTGCGGTAAAGCGCGTAAAAGACCGCCCGATCCCGGCAAGGGGGCCAGGGATCGACCGTGACATGGGGGCAGAGAGGCGCCCGCCCGCCTCGGCAAAGAATAAACAGGCGGCGGCGATCAACAGCGAGGACGAGGCGATGGTGAAACGGGGGCCGGCGGTTACGGCGGCCCCGAGGCTTGCCACCAAGGCGCCGAGCAGGCCATAGGTGGTGAGACGCCCGAGATGGTAGGGCAGGGCAAGGGCGCTGTCGATCCGATGCCATTCGCACAAGCGCCCGATCGGGATGGTTTCCAACCGCGCACTGACACCGGCCATGATGAAGGGACCGCACATCGGGACGCAATGGGCGGCACTGCCAGCAAGCCCGGCCAGAAACAGGCCGAGAAAAACCCCATTATGCAGGGGATCGAGGCTCGACATCTCGGACGCGACGACGTTCGCCGCATGGCGGCATAGGTTGATCCAGGGATTTTCCTCCATCGTGCGTCCATCCTTTTTCGTGCTGACGAGGGGCCCCCGAGATAAGCCCCAAAAGAAGCGTCGTGGCTTTGATCGAGATCAATGTTGCGGACGTCTTCAAGGCTTAGCGTCGGCTTGTGGATTTTGTGGTGCGCTGCATGCCGGGTTCCACCCTGGGCGTGATCCGTGCGTCGTGCTTTCGTATGCAAAAGGAACCGGGCCGTCCCGATGGCGCAGTGTGCTTTGGGGCTCCCCGCATTGGTTTGGAGGATAACATGGAACCTGAGGCGAGCGAGCTTGTGATAAGCGGCATGGTGACGGTATTTGGGCTAATCGGTCTCATGCTTGCCGCCCATGCGCGCGATTTGGAAATGTCGATCTTCGGCCTGTCGTTGGCGGGGTTTGCCGTTCTGTTCGTCGCGGCGCGTCTGCGCCGACATTACAATCTGATGGAGGCGGGTCAGGCCCGCGATGCCGCGACCGGTGGGGAGGGGCGTCATGGCTGATCTTACCATGGGTTCCGCGACGCGGGTATCGGCCCATACGCCGGTCCGTGCCCCCGCAAAGGTCGAGTATTATAACGAAGCGGTTGTCCGCAAATGGATGATCGCCGCGATGTTTTGGGCGATCGTGGCCTTTCTCGTTGGCGTCTACATTGCGTTTGAACTGACGTTTCCGGTGCTGAATTTCGGTCAGGAATGGCTGAATTTCGGCCGGTTGCGTCCCGTGCATACGTCCGGGGCGATTTTCGCCTTTGGCGGTTCCGCCCTGATCGGCGGCTCGCTCTATGTCGTGCAGCGTACCTCGCGCACCCGCCTGTTCGGCGGCGAGGCCTTGGCCGATTTCGTCTTCTGGGGCTATCAATTCTTTATCGTGATGGCGGCCTTGAGCTATGTCTTGGGCTTTTCCAAAAGCCGGGAATATGCGGAACCCGAATGGCATATCGACCTATGGCTCACGGTCGTGTGGGTGGCTTATGCCGTGATGTTCATCGGCACGCTCATCAAACGGCGCGAGCCCCATATTTATGTGGCGAATTGGTTTTTCACCGCCTTCATTCTGACCATCGCGGTCCTGCATATCGGCAACAATCTGGCCGTGCCGGTATCGATCTACAGCTCGAAATCCTATTCGCTGTTTTCCGGGGTCCAGGATGCCTTGCTGCAATGGTGGTACGGGCATAATGCCGTGGGGTTCTTCCTGACGGCGGGCTTTCTCGGGATGATGTATTATTTCATTCCAAAGGCGGCGGGGCGTCCGGTCTATTCCTATCGCCTGTCGATCGTCCATTTCTGGTCGCTGATTTTCCTCTATGTCTGGGCCGGGCCGCACCATCTGCATTGGACGGCCTTGCCGGATTGGGCCCAAACCCTGGGTATGGCGTTTTCGATCATGTTGTGGATGCCGTCTTGGGGCGGGATGATCAATGGGCTCATGACCCTGTCGGGGGCCTGGGACAAGCTGCGTACCGATCCCGGTCTCAGGTTTTCGGTGACGGCCGTGGCATTTTACGGCATGGCGACGTTTGAAGGGCCGGTCATGTCGATCCGGCAGGTGAACGCGCTTAGCCATTATACCGATTGGACCGTGGGCCATGTGCATTCCGGTGCCTTGGGGTGGGTCGCCTTCATCAGTTTCGGCATGATGTATTATCTGATCCCCGTTCTGTGGCGGCGGACCCGGCTCTATTCGACCCAACTCGTTTCCTGGCACTATTGGGTATCGACCCTTGGGATCGTGCTTTACATCACGTCCATGTGGGTTGCCGGGATCATGCAGGGCCTGATGTGGCGCGCCTACGACCAGTTCGGTTTCTTGCAATATTCCTTTGTGGAATCGGTCGATGCCATGCACCCGCTTTATTTTATCCGGGCGCTGGGCGGCGTCCTGTTCCTGATCGGCGGCCTGATGATGGTTTATAATTTCTGGATGACCGTGACCCATCCGTCCACGGCCCCGGCCACATCGGCTTTGCCGGTAGGCCCATCCGCTCAGACGATCGGAGGCCAATCATGATCGGTTTCAATCACGGCCGGATCGAACGCAGCGCCATCCTTTTGACGGTTTTGACCCTGATCACGATTGCGATCGGGGGGGCAGTGGAAATCGTGCCGCTTTTCACCGTGGAAACCACGGTGGAAAAGGTGAAGGGGGTAAGGCCCTACTCGCCGCTCGAATTGATGGGCCGCAACATCTATGTGCGCGAAGGCTGCTATCTCTGTCACAGCCAACAGGTTCGGGCCTTGCGCGACGAGGTCGAACGCTACGGCCATTACAGTCTGGCGGCGGAAAGTATGTATGACCATCCGTTCCAATGGGGCTCGAAACGGATCGGTCCCGATCTCGCCCGGGTCGGGGGAAAATATTCCAACGATTGGCATTATGCCCATCTCATCAATCCGAAATCCCTGGTCCCGGAAACCCTGATGCCCTCTTATCAATTCCTGGCGAAAGCCCGGATCGATACGCAGGATCTCGAAGATCATCTAAGGGCCAACCGCGCCGTGGGCGTGCCCTATACCGACGAGATGGTGGCGGCGGCCAAGGCCGATTTTGCCCTGCAGGCCGAACCGGGTGCGGATCTTTCGGCGCTGTTGAAACGCTATCCCAAAGCCGTTGGGGTGGGCGATCCGGCCAATGGCGGCGGCGTAACCGAACTCGATGCCCTTGTTGCTTATCTTCAAGTGCTTGGGACGATGGTCGATTTCGCCGACACGACCCAAGAACAGATGCAGCAATAGGGGGATGCCATGGATCTCTTGATGGATCTCGTTCATTGGATCGTGCGCAACTCGATTGCGCCTGCAACCCTGGTTTTTGTCGTCATCGTGGTGTGGACCTATCTGCCGAGCCGTAAGGCGACGGTAGAATCTTATGGCCGCATTCCCTTCGACGACGATTGTGAAGGAGGCATGCACGATGCCCACTAAAATTGAAAAAGATGCCATCACCGGTCGCGAGACGACGGGGCATGAATGGGATGGCGTGCGGGAATTGAACACGCCGTTGCCGACATGGTGGCTCTATGTGTTCTATGTCACCATCGTCTGGTCGATCGTCATTTTCATTCTTTATCCCGCCATTCCCTACGGGACCGGCTATTTCAAGGGGTTGATCGGTTATAGCCAGCGCAAAAACCTGGACCGCGAGATCGGCGAGGCGGAGGCCAAGCGCGCCGGTGTGATGGATCGGTTGAAAGCCATGAGCACGGCGGCGATCCGGCAGGATCAAACCTTGCTGCCGATGGCGCTCATTGCGGGCAAGGGGGCCTTTGCCAATAATTGTCAGCCCTGCCATGGGGCGGCGGGCAGCGGACGTCCCGGCTATCCGACGCTGGCGGCGGATTCCTGGATCTGGGGCGGCACACTTGCCGATATCGAGCAGACGATCAATTACGGCATCCGCAGCGGTCATCAAAAGGGCCGTGACTCGCAAATGCCGCGCTTTGGCGCCGATGGTTTGCTGACGGCACCGCAAATCGACGCGGTGGCCGATTACGTGTTGACCCTCTACGGCACACCGCGTGCCGGTGTCGATACGGCGGCCGGGGCCAAGATATTTAAAGAAAACTGCGCTGTCTGCCACGGTGAAAAGGGCGAGGGCGGCCGTGCCGTCGGGGCCCCGCGTCTTGCCAGTCGCTTGCATCTTTACGGGTCAGACCGTGAGTCGATCCTGCGTCAGATTGCAGAACCGCGCATGGGCGTAATGCCCGCCTGGTCGGCGAGGCTCGATCAGGCGACGATCAAGAGTTTGGTCCTCTATGTCCATGGTTTGGGTGGCGGGGAATAATCCTGCACCCACGGGATCGCGGGGTTAATCCCCGCGATCGTCACGCGTGCCGCACGGCACCGAGGATCGTCCGATCAGGGGGGGGATGGATCGGCGGTGCAGCCACTTTGCGGTACCAAGGAGCACGATATATGACGTCCGATCTGAAGCCGTCGGGTTCATCCGAAGGTCCGCTTGACCCTGAATGGCACTTGGTGGCCCCGCGCCAGAAAGTCTATCCAAAATCGGTAAACGGTTTTGCCCGCCGGGTGAAATGGGCGATTTTGATCGCCTTATTGGCGCTTTACTATCTATTGCCCTGGTTGCGGTGGCATCGCGGCGATGGCAGGCCCGATCAGGCTCTGTTGCTCGATCTTGCCGGAGAACGACTTTTTATCTTCAATTGGGAGTTTTGGCCCCAGGAGATTTATTTTCTGACCGGTATCCTGATTCTGGCGGCGGTCAGTCTGTTTTTGGTGACGAGCCTCATCGGACGGGTCTGGTGCGGCTATACCTGTCCGCAGACCGTCTGGACCGATTTGTTCATTTGGGTCGAAGGGTTGATCGAAGGCGATCGCAACGCCCGCATCAAGTTGGATGCGGCGCCTTGGACCCTCGATAAAATCGCCCGCAAAGCCCTAAAACATGCAGTTTGGATCTTCATCGCCTTTTGGACCGGCGGTGCCTGGATCATGTATTACGTCGACGCACCCACCGTCACGGTGCAATTTTGGACCGGACGGGCCAGCGCCGAGGTCTATTTCTTTACTGCCTTGTTCACGGCGACGACTTATCTGTTGGCGGGGTGGGCGCGCGAACAAGTCTGCACCTATATGTGCCCTTGGCCGCGGTTTCAGGCGGCGATGCTGGACGAGCAGACGTTTACGGTGACCTATCAGGCTTGGCGCGGCGAGCCGCGCGGCAAGAAAGCCCATGGCGCGCCAGCGGCCGGCGGTGCGCCCGTTACAGCGGTGCCGGGGTCTCTCGGGGCTGGCGATTGCATCGATTGCGGCCAATGCATTCACGTTTGTCCCACGGGCATCGATATCCGCGATGGTCAGCAATTGGAATGTATCAATTGTGGGCTGTGTGTCGATGCGTGCAACGCCGTGATGAAAAAGCTGGGTCGGCCGGATTGGTTGATTACCTGGGATACGCTCGCCGGGCAGAATGCCAAGAAACGGGGCGAAAAAAAGACGCGCCTGCGCCTCGTTCGACCCCGCACGTTGATCTATCTCATGGCCCTGACCACGGGTGCCCTGGTCTTATTGACGGCGCTTGCGATGCGCGGCGAGATTGGGATTACGGTCGAACGGGATCGTGCCCCGCTCTTCGTGCGGCTGGCCGACGGATCTTTGCGCAACGGTTATACGGTCAAGCTGAAAAACATGACCCCGCAAGAGGTAAATTTCGAACTTGAAATCCAAGGGGTGCCGGGTGGCGGCATGGTGATCGCGGGCGGCAACGGGGCGGAAGTGCGCGATTATGCGGATGCGCCGTCCCGGATGGTGCCGATGGCGAATGTCGTGATTTCGGCCCGACCCGACGCGGTCAGCGCGTTTCGGATTTTAGTCCATGGCGCACGCACAATCAAAGGATCCGTGCCGCTCGACTTTACGCTGCGCAACCCTGCGACGGGCGAAACGGCCCATTATCAGACAAGTTTTCTCGGACCGGAGGGATGATGACGGCAACTCTATCGAAACAAGCGCGTCCCCGGACGGGGTGGAACTGGTTTCCCTGGATCATGATGGCCATGATCGGGGTGACGATCGGGGCCAATGTGGTTCTGATCGTCTTTGCCGGCCAGACTTTTCCCGGTGCCGTCGAACAAAATGCCTTCGACCGGGGCAATCATTACAACGCCATCATGGCAGCCGCCGAAAAACAGGGCGATCTCGGCTGGCATGTCGTCATCAAGGTCGAAGGCGATCGGCTGCGCGTGGCCTTGAGCGATCGGGATGGTGTCCCACTTGGAGAGGTCACGGGGACCGTGGCGCTCCATCGCCCGGTCGGGACCGAAACGGTTGAGAAAACCACCCTGGTCGCAGAGGCCGACGGGGTCTATCGCACGGCCGATCCGGTGCCGGGGCGCGGACAATGGGATCTCGATCTCGTGGTCACACGGGGCAGCGATCAGTATCGGATCAGTAAACGGGTTTTAGTGCCATGAGCTTAGTTCTGAACGGGATCGATCGCCTTGAGGCGACAGCGGTCGTGGCGTGCCGTCATTGTGGGACAGTGGCCCCGGCGGGCCATGAATTTTGTTGTCCAGGCTGTGCTGCTGCATTCGATCTGGTTCAGGCTATGGGTCTTGGACGCTATTACGAGCGCCGGGTGCTGGATCCGGCTTTGCGGCCACCGCGCCCCGATGCCGAGACGGAGCACCGGGTTTTGCGGCACGTCCGAGTCTCCGCCGATGGGACGTTCCGCCTGCATCTCATGGTCGATGGCCTGCAATGCGGGGCCTGCATCTGGTTGATCGAGACCGTGCTCGCCCGCGAGACGGGGTTGATCGAGGGGCGCGTCAATATGACGACCCGCCGTCTGACCTTGGCGTGGCGGGGGGAAGAGGCGGACGGCCATCGTTTTTTGAGCCGGATCGCGGCGTTGGGCTATCGGCTGGTGCCCTATGATCCGGCCGCCATGGCGTCGGCGGATCAGGTGACGACCCATCGATTGCTGCGCTGTCTTGGGGTTGCGGCCTTCGCGGCGAGCAATCTTATGCTGTTGTCGATCGGGATCTGGGCAGGTCTCAGCCAAGGCATGGGCGAGGCAACGCGCAGTCTGATGCATTGGGTATCGGCGGTGATTGCCGTGCCCGCCATCGCCTATGCGGGTCAGCCGTTTTTCGCCTCGGCCTATGGGGCTTTGTCCCGACGCCGGACCAATATGGATGTCCCGATCTCGGTCGGGGTCGTGTTGGTGACGACGATGAGCCTGATCGAAACCATCCGGGGGGCCGATCACACTTATTTCGATTCGGCCGCAGCCCTCTTGTTCTTTTTGTTGATCGGTCGCGTACTCGATCACCGGGCCCGCGGTCAGGCCCGCGATGCCGCCCAACAGCTCATCGCCTTGCGGGTGACGGATGTCGGGATGATTGCGCCCGATGGTCGCATCACGCGCTGTGCCGCCGATCAAGTACCGGTCGGGGCCAGGGTTCTGGTCGCCATGGGCGAACGGGTCGGGATCGATGGTCGGGTGATCGCTGGGGTCTCGCGCATCGATCAGGCCATCGTGACGGGCGAAAGCCTGCCGGTATCCGTCGAATGCGGCAGTACCGTCTTTGCCGGTTCTCTGAATTTGGGCGATCCGATTACCCTTGAGGTGACGGCCAGCGGCGAGGGAACGCTGTTGGCGGAATGCGTTCGCCTGATCGAGGCGGCGGAACAGGGGCGCGGGCGGTTGGTCGTCTTGGCGGACCGGGTGGCGCGGCTTTATACGCCGGTGGTGCATCTGGCGGCCTTGTCCACCTTGATCGGGTGGCTGCTGGCGGGGGTATCGCTCCAATCTGCCCTGCTGTCTGCGACGGCGGTGTTGATCATCACATGCCCCTGTGCGCTTGCTTTGGCTGTGCCGATGGTGCAGGTCGTGGCGACCGGTCGTCTGTTCCGCCGGGCCATTTTGTTGAAATCGCCGACGGCCCTCGAACGGCTGGCCGATATCGATTGCATCGTGTTCGACAAAACCGGCACCTTGAGCGAGCCTGGTTTGACCTTGGATGGCGGGCTCGACCCGGTCGTGTTGTACCGGGCGGCCAGACTGGCTGCCGCAAGCCGCCATCCCTTGGCCCGCGCCCTGGTCGCGGCATCTCAGACGGTTTGCGGTCCGGTGCAGCCGGTCTCTTTTGCGGTCGAAGAATCAGGGCGCGGGATCGTGATGGCGCGCCCCGATGGCGATTTACCGGCTGGAACCCGCCTCGGCAGTGCGGTTTTTTGTGGGATCGGCACCCAAGAACCGCAGATGGGGCCGCATCTTTGGTATGCCGAGCC
Organism: Aliidongia sp.; assembly: GCA_036821645.1. Classification (GTDB taxonomy): domain Bacteria; phylum Pseudomonadota; class Alphaproteobacteria; order ATCC43930; family CGMCC-115725; genus DAISJD01. The sequence goes on from DAISJD010000071.1 coordinate 8,541, forward strand.
CGGTGCCGTCCCGGTCCTTTATCAGTTTGTCGAACGGTTGCGCCCCGATGCGACACGGGTGATCGAGACGGTGCGTGGTCTTGGTCTTGCGGTTAAATTGGTTTCTGGCGATCAACCCTATGCCGTCGCCACCCTTGCGGGTAAGGCCGGGATCGACACATGGTATGGCGGACAAAGTCCGGTCGACAAGGTTCAGTTGCTGCAACAATGGCGGGACGAAGGCCATCGGATTCTGATGGTTGGGGATGGGTTGAACGACAGCCCGGCCTTGGCCACCGCATCGGTCAGCATGTCGCCATCCTGTGCGAGCGATCTTAGCCAAACGGTGGCGGATTTCGTGTTTCAAGGGGCGTCGTTGATGCCGGTACTCGAATCCCTGCTGGTGGCGCGTCGTGCCAAGCAATTGATTCGGCAAAACTTTATTCTGTCGCTTGGCTATAATATCCTGATGATCCCTCTGGCTGTTTTGGGGTTTGTGACGCCTTGGATCGCGGCGGCGGCCATGTCGTCATCGTCATTGATCGTTCTGGTAAATAGTCTGCGCTTAAAAAAGCGCATTGGGTGAGGGGTCTCTCATGATCGTGATTTTCTACCTCTTGTGTCTCTCATTGGTGCTGGGCGGCTGCGGTCTTGCGGCGTTTTTGTGGGCCTTGAAGCAGGGGCAATTCAACGATCTTGAGGGAGATGCCCAAAGAATTCTATTTGAAGATGATGTAAAGTGATTTTACTAATCTTTTAGGTGTAAAAATTTAATTTACTTAAAATTAATCATTAATTTTCCTTAAAGACTCCTCAATTTCTATTTTCTCTCTAGTGATACTATCCACAGTATTTTCTTGAGATATTGCAATATATTGATTGCATGTATCGGCATAATTTAGTATCCAATCAATATATATAGATGTTGGTTTTAGTGTATCGATGGTGAGGGTACGTGCGATGAGGATCTGATTAAAATTTCTGATTATTTGTAAAAATGATTGGTTATATAATAAATAACAAGTGAAAATAAAGTAATGCGTGATTATGCTGCTGATATCGCCTACCGCACCCGTCAGGTGGAAAAGGGTTTGCGGCAATTGTCGGTTTGGGTGCCCTCGGATCTTCAGGTCTTGTTGGTCGAACTTGCTGGTATTGCCCGTAATCTGCCTGTTCAAGGGGAGGGTCAATCGGTTGGATTGAATACGCTGATCATCGATGTGCATCAGCTTTTGAAAGAATATCGCCCTTCCGTGTCGATGAGCGTTGACCCTAATCCTCAGCGCCGCCCAAAGGCGGCCAAGCGCAAACAAAGCTTGCAATCGGCGCAAACTGAGGCGCAAACGGCGGACGCATCGCTTGAAAAGACGACGTCCGATTGATTTTCTGCGTCGTGAGGATCCATGCCGAAACTGTAGCAATATTATAACATTTTTTACGGCTCATCGCGGTTTTTTCTGTTTCCATCCAAGACGCACTGGGTTATGAACCGCCTGTATCGCAGTGCATCGGGCTTGCAAACGGGAGAAATCTTGTGTACCTCGCGTTTGGACAAAATCAGAAAAACTGGTCGCAGAGACTGCGCCCCAATGTTTGGGATGCCGTTGCCTTGCCGGTGGTTTTGGGGCTGATCGTTCTGTTTGCGATCGCAAGCCAACAGGCCGATGTACCCTTCAACCTGGGCGATCCCCAGACCCTGTCACTCGATCCTCTGAACCTGCCTGAGTATGCGCTCAGAACGACGTTGCGCATGGCGATCGCGCTTATCGCCTCTTTTCTATTCAGCCTCGTCTATGCGGCGATTGCCGCCAAAAGCAGGCAGGCGGAAAAGATCCTGATCCCGGCTTTGGATATTTTGCAATCCGTGCCGATCCTTGGATTTCTGTCGATTACGGTAACGGGCTTCATCGCGCTGTTTCCCGGCAATCTCTGGGGGGTCGAATGCGCGTCGATCTTTGCGATTTTTACCAGTCAAGCCTGGAACATGACGTTTTCACTCTATCAAAGCTTTCGGACCTTGCCGGGGGAATTGAAAGAGGCGGCCTATATGTACCGGCTTTCCTCGACGCAAATGTTCTGGCGGCTCGAAGTGCCGCATGCCATGCCCGGTCTGGTCTGGAACACGATCATGTCGGTCGCGGGCGGTTGGTTTTTCGTGGTTGCCTCCGAGGCGATCAAGGTCGACGGTCAAACCGTGCTGCTGCCGGGCATCGGTTCGTACATCAGCATGGCGATCGACCAAAAGGACTTACCGGCCATCGGCTTTGCAATTTTCGCCATGGCCAGCGTCATCTTGTTGACGGATCAGTTGTTTTTTCGGCCGCTCTTGTTCTGGTCGCAGAAATTCAAGAACGAACTCGACGGCGAAGCCACCATGGCGCGCCCCTGGTTTTTGACGGCGCTTCAACGCTCGCGGGTGCTGGATTTGACGGGGAGCGCGATTTCAGGGGTTGTCGGGCTTTTGACGTTTTTGCTCGGCAACATCATCCCGCGCATTAAAGTCGGCCATATCGAAACCCGCCCGACCCCCGTCGCGATCGATGCCTTCTTCAATATTGCCTTCACCGTGGGTGCGCTTTACGGGGCCTATATTACCATCGATTTCATTACGGCGGCCATTTCGCTGCATGAAATCATCGTGACGTTCGGACTTGGTGCCGTGACGGCTTTGCGCGTCATTGTCCTGATCGCGATTGCTACCCTGGTTTGGGTTCCCGTCGGTGTCTGGATCGGCCTGCGCCCGAAAATGGCCCAGACGGTGCAGCCGATCATTCAGTTCATGGCATCGTTTCCGGCCAATCTCTTCTACCCGCTGGCGGTGATCGCCATTCGCGATTTTCATTTAGACCCGGAAATCTGGACCAGCCCGCTGATGATCCTGGGCACGCAATGGTATATTCTTTTCAATGTGATCGGCGGCACCCTCGCCATACCGGAGGAATTGCACTACGCCGCCCGAAACCTGCGGGTGACCCGGTGGTTGTGGTGGCGGCGGGTCATTTTGCCCGGCATTTTCCCGGCCTATATCACGGGGGCTCTGACGGCGGCGGGGGGATCGTGGAATGCATCCATCGTGTCCGAAATCGTCAGTTGGGGCGACGATACGTTTCAAGCGACGGGGATCGGGGCCTATATCGCCCAGTTCCAGGACAAGGGGGATTTCCCCCGGATCGCCCTTGGGGTGGGCGTTCTGTGCATCTATGTGATTCTCTTCAATCGCCTCTTGTGGCGGCGTCTCTATAACATTGCGGCCGAACGGCTGCGTCTCGATTGAGAGCGGGAGCGGACCTATGACTGGCGAAGCGATGATGGAAGCGGTCGGCATCCAAAAAACCTTCCGCAGCGGCGGCAGCGGCGGCAGGCCCGTGTTGGACGATGTGAATTTCACCCTGCGCACGGGGGAAATCGTGGCCTGCCTCGGCAAATCCGGTTCGGGCAAATCGACCTTTCTGCGCATCCTGGCTGGGCTTTTGCCCTCGACGGCTGGCCGCGTCACCTATAAGGGGATACCGATCAACGGCCCGGCAAGCGGGGTCGGCATGGTGTTTCAGAGTTTTGCCTTGTTTCCGTGGCTGACGGTGCTGGGCAATGTCGAACTGGGTTTGGAGGCCTTGCGGGTGCCGATGGCCGAACGGCGCAAGCGGGCGCTGGCCGCGATCGATCTCATCGGGCTTGACGGGTTTGAATCGGCCTATCCCAAAGAATTGTCCGGCGGCATGCGCCAACGGGTCGGGTTTGCCCGCGCCCTTGTCATCAATCCCGAGATTTTATTGTTGGACGAACCGTTTTCGGCCCTCGACGTGCTGACGGCGGAAACCTTGCGCGGCGATTTGACCGATCTTTGGCACGAGCAGCGCATTCCGACGAAAAGTATCCTGCTCGTCTCGCACAATATCGAAGAGGCCGTGGAAATGGCCGACCGGATCATCATCTTTTCGTCCAATCCCGGTCGGATTCAGGTGGAAATCCCGGTCAATCTGCCGCGCCCGCGCGATTGGAACAGCGCCGAATTCCGCAAGATCGTCGATGATGTCTATGGGCATCTGACCAGCGGCCATATCGGCAAGCGCGGGATCAAGACCGATTCGATCGGCCTCGGCTATCGCCTGCCCGAAGCCCCGGTCCAGCAATTGTCCGGTCTCATCGAAACCTTGTTGGAATCCCGCTTTGCCGGGCGGGCGGATTTGCCGGATCTCGCCGATTATCAAAGTCTCGATGCCGACGATCTGTTCCCGCTGATCGATGCGCTGCATATTCTGGGTTTTGCCAATGTTGCGGGCGGCGATATCGAACTCACCCCTGCCGGTCGCGCCTATGGCGATGCCGATATCCTGGAACGCAAGCAGATGCTGGCCGATCAATTGATGCGCCACATCCCGCTTGCCGGGCATATTCGCAAGGTCTTGGAAGAACGGCCCAACAAACGGGCCCCCGGCGGCCGGTTCCTGGCCGAGCTTGAAGATCATCTCGAACCGGAAGACGCCTCATCCGTGTTCGATACGGTGATCAATTGGGGCCGCCATGCCGAGCTTTTCGCCTATGATTACGACAGCGAAATGTTGAGCCTCGAAGACCCGGACGGTGTTGCCTGATCGCGGGCCTCTTTCATCTCTGCGTATTGACCAACCCGATCCCCTATTGAAAAGGGGGATCGGGTTTTTTGTGTGAGATAAAAACTAAAGCCGCCCCCCGGCGACCAGGCGGGGCACGGTGCCGACGACCCCCATCGCGTGGCGCATGAATAGGCGTTTTGCGGCGGGCATCCGGTTGACGAGGGCGAGGCCCAGGCCGCGTGCGTGTTTTATGGGGGCGATATCGTTGGAAAAAAGCCGCGTCAACCCATCGGTGATGAGGGTGAGCGAGACCGTATCGCTGCGTCGCCAGCGCTCGTAATGGGCCAACATCTGGTTTGAGCCGAGATCGAGGCCGAGGCGCGCCTGATCGACGATGAGTTCGGCCAAGACCGCCACATCGCGCAGACCGAGATTGAGCCCTTGCCCCGCGATCGGGTGCATGGCGTGGGCCGCCTCTGCGACCAAGGCCAGGCGGGGGCCGATCATCCGGTCCGCGTGGCGCACGTCGAGCGGATAGGCGAAACGGGGGCCGACAAGATGGATGTCGCCCAACCAATCCCCGATCTTATCGCGTAATGCAGTCAGAAAATGAGCATCATCGAGGGCGAGGAGATCCGGGACAAGCGTGCGCCGGTCCGACCAGACGATGGAGGCGCGGTTTTCGGTCATGGGCAAAATGGCGAACGGGCCATTTGCAAAAAAATGTTCGACCGCGACCCCGTGATGGGGGCGTTCGTGACCGATGGTGCAGATCAGGGCTGATTGTTCATATGCCCAACCATGGGTCTCAATGCCGGCCAACCGTCGGACCTCCGACTGTTTGCCGTCGGCACCGATCACGAGGCGTGCTGCGATCGTGCGGCCATCGTCCAGGGTCGCCGTGACGCCGTGCGTCTCAGGACGCATCCCTACCAGCCGTGCCGGGGCCAGGAAGTGGAGGGTCGGCACCGCATGGGCGACAGCGACCAAGTGGCGGCGCAGGATCGCATTCTCGATGATCCAACCGAACGGAACACCCGTGTAGGGCGGGGGCAGATCGCGATGGTCGTAATGCAAGAACAAGGACGAGCCCTTGTCCGCGACCCGGATGTCGCGCATCGGTTCGGCAAAGGGGGCGACCGCGTCCCAGAGGCCCAACCCAGCCAAAATCTGTTGCGAACTATAGGAAAGGGCGGTGGTCCTGCCGTCGAAGGCGGTGTCCAGCATCCGGTTCGGTGCCTCGCGGTCGATGAGGGCGACGGTGAGCCCGGCACGTGCCAAACCGATGGCGAGCGGCAGGCCGGCAAGCCCGGCCCCAACGACCAGGATTTCAACGCAAAGCGGTGGGCAAAGAGTGGGTTCGGTGCAGGGATCGGTCATCATGGGCCCCTACCATGCCCGAGTTTGCGCCGTCTGTCCATGGGGCGGGTGTGCCGGGGGGTGCGGCAGAGGGTGGCGGATATTGTCTGATGAAATTATAGGCGATGATTATTTTTTGAGCAGATTTGGCTGCCCTCAAGCCCAAAAACGCCCAGATTCCGTCCGGTTGGGCGGTGACAAAAGTTGGCACGGTTCTTGTTGTGCTGTGCGGTAGAGAGGGCCGACCAAGGCGGGTCATTCTTTCGCGACACCACGGATGAGGAGGCAGGCAATGCAGATATTCAAGCGCGATCGGCGCTGGACGGGTCTGACGGCAGGGGTGCTGACGGCGATGATGCTCGTGTCCAGCGAGGCTGCTTTTGCCGACGATGCGCCAGCGAAGATCGATAGCGGCGATACGGCATGGATGCTGACCTCGACCTTGCTCGTGCTGATGATGACGATTCCGGGGCTTGCGCTGTTCTATGGCGGCATGGTCCGCAAGTTCAATGTGTTGGCGACCGTGATGCAAAGTTTCGCCATCACCTGCCTTGTCACGATCCTCTGGATGGTCGCCGGGTACAGTTTGGCCTTTACCGAGGGATCGCCGTTTCTGGGTGGTTTCAGTCGGGTCATGTTGATGGGCATGGGCGTCGACGCGATCAGTCCGCTCGCAAAGACGATTCCGGAATCGGTCTATATGACCTATCAGATGACCTTCGCGATCATCACGCCTGCCTTGATCTGCGGTGCGGTGGCCGATCGGATGAAGTTTTCGGCCATGCTGTGGTTCATGGGGCTGTGGAGCCTCACGGTCTATACGCCGATTGCCCATTGGGTGTGGGGGCCGGGCGGTTTCTTGGGCGATGCGGGCGTGTTGGATTATGCCGGGGGCACGGTCGTCCATATCAATGCCGGGATCGCGGGCCTCGTCTGTGCCCTGATGCTCGGGCGGCGCAAGGGGCTCGGGACGGAACATTTCGCCCCGCATAATCTCGTGCTGAGCGTGATCGGCGCCTCGTTGCTGTGGGTGGGGTGGTTCGGCTTCAATGCCGGGTCGGCCTTGACGGCGGGAACCGGGGCCGGGATGGCCATGGCCGTCACCCAGATCGCGACGGCGGCGGCCGCTCTTGCCTGGATGTTCATCGAATGGGCGTTCCGGGGCAAGCCGTCGGTGCTGGGTATTATCTCGGGTGCCGTTGCGGGGTTGGTTGCGATTACGCCGGCCGCAGGCTTCGTCGATCCGACCGGCGCGCTCGTCATCGGTTTCGTTGCCGGTGGGGCCTGTTATTGGGGGGCGACCAGCCTGAAGCATCTTTTCGGGTATGACGATAGTTTGGATGCGTTCGGGGTTCATGGGGTTGGCGGCATCGTCGGTGCCATTCTGACCGGGGTCTTTGCCAAGGCGTCGATCGGCGGCGAGGGCAAGTCCGGGTTGATCGACGGCAACGCCGCCCAAATCCTGGTCCAACTCGAAGGGGTGGCTCTCACCATCCTGGTCAGCGGTATCGTCAGCGTCGTTTTGTTGAAGGCGATCGATCTCGTCATCGGCTTGCGGGTCGATGAAGAAACCGAACGCTATGGGCTTGATCTTGCCTTACATGGTGAGACGGTACAGTAAACCGATCTCCTCCCGGGCGGCCTTATTCCCCAGGATAAGGCCGTAACGCCGTCTCATCATGACGAAACCGCGATAGCCGAACCCCAGTCGGTTATCGCGGTTTTTTTATGGGGGGGGTATGCGGGGATGGTCTTTATGCC
>DAISJD010000072.1:0-16139 GCA_036821645.1 Aliidongia sp.
AATAGCGTCAGCGTTGATTCTATAAATGTGTGTTTTTGTATCAGAGCCGCCCGGCCCGTAAAGATCCACACCCTGCTTACCGCCGGCGGCGTAGGTGGTTTAAAAGTGGCCATTGAACGTACCCTGTCGATTCTGAAGCCGGACGCAACCCGCCGCAACCTGACCGGCAAGATCAATGCCCGCTTTGAAGAAGCCGGTTTGCGGATCGTCGCGCAAAAGCGCGTCCATCTCACCAAGGCGCAGGCTGAACAATTTTACGGCGTCCATCGCGCCCGCCCCTTCTTCAACGATCTCGTCGCTTTCATGATCTCCGAACCTGTCGTCTTGCAGGTCTTGGAAGGCGAGAATGCCGTAGCCCATCACCGTGAAATCATGGGGGCGACCAACCCTGCCAATGCCGCCGATGGAACGATCCGCAAGGATTTTGCTTTGTCGATCGATGAAAACTCGGTTCATGGTTCCGACAGCCTGGAAAATGCCGCGATCGAAATCGCCTATTTCTTTGCCGGGACCGAATTGGTCGGTTAAAGCCCTGGACGCGGGATGGTTTCTGCCATCCCGCGTGTCGGTCTATCCATAAAATGTCGACTGACGCGATCAAGCGGACGATCCCGTGATCGCGTCTGCGGCGGTTAAAGTAAGTGGCGAGGGACCGCATACCAACGGCGCGGAACCGATTTTGCCTGTGATTTATCGTGCGACGGCGGGACATAGAGCCGTTCTGGGTGCATGGCAAAAGACAAGATCGTCCCCAACAACATCAATCCCATCGATCCCGCAAAGATGATTTCCCAATTGCCGGTCGCGTCGATAATCGTGCCTGCAATAACCGGCGAGACGATGGCGGCCAGCGCAGACCCGGTATTCATCAGGCCGCTTGCGGTGCCCGATTGGTGGGGGGCGATGTCCATCGGGATGGCCCACATTGGACCGATGGTCAGTTCGGCAAAGAAAAACGCGGCGCTAAGACAGATCGCCGATAGGGTCAGGTCGTGGATGAATAGGATCGGTGCCGTGGAGACGAAGGTGGCAAGCATACAGACGATCACCATATTGCGCCGTGCCACGATCAAATTGCCCGACCGACGGAGGAGATAATCGCTGATCAGCCCGCCCAACGTATCGCCGACGACGCCCGCCAGAAAAACGCCCGATGAAAAGATTGCGGAATTTTTCAAATTGAGGGCAAAGCTATGTTCAAAATAGCTTGGCACCCAACTTAAAAACAGCCAAAGCGTCCATCCATAGCAGAAATAAACCAGTGTCACCGGCAAAATCCGCCATGCCAAGAGTTGCCAGTCGCGCCAACCGAGGCTGGTCGATTGGTTGCTTTTGATATGGGGCGGAAGACGGGCCAATTCGCTGGCCTGAATTTTGGGGTGATCGGCCGGGTCGTCGCGGAAATAAATCATCCAACCGACCGCCCAGAGCAGACTGACGGCGCCCAATAAGAAGAACGACCCCCGCCAACCGCTCCAAACGATGAGGACCGTCACGATGAGCGGGGTTGCGGCATTACCCAATCGGGCGAAGGCATGGGTCAGTCCCTGGGCGAAGCCTCGGTCGCTTTTGGCGGTCCAACTGGCAAGCGCGCGCGTCGCCGTCGGAAATGTGGCTCCTTCCCCAAGACCGAGAAAGAAACGGGCAACCAAGAGGGTGAAAAAACCACCGGCAAAGCCAGTGGCGGCCGTTGCCAGCGCCCAAATGATGGCAGAAACCGTCAAGACCATGCGGGCCCCGAAACGATCACCGAGCCAACCGCCAATGACTTGCAAGATGAGATAAGGATAGGCAAACATTGAAAAAACCAAGCCGAATTCAGTATTGTTTAAACTGAATTCGGTCTTGATCGCACTCGCAGCGGCAGAAACATTGACCCGATCGACATATGTGATCAGATACATGATGCAGAGTAGGGCGATAACACCGGTCGTTGCTCTTAATCGTTTGATTGCCATGTTATATCTCCCCCTGAGGGCCATCTGTTTTTTATTGTGTGGCTGTTTGCGACAAATAGGTCATGGCCGCCATGGTTCCCCCGGGTTTATGGGGAATGCTGGCCAACCCCAATCCCATTTCCACACCGGCAAGCGTGCCGATCAGGGTAAGATCGTTCAGATGACCGAGATGACCGATCCGAAACACCGTCCCCTTTATTTTTCCAAGCCCGGCACCAAGCGACATATCGAAACGATCGAGGATGAGCCCACGCAATCGATCGGCGTCATGACCATCGGGCAACATCACCGCCGTCAGAACGGGGGAATGTTCGGCAGGATTGAGAGACAGGACCTCAAGCCCCCAGGCCCGCACGGCCCGGCGCGTTGCCTCGGCGTGACGTTGATGACGGGCAAAAACCCGTTCCAACCCTTCTTCACGCAACATGGCAATGGCCTCACGAAGCCCGAACAGCATGTTTGTGGCCGGTGTATAAGGGAAAAAACCGTTTCCATTAGGGGCCAGCATTTCATCCCAAGACCAATAGGAACGCGGCAGGGTCGCCCGGCGCGACGCCGTCAGGGCCTTTTGCGAAATCGCGTTGAAGCTGATCCCCGGCGGCATCATCAAGCCCTTTTGTGAACCGGAAACCGTGACATCGATGCCCCAGGCCTGATGGCGGTAATCGATAGAGGCGAGACCGGAAATCGTATCCACCATCAGGAGGGCCGGGTGTTCTGCGCCATCGATGGCGGCTCTTATGGCGGGAATATTGCTGGTGACGCCGGTGGATGTTTCGTTATGCACGACCATCACCGCCTTGATACGATGCGCGTGATCCTGGTGCAGACGTTCTGCAATCGCATCGGCATTGACCCCATGGCGCCAATCGCCGGCCATAAAGTCAACAATGATGCCGAAACGTGCCGCCAATTGACGCCATAAGGTTGCAAATTGCCCGGTTTCTACCATCAAGACATGGTCGCCCGGACACAGAGTATTGACGATGGCGGCTTCCCAGGCACCGGTCCCGGATGCGGGATAGAGGATCACCGGATCGTTGGTTTGAAATATCCATTGGCAATCAGCTAAAACCGCCTTGGTCAAAGACTGAAATTCCGGCCCCCGGTGATCGATGACGGGCTGATCCATGGCGCGCAAGACACGATCCGGCACGGTGCTGGGTCCTGGAATTTGTAAAAAATGTCGCCCCGTCCGCAACCCCATGATCGCTCTCCAAATTGTTTTATGACTCTCTTTTTTCTTAATCGCCTCTATCTCTAAGCGCGAATTTTTCCTTTAGATGACAATCATCGTTTCTTATTTCTGGATATATTGCAATATTTTATACTTATAATTTAAATATAATTGTAAAATTAAAAATAAAAATTATATAAAATTAATTTTTATTTTTAATTAACATTAAAAAGAAAATATTTTTTGATCATGGTTATTTTTATTCTTGCGTTTATAAGAGGATCGGAAGTTTGATCCTAATCATAGTTGTACGATCAAGATGGACGCATCATCGGTTTTCATGAATGGGACAGGATGGGCGCTCGTCGGTTTGTTCGGGACTGCCTACACCCCGGTAAAACTGATAGGCGGTTCGATCGGGGGCGTGAGTGACGCGCGTTACGCGATGAGGATATAATGGCCGATATCTTGCCGGGTGATCAGGGGCTTGCGGATCGGTTGCGGCGGGAACTGGCGGGTGACGTCTTGTTCGATCCCTTCAGCCGGGGGCGCTATGCGACCGATGCATCCATCTACCAAATCGAACCGATCGGCGTCGTCCTGCCGCGCACCCAAAGCGATATAGAGGCTGCGATCGCCCTTGCACGCGCGGCGGGAGTACCCGTTCTTCCCCGTGGGGCCGGCACGTCGCAGTGCGGTCAGACGGTCGGTCGCGCCTTGGTGATCGATACCAGTCGTTATCTCAATCGGCTCTTGGAACATGACGTCGACGGCGAAACGGCCTGGGTCGAGCCCGGCATCGTGTTGGATCATCTCAATAAGCGCCTAAAGCCCAGCGGTTATTCGTTTCCGATCGACGTCTCGCCCGCCAATCGGGCTACGATCGGGGGGATGGCGGGCAATAATTCCTGCGGTGCCCGATCGATCCACTATGGGATCATGGTCGATAACGTCCTCGCAATCGAAGCGGTTTTAGCCGATGGCGCGCGGGATCTGTGGGGAGGCGTGCCCGCCCACCCGGAGTCCGCTTCGCAGCGCCAGCGGGAAATCGTCCAGGGCCTGGCCGCCCTTTATGCCGTGGAGGCGGATGAGATTGCCCGACGTATCCCCAATCTCCTGCGCAAGGTCGGCGGTTACAATCTGGAGACATTGGGCCGCACGCCGCGCAATCTGGCGAAGATCTTGGTGGGATCCGAGGGCACGCTTGGCTTTTTCACTAAATTAAAGCTGCGACTACACCGGTTGCCGTCGGTCCGGGTTCAGGCTATCTGTCATTTTGCGCATTTTTATGACGCCATGGCCGCGACCCAGCATATCGTCAGCCTGGGTCCGTCGGCGGTCGAGTTGGTCGATCGCACGATGCTGGATCTCGCCCGCCGCATCCCCGCCTTTGCCCCGACCATAGCAGAGGCTGTGCGCGGCCAGCCCGATGCGTTGCTCTTGGTCGAGTTCAGCGGCGAGAGCCTCGCCCCGCTCGTCGAAAAGTTGGATCGCTTGGAAGAGTTGTTGGGCGATTGCGGCGCCCATGGGGCCGTGGTGCGCGCGATCGACCCGGCGTTTCAAGCCCGCCTTGCCGAGGTGCGGGCCGCCGGTCTCAATATCATGATGTCGATGAAGGGCAATGGCAAGCCGGTCAGCTTCATCGAAGATTGTGCCGTACCCTTGGCCGATCTCGCCGACTATACGGCGAAACTGACCGCGTGCTTCGATCGCCATGGGGTCGACGGGACCTGGTATGCCCATGCCTCGGTCGGGTGTCTGCATGTGAGGCCGGTCCTGAATATGAAAGATGGGGGCGATGTGCGCAAAATGCGCGCCATTGCCGAAGAAGCCTTCGCCCTGGTCCGCGCCTATAAGGGATCCCATTCCGGCGAGCATGGCGATGGGCTGGTGCGATCCGAATTTCACGGGGCCATGTTCGGCGATCGGATAGTGCGGGCGTTCGAGCAGGTGAAAACCCTGTTCGACCCGGACAATCTGTTCAATCCCGGCAAGATCGTCCACCCATCGGCGATGGATGATCGCCGCCTGTTTCGATACGGTCCCGATTACCGCCAGACGCAGGGGCGCGATACGGTCTTGGATTGGGGGGCCTGGGGTGGGTTTTTGGGTGCGGTCGAGATGTGCAACAATAACGGCACCTGTCGCAAATCCGATCCGGGGATCATGTGTCCGAGTTTTCGCGCAACCCACCAAGAACAGGATGTGACCCGTGGCCGTGCCAATAGTTTGCGCCTTGCCCTGACCGGTCAATTGGGCCCCGATGCCTTGCTTGGCGATGGGATGAAGGCGACAATGGATCTCTGTATCGGGTGCAAGGGCTGTAAGCGCGAATGCCCGACCGGCGTCGATATGGCCCGCATGAAAATGGAGGTTCAGGCCCAATGGCATCGGCGGCACGGGGCCGATCTGCGCACGCGGGCCATTGCCTATCTGCCGCGCTATGCCCCGTGGGCAAGCCGTATCGGCGGTCTCTTGAACCGCCGCAATCAGAGCCAGGTCTTGGCGCAGCTTGGCGAAAAATACTTGCGCCTGTCGGCCGATCGTCCGTTGCCCACCTGGCATAAAACCCCCTATCGCGATCGCCCAGCCATGGGGCAGGGGGCGGCGGTCGCCTTGTTGGTCGATTGCTTCAATCGCTGGTTCGAACCGGAAAATCCCGAGGCCGCCCATCAGGTGTTGGCGGCGGGTGGATATCGGGTTCTGGCACCCGAGACCGACGGTCGCCCGCTTTGCTGTGGACGGACGTTTCTGGCGGCCGGGATGGTCGATGAGGCTCGGGTTGAGGCGCGCCGGATGCTTGCGGCCCTGCGCCCGTTGGCGGAACAGGGCGTGCCGATCATCGGCTTGGAACCTTCCTGTTTGTTGACGTTGCGCGACGAATGGTCGGTCTTGCCGGGCCTTGGGCCCGTCGAGGCCGTTGCCCAACAGGCCGTTCTTTTCGAGGAATTCCTGGCCGCAGAGGCCAAGGCGGGGCGTTTGGCGCTGCCGTTGCGGCCTATCGGCCAAAAGCAGGCCCTGTTGCATGGGCATTGCCATCAAAAATCGTTCGGTTTGATGGGGGATGTGGCGGCAACCTTGCGTCTCGTCCCCGATCTCAATGTCGGTCAAATCGATGGCGGCTGCTGCGGCATGGCCGGGGCGTTCGGGTATGAGGCGGAACATGCCGCCCTATCGCGTACTATGGCCGAGGCGACGCTGCTGCCCGCCATACGTGCGGCACCCGATGCCTTGATCGTGGCCGACGGCACCAGTTGCCGCCATCAAATCGCCGATGGTACCGGACGCAAAGCCGTCCATGTCGCCCGTGTTTTAGCGTCGGCCCTGTCGTGAGGGTGGTGGATTGGTAGGGTATCGGGTATTCTTGCCCCTCGTCACCGAAACGGGGAAGGCATGATGACCGGCCAGCGACAACCGACTTATTATCTGACCCATGGCGGGGGCCCTTGTTTTTGGATGGCATTTCCCCCGCCCTTTGGTCCGCACGCTTATGACGGTTTGCGGGATTTTTTGAGCGGCCTTGTGACGACGCTGCCGGATCGTCCCAAGGCCGTCCTGGTCGTCACCGCCCATTGGGAAACCGCCGTGCCGACGGTCAGCACGGCACCGGCACCCGGCATGCTCTATGATTACAGCGGTTTTCCGCCCCATACCTATCACTTGACCTATCCGGCACCGGGGGCCCCCGATTTGGCCCAGCGGGTGCGCGCACTCTTGACGGCAAACGGCATTCCATCGGCCGAGGATGATCGGCGCGGTTATGATCACGGGGTCTTCGTGCCGATGATGATCATCGATCCTGCGGCATCAATCCCGGTTTTGATGATGTCGATGCGCCAGGATCTCGACCCCGCCGCCCATCTTGCCATCGGCATGGCGCTTCAGCCGCTGCGCGACGAGGGTGTTTTGATCATCGGCAGTGGATCAAGTTTTCATAATATGCGGCAAATTTTCGACGGGGCGTTGCACGCATCCCGTCTTTTCGATACATGGATGCAGGAAACCGTCACGAATACGGTGGGCGAGGCCCGCAATGCCCGCCTGTTGGCGTGGGATGCCGCACCGGGTGGGCGGGAATGTCATCCGCGCCCGGATCACCTCATCCCGTTGATGGTGGCGGCCGGTGCGGCGGCGGACGAACCGGCCTCGATTGCGTTTCAGGGGTTGATCGGCGGTAAAGCCTATTCCTGTTTTCGCTTTGGGGTCGAACCTGCATCGTCTCCTCCTGGCGCGCGCAGCGTTTGAAGGGGTGATCTATGATGCGATCTTGGGCCCGTTTCTTTTTTCCCAGTTGGTTCCCTGAGGAGGCACGCATGACCGACGCATTTCCCGTCACCCGCACCGAGGCGGAATGGCGCGCCCTTTTGACCCCCGATCAATATCGCATCATGCGCGCCCACGGGACGGAGCCGCCGGGCAGTTGCTCGTTGCTGCGCGAAACGCGCCAAGGCAAATTCTGCTGCGCCGGATGCGGACAGGCCTTGTTTCAATCCCACGATAAATTCGAAAGCGGCACAGGCTGGCCCAGTTTCAACGATCCCTTGCCCGGCAGTCTCGGGACCACGGTTGACCGTAAATTCGGCATGGTCCGCACGGAGGTGCATTGCACCCAATGCGGCAGTCACATGGGCCATGTGTTCGAGGACGGACCGCCGCCGACCTTTTTGCGCTATTGCATCAATGGGGTGGCGCTCAATTTCGTGCCGGATTAACGGCGGGTCAGAGGCTGACCGGGCGGGTCATGAAGCCCGCCCCCCGTCGCCAATCGTGCAGTAAAAAGGCTGGCGGCGATAGCGCCCAATCCCGTTCGAGCAGGCCGTTCGGCCCGATGATCGCCTGATGGGCCAGCGGCGGGGCGATCAGACTGACAATCCCGCGCCAACGGGTGATGTAGGTTTGGTGGTGGTGCCCGGCCACGATCAGTTCGACCTGCGGATGATCGGAAAGTGTCGCCCCCAGGCGATCTGCCCCCCGGCAGGCAATCGTATCGAATGCCTCGACCCCCGTCATGAAGGGCGGGTGGTGCATGAAGATCAGGGTCGGCTGCGCCGGTTTTTCGGCCAAGGTCTGTTCGAGCCAGCCAACCCTTTCGCGGCAAATCATACCATGGGGGGCCCCCGGAACCGTCGTGTCGAGTCCGACCAGCCGGACCGAGAACCGATCGACGGCGTAATGCAAAAAACCCCGGACGGGCAGGTAGGTCTGGTCGGCGAAAACCGCGCGCAGGACTGTACTATCGTCGTGATTGCCGGGGATGAGATAAAACGGCACCCGCAATTCGGCCAAAATCCGACGCAGACGGTCATAGGCACCGGGCGTGCCCGTTTCCGTCAGATCGCCAGTGCATAACACCACATCGGGCCGGGGTTCGAGATTGTTGATATAGGCGACAACCATGGCCAGCCGTGCCGCCGTATCGATGGACCCAAACAGTTTGCCGTCAGGTTCGACAATGTGCAAGTCGGTGATTTGGGCGATCAACATTGGGGGAAACCACTCATAATCCATCGTCTTAGGGGCGGTGCATCTTAAGATTTCTGAGATGACGGTAAAATTAAATTATTATTTTTTGTTGAAGAAATCTTGATTTTTGATCGGATACGCTGCTGTTCCTAAGGATTTGATGTTAAATATGAGAATTTTTAATGTCAATTTTATCTAATTTGCTTTTTAAATGATTCTAATCTAACAAGAAAGGCATTTTATATTGCAATGCACACGTTCTAGGATTTTGATTATTTGATACTAGGGGTCGTCTCAGGAAACGGAAAATAAATCACGTTAAGCCGGTTGCGGTGGCCGTGGCGGCTTGACAAGCAACCGGTCGATCTGGTCGGCGAGCAGCACAAACAAGGCGTCCAGTACGGGAGCCTTACTGATTCCATCGACACCGGCACGCTGTCCGGGCGCTTCTTCTTTTGACCTGTTCCCCGCAAATGTACGCGCTTTGAGGTCGAGTCCGTTCCATCGGGGAGACGGACTTATGAAACGCAGTCGGTTTAAGGAAGTGCAGATCATCGGCATTTTGAAGGCGCAGGGAGACGGGACTCAACCTCTGACCGGGATCAAATAGGGGAACAGGTCACGTCTTAAAACCGCGCACCGGGCAGATCAGCTGTTCCAGTTTGCCACTGTTCAAGGTCGCGATAGCTGATGCCATAGCGGCAATACCAGCGCACTGCCCAAAGAACGATCGCGCCCTCAAAATGACACCATTTGAAGTCCGACATGCCCAACTCCGCTCGTGTTCAGGCACTATGTCGCCGCCGGTCACAGTTTTTGCAACAGAGCCGCACAATCTATCGCTTTGTTATGCCATGCAGTGTTTCACCGGTGTGCCGTCGCTAAGGTTTGGTGCACAGCGGCCTCATGGTCAAAAGTTGCAACCCTTGTCACATCGAATGCCGCATGATCGGCCCCAAATGCAGCCATAGTCTGCACGAGTTGCAAGACATGCGAATTCATGAGTGTCCCATAGGCTGGCGTTGCAGGAGTTGAAAGCATGTCGGCAACGGATTTTAGGGTATTGATCTGGTCAACCTGGGCATCACCCGGATGGATCAACAACAAATTATCGTAAGACACCCCGTTATGCAGCCTCTGATCATGACCGACCGTCCCGCTGACGGCATCAACGACTTGACGCTCGGCTGCGACGGATGGGATGGGGGATGGGGTTTGTTGAGAGGGGTCGGATGCCCACGCAATTAAGTCAGTCTTGCTCAAAACAGTGCCATCGGCAAAGATAACTTGATCAACCCCAGCATTCGTATAGTTGAACCCATAGTCTATCGTAATCTGATCGCCATTCCCAAAATCCAAGATAAGGTTGGTGCCATCCGTCGTCACCGTGAGATCGCCAATCGTAAGGCCAGGGCCTAAGCGCAACGTATCAATCGGCGTACCATCCGATGCATCATCAACGGCACGATGGATCTCTGAGAAAACGGAAAACGGCCCGCCAAACTCTGGATTGTAAGACGGTATTTCTTGCTCGTTGATTTCAAGATGGCCGTAGCCTCGATTGAAAATAAAAGTATCGCCGCCGCCATTGCCCGTCAGAATATCGTTACCCCCCTTGCCGTCCAGGAGATCGGCACCGTTGCTGCCGTAAAGATGATCGTCACCGGATGTGCCCGACATAATTTCAAGCGCAATTAACTGATCACGGGTGAGGACTGTGCCATCGTCGAACAGAACTTGTCCAATTCCTGAATAAGCATCGATCAGCATGCGGTCTAGGGTAATTTGATCGCCATTATTAAAATTGAGAAGAAGATTTATGCCATCAGTTGTAACTCTCAGCGACGCAGCACTCAGTCCTGCGCCTAATTTTAGCGTATCAATGGGCGTATCCTGCACTGAATCTGCAATTCTCTGACCCAAAATACCGTCGCCATAATTGTACTGGGGCGTTTCCCGAGCATCGATTTCAAGATGGCCGTAGCCTTCATTGAAGATGAAGGTATCGCCGCCGCCATTGCCGATCAGAATGTCGTTGCCACCCTTGCCGTCCAAGGTGTCGGCCCCAGTAGAGCCATAGATAAAATCGTCGCCGGATGTGGCCGACATGATTTCAAGCGCGATGAGCTGATCGTGGGTAAGGACAGTCCCATCATCGAAGACGATTTGTTGCACCCCTGCCGTCGTATCATCGACAGCGCGGTCAAGCGTTACCTGATCGCCATCGGAGAAAGACAAGACAAAATTATGATAAGGGGAATAGTAATAACCATGTGCTTGCTCTGCCGTCACGCGCAACATATCAAGCGTCAACCCTTTACCCAGCTTCAATATATTCATGGCATTGTAATTATAGTCTTCTTCATCGACTTCGAGATGACCATAGCCTTGATTGAAGATGAAAGTATCGCCGCCGCCATTGCCAGTCAGGATATCGTTCCCGCCCCTGCCGTCCAATTTGTCGGGGCTATCATAACTGCCGTAAAGATGATCGTCACCACGGGTACCGATGAGCCCAAGAGCCAGAAGTTGATCGAATGTCAGAACCGTTCCATCGACAAATTCTATCTGTGAAAGATAGGGCAGGGCATATCTCGAAAGTGTTATGGTGTCGTTTCCACCAAAACCGAGGTTAAGATCATCATTATAATTCTTTGAAATGCTGAGATCATCAAAAGTGAGGCCAGCCCCTAAGACGACCTTGTTTGATGCATAATAAATACCGTTGTAATTTTCATAGATTGTTAGATGGCCATACCCTTTGTTAAAGACAAACGTATCGCCGCCGCCATTACCCTGAGCATAATCATTGCCGCCCATCCCGTCGAAGAGGGTGCCATTGGCCGTCCCATAGAGGATGTCGTCTCCGCTTGTGCCAATCGTCTCAAGAGCATCCAATTGTTGGCGCGACAAGAATGTGCCATCGGCAAATTCTACACCTTGAATGCCGATACCTGGCTGAAAATATCCTGCGTAATATACACCGGCTGCCGTATCGCTTTGTAACTGTCGATCCAGAGTAATGATATCATCTTGGCCAAAATCGAGCGTGAGGTCTTTACCGTTCGACCGAACATGCAGATCGGCCAGCGTCAAACCCACCCCCAGTTTCAGGATATTTTGTGCGTCATTATGGGAATAGTTGAACTCGGCAATCTCCAAATGCCCATACCCTTTCTGGAAAATGAACGTATCGCCGCCACCGGCACCATATTCATAATCGTTCCCACCGCGGCCATCGAACCTATCGGCCCCGCTACTCCCATAGAGAATATCGCGCCCAGACGTACCGGTCGTTTCGAGATCGATCAATTGTTGGCGGGATAGCGATGTGCCATCGGCAAATCTAATTTCTTGAATACCAGATTTATGGTAAAAAATTTCATTGCCATAGGTCAATTCATTATAAATTTTAATGACATCGTTTCCTGAAAAATTAAGGAATATATCCGATCCATTGGATGTTACATGAAGATTTTCCAATGTTAATCCAGAACCAAGCGTGATGATATTTTGCATATCACCATGAGATTTATCTATCTCTGTAATGTTGAGGCGGCCATACCCGTGATTGAAGATAAAATTATCACCGCCGCCATTGCCATATTCCGTGTCATTGCCCCCTTTTCCGTCAAAAACATCCGCCCCAATCGTTCCATAGAGCGTATCATCACCCATCGTGCCGGTTGTTTCGAGCGCGTAAAGGTCGGCGTTGCTAAGAACTGTACCATCGGCAAAGATCACCTGTTGAACGCCAGCCCGTTCATTGGATAGGGCACGATCCAGCGTCACGCTGTCGCCATCGGTAAAAGTCAGGACCAGACTGGTGTTTCCATCAAAGTCTGGGGCCGTTGCCGTGACCCGCAACAGATCGGCCCTGGTCAAGCCCAATTTCAGGACGTTATTGGGATTTGAGTTACCATAGTCCGCTTCATCGATTTCAAGATGACCATAGCCTTTCTTGAAGACGAAGGTGTCGCCGCCGCCACTGCCCGTCAGAATGTCGTTGCCACCCCGGCCATCCAGAAGATCGCCCTTTCGCGTCCCATAAAGATGATCGTCGCCCCCTGTGCCAGTCGTTGCCAGGGTCAGCAATTGATCGCGGGTGAGCATTGTCCCATCGGCAAACAGAACGAGATCGATACCGAAAATGCTGTCGACGGCCTGTTCGTCCAGTTTGATTCTATCGCCGGTGCGCGCATCGGTCAGGACAAGACTGCCCGCATCATCGCCCAGAACCCGAACCAGAATATCGTTGCGATCAATCCCGGCACCCAACGTCAAAACGTTCGGGCCATGACGATGGTTAAGATCGGTTTCGTTAATTTCCAAACTGCCATAGCCCGCTTGGAAGATGAAGACATCGCCGCCACCAGCCCCGATATCGACGTGATTTCCCTGACGGCTATCGAAAATATAGCCCTCGGCACCCATCTGAATGAGCCCGGTATCATTGGATTGTGCCGTGCTGGACAAGACCCCCGTGCCGGGTGTGCCGATCAGAAGTGTTTTCTTTAGATCATGTACGTCAAGGGCAATGCCGGCACCGCTCAGACCATTTTGCAATGCGTGATCGACCGCCGCCGGGTCGATCTTCAGGATACCGGCCAATTGTTCCAGGACAGTGGTCACATTGGTGAAATAGGCAAGCGTCCGGCTGAGATCCGTCGCATCCGGTGCATGGGCAATAAAGCCGGCAACGGCCTGGGGCAGATCGATGTCACCGACGATCTGGTCGTTGGCGAGATCGACCGAAACGCCGGGCAGCACCCCCGCGAGCGGCCCCTCGATCAACAGACGCAAGGACAGACTGGCGACGACCCGTTGATAGGCCGCCTCAAGCACCGCCCCTTGATGGGCGTTGACAGGATTGCCGCTCAGCATCCCGCCATAGGTTGACACATAGCTTTGTCCGAAGACTTTATCGAGAAACCCAAGATGCTGCCCATTGACAAAGGGGCCGCGACTATCGGCTGCTACCCCATCCACCCCGGCGTAAAGGGTCAGGATCGTTTTAAGGCGCGTGCCGATTTCGGCAAATGACGCCAGGCCCAGTGTGGTAAAATCCGACAGCGCCTGTGCCAAGCGCGGATCATGGCTTGCCGCAATCCGCAGGTTGGGCAACACCCCATAACCATGCAAATCCGGCAGTAATTTGACGCCATCCGCGATCGTTTGATCGCCAAGATAATGGCTGTCCAGGTTATCCGTTGCCAAATTCGCTTCGCCGAAATGGCCGATGCTGCCATCGGCCCGGGTGAAGCTTGCGATGGCGGTGATCATATTGCCGTTCACCGACTGATCCACAGTCGTCGCCGTCAGATTGAGGGACACGATCCCCAAATCATGGAGCGAGACGAGGGTCGCCGTCGCGACATTGCCATCCCCGATCGTATCGATCAACAGCTTCAAATGGGCGAAAGCGGGATCGCGCGCATCGATCACCCCATCGCCGTTGCGATCCAGCTGACGCAAGGCATCAAAGCCCGTGAGCCCCGAACCGCCCAGAAGCTTGTCGATATGATCGAGCGCACCGGACCCGTCATAATCATTGACCAATAACCCGGTGCTTCCCGTGACGAAACCGGTTCTGACCGCAAACCCGGACTTGACGTAATCGAGATAGGTACTTGACTGATCGACGGCCGTCAGTTGAAACCCTTGCCCGCTGAGATCGAGAATGAGCGGGTCGCTCTTACTGGCATCGTAGGATGCCCTTGCATCGCGCAACACGCCGTTCGGGTTGGGGCCTGAACTGCCGCCAAAGCCGCCCCCCTTGCCGCCGGTGGTTGGGGACGATGAAGGGCCTGGGGATGGGCTCGGGTTCGGATCGCCCGGCATCCGGTCGGGTCCCGGCTTCGCCCGTTTCAATGCCTCTCGCAAGAGGGCGCGCACGAAATCTTCATAACTGTCGAACGTATGAGACGGCTCTTCGGTCGGATCGGGGATCATGGGCGGCATGCCGCCCCCCATTGGATCATCGGCCGGAAACATGGAATTGATGGTGATTTTATCCGTCAAGCGCGCCAATTGATCCTGATTGTAAACGGCAAGGCCATTGATGATCAGTTTTTGGATCGTTGTGCTGAACCCAGTCGGCGATGCCATATCGGGCCTGTAGGCATCGTGAATATCGATGATCTTGACCGCACCGGACCCGTCATAAGTTTCCTTGATGATGATGTCGTTGCCTTGGCGCAGCACGATGTAATTATACTGATCGACTTCCTTTGCACTGCCGTTTGGATTTGTCGAAACGACCTTCAACGGCGGAATATCGGTGATATAGACGATATTGTCGTCATGAGAACCGGGGGCGTTCGCCTCGTCGATATCGACCCGCTCGTCGCGGGTGGCGTCGATCACGATCAGATCGCCGGCCCCTTTGCCGATGATCGTGCCGGAACCGCCGTTCAAGGTAAAGACGTCGTGCCCGGTCGCCCCATAGAGAATTTGCTGGGCCGATCCATCGCCGGTTGTGGCCCGTTTGAACAAGGTCGCCTGGTCGATACTGGTGCCATCGGCGAACAGCAGACGCTGCACCCCCGATAGCGGATTGATCAACCCATTATCGAGAATGATTTGATCGCCCGCCACACCGTCGCTGAGGCTGAGGCCGCCGGCGAGGGTCGCCTTGACCCTGATGTCGCCGGCCGTGAGGCCGCCGCCGATCAGGATGGTATTCTGGGGCAGTGTGCCGGTCTGATCCGTTTCATGGATTTCCAACCGGCCATAGCCTTTTTGATAGATGAACGCGTCGCCGCCATGGCCGATCGCGCGATCGTCGCCGCCGCGCCCATCGAAGACATGGCCGCCATCGGTTGCGGCGAGGGTGTCGTTGCCCGTCGTTCCGATCAGGGATGGGTTCAAGACCTGCTCGGCCGTAAACGGCACTTGGTCGAGGGCAAGCCCGAAGGCAATCGCCCGATCGGCGATGGACCGATCGATGCCGAGATCGGCGGCCACCGTTTCGATGAAATTGCCGGCCAGATTGGCATAGGTAATGGTGTCGTCGGGGTGCGTGCCGGGCGGAATGAAGGAGGCAAAGGCCGCCGCCAGTTGGACGAGACTGGCCGTCCCGGTAAAGGCGTCGGTTTTGGGATCGAAATGAACAGTGGGCAGCAGCCCCGCAAACGGCCCTTGAATCAACAACCGGGCGGCGATCTGATGATAGAGATCCTGATAGGCTGCTTCCAATTGTGCGCCCTGATGGGCATTTTGGGGATTTGGGCTTTCGATGCCGCCGAAGGTTGAAACAAACCCTTGCCCGACAAAACGATCCAGAAAAGCCAAATGTTGCGCATCGACGAAGGGGCCGCGACTATTGGGGTCGATTTCATCGATGGCGGCATAGCGATAGAGGATTTTACGCACGAGATCGGGCAGGGTGATGCCGGTGCCTTGGATGGAAGAGACGATTTCGGTGCCGAGGGACAGGCTTTTGAACTGGGTGAGGAGGGTGGCGAGGGCGGGATCGCGGGCGGCCTGGACATGGAGGTCGGACAGGGTCCCGGCCCCGCGATAGTCGGGCAGGATGGCGA
>DAISJD010000073.1:0-15765 GCA_036821645.1 Aliidongia sp.
GTTCGCGATAGGCGCGCTCCGCCATGCGCGGCGGCGGCGGGGGCTCTTCCTCAAATACCGGCTCTTCATGCACCGGTTCCATCGGCGGCGGCATCCGAAACATATCATCGATCGACGATTGGGCCATCGGAGCCGAGGGCGGGTCTTCCGGTGCGATTTCGGTCAGTTCGAGAATGTCGTCTTTGGGAATCGTCGGCATCACGATCGAAGCCGAAACATCGATAGGATCGGGTTTTGCCGGTTCGGATGTGTCTTCGGCGATAATACGCCGGATCGATGCGAGGATTTCCTCCATCGATGGTTCTTGACTCCCTTTGCCCTCAGACATCTGCCCCACACCCAGTCAGTTGACACTCATCCATGGCAATCATCCGGTTTCCCATCAGCGCCCATGCCGCCACGCATGAACGGGATAGACCATTAAAACCATTTTTTGACGGGATAAGGCTAGATGTTTTGTGGGGAACCGACCGGAACGCGGTCGGTTCCCCATTTTTTGCCCTTATTGACCGGTTCCGAAGCCGAAAAATTTATCTTTTACGGCATTCAAATTGCGGTCAGGGTCATAGAAGACGACTTCAAGCCCAAGATCACGCGCCGATAGGCGTCCAACGGCATTGACAAGCGTAAAGGCGGCAACGACCTCGTCCCGTTGCGATTGCAACAAATTGACCCGCGATTGAAACAGGGTCTGTTCTTGATTGAGCACATCGAGCACCGTACGCGAGCCAACCGCCGACTCTTGCTTCACCCCTTCCAACGCGATTTCATTGGCGCGGATCTGTTCTTTTTGGGAAACGATGGTGGCGCGGACGGACTTTAACTGCTCGTAAGCACCGGCGGCCGAGGTAAAGGCGGAACGACGGGCATCATCGACCTGACTGCGCCGTTGCGCCACGGTTTGCTGAGCCTGACGCGATTGCGAGAACACGGCCCCGGCTTCGTAAATCGGGATTTGCAACTGGGCCGTGAGCGACATACTGTCATTGGTAAAGCCAACCTGGCCGCCTTCGATGGATCGCGAGATCTGAGCCTGAAGACTGAGCGTCGGCAAGAACTGACCCCGGACCAAGCGGATCTGATCCTCGGCTGCCTGTTGGGCAAATTGAGCTGCCACAACATTCGGGTTTGCACCACTCGCCAATTTTGCGGCATCACCCTCGTTGGTCGGCAGTTCCGGGAGCGTTTCGGGCGGGGTCAGGCGTCCTGGCGCCTCGCCCACATCTTTCTCGTATGTTGCGCGCGAAACGGCAAGATTGCCTTCCGCTTGGCGACGTTGAGAGGTTGCAAGCGCGTAAGACGCCTCGGCCTGAGCCACGTCGGTCCGGGTGACTTCACCGACCCGGAACCGATCGCGCACCGCCTCCAATTGGCGGCGTAAGACCTCTTCGTTATTGATGTTGAGCTCCAGTGCCGCCTGATCGCGCACGACGTTCATATAGTCAGTCACGACCGTCAGGAAAACCTGCTGTTCCATCGCGACAAGGCGGGCACGTTCGGCCCGAATGAGATTGAGCGCTTGATCGGCCTGCGCCTCCGTTCGGCCACCGCGATAAATCGGTTGCTGAACCGTCAAAGAAAAACTGCGCGGGGACAAGTTTTGGCTGGCCGACCGAGAGCCGCCCACACTGCCACCGGCACTGCCCGGTGCGGCCCCCGGTCCAGCGGCACCGCCGCTGCTGGCACCGCCGCCGCCTGTGATATCCTGTTCCTGGGCATTGCGCGTAATCCCCCCCGTCAGATTGGCCGTCACGGTCGGCCGCCAATTCGACAGCGCCTGCGGCAGACCTTCATCCGTCGCCCGCAGCAACGCACGCTCCGCCATCAGGCTTGGATTGGTTGCATATGCGAGAGACAAAGCATCCAACAGGGTCTTGGCCGAAACGGGAGAAGCGAACGCACCGACGCCGACCGCCATACACGAGAAGACCGCAACCCGTCGCAGAAGACGAGACTTTAATGTACCCGAAGGCATTGACCGGATCGGCATCAGTAAACTCCCATTGTCGGTTCTATCGCCCGCGCCCAAGCGTCGATTCCGCCCTGAAGATTGACGGCGGTTGCCATCCCATTGCGTCGAAGCCAGGATACGGCATTGTAACTGCGCATCCCATGATGACAGATCACCACCAGCGGTCGGTCGATAGGCAATTCACCGACACGGCCGGGCAGTTGCTGAAGGGGAATCGACAAGCAATCGTCAAAATGACAGATGTCCTGCTCCCACGGCTCCCGTACGTCCAAAATGGCGAACACACGTGCCTCGGCCCGCCATTTTGCTAGTTCCTGCACCGTGATCGTCAACGGAAACTCTGCCGACATGGCATACCACCCTTATGTTCGCCCCCATCAAAAGGCTTAAAATACGAATTTTTCCGGCATCGCAAAGCCGGGCAAAGCCGGGACCGATGTTTCAAACAAGGAGCGTTTGCCGATATTGCCGTCCCGTTTATGAAAGATAATTGCCTCACCCAAGGCACCTGTTCCGGTGACCGATATCGGCTGCAAGCCCTGCCCGGCACTGGCGATCACGGCGACGAGCCGTCCGCCGTCCGCCAGTTGTGCGAATAACCCTTGCGGAACCATGGGAAGAGCGCCTGCCACGAGGACGACATTGAACGGTGCATCGGACGCCACACCGTCAGCCAACGGCCCATGGACCATGGCAACCCGTGTTCCATCGGTGAAACGGATGGTATTCAGCGTCTGCGTTGCTGCCGCGACCAGATCTGCATCGGATTCGAGCCCGATCACGCAGGATGCAAGCGAGGCGATGAGCGCAACCTCATACCCACGATTGGCACCGACAACCAGAACCCGATCAGTCGGTACGATCTCCGCCGCTTGTACCATACGTCCGAGACTGGTCGGATCAATCAAGCCGCGGCCTCGTCCCAAAGGCAGACTCGTATCGAGATAGGCCGAACGTTTCAGGGAGGCAGGAACGAAGCGTTCTCTCTCCACCTGTAAAAACGCATCGATGACCGGCTGAGCGCTGACCTTGTTAGGCCGCAATTGCCGATCGATCATATTGAGTCGGGCTTCAGCATATTCGTTCATGATCAACATCTGACTGCAAGGGCCGGTGCGGAACGGCTGGACACCGCGAAAGAGGCACACCAGGCTCGGTCTCATCAAACCGACCCAGTGGTAAATCTGTATATAGCTTGATTTTGCCGAATACAATTGCCTCTCCCACTTGGGACTGCCATGCACCATCTGAGATCAAAACTATATCTTGACGTGCGTGGGAAATGGTGTCTATATCGGCGGCCCAAGCTGGCCGGATGGCAGAGTGGTGATGCAGAGGACTGCAAATCCTCGAATCCGAGTTCGATTCTCGGTCCGGCCTCCATTTTCGAGTATGTTTCTGTTGTTTGTCCTTAATTGTTGGCAGCAAGGTTAGCGATCAGCCCTGAACTGGCAACAGAACATGATGATGGCGGTAAGTTCGTAAAAAAAGCTTGGTGTGTGACGCAAGACTGGTTATATGTCCCCTGCGTCGCCGTAAATTTAGGTGTCGTGGTATTCCGGGGTAGCTCAGCGGTAGAGCAATCGACTGTTAATCGATCGGCCGTCGGTTCGAACCCGACCCCCGGAGCCAAATTAGAAACCACGGTTGCGCCTTGATCCGCAGCCGTCATGCCGATCTCCGCCCATTCGAGGGCGATGATAATCCTGTTCCGGGGTAGCTCAGCGGTAGAGCAATCGACTGTTAATCGATCGGTCGTCGGTTCGAACCCGACCCCCGGAGCCACATTCCCGCGCCTGATCCTCCTTTTTTTGAAATTGCGTCGGATCGACATTCATTGTCTATCGGTTTTTTGTGCTGCTTTTTCACCACAAAGCGGTATCTATGTACCGTTTCCGTAAGATTAAATATTCCTCATACGGCTTGATGACAGACGAGATCGTCCGTAACTACAATTTTTACCAGCAGTTTTTCGACAGTAAGACATAATAATAAGGGAATCCTTGCCTCGACTCGCATGGCATGGCATGGCATGGCATGGCATGGCGCATCGTCAGAAAACACCGCCATCGCACAACGGGTCGACACAGCAATTGCCCCGTTTCGAGGATTGGTTAGGGTCTGGACAAAAGTCAGTTTCATCTGCCAAGTTGCAGCCCCGTGACCCTCCCGGAGCGCATCATGCCATACGCCCATCCAGATTTACTCGTTACCACACAATGGTTGGCCGAACGGCTCAATGCACCGGATATTCGAGTCGCCGATGCGACCTATAGAATGCCCGGCGTAACGCCGACGGCAGCCCAGTCCTACGCTTTAGGACATATTCCTGGTGCCGTTTTCTTTGACATCACAGAAATTGCGGATACCAACAATCCTCTACCGCACATGGTCGCCAGTCCGGAAAAATTTGCGTCACGGATGCGATCCCTGGGGCTTGGCGATGGCAATCGGATCGTGCTTTACGATGCGGGCGGGATCGTCGGTGCAGCGCGCGCTTGGTGGAATCTTCGCTATTTCGGTCATCGCGATCTCGGCATCTTGGATGGTGGTTTACGGCTTTGGCTCAGTGAGGGCCGCAGCCTTGACGACACACCCGCCCCGCCCCGCACGCGCCACTTCACGCCCAGGATCAATTCTCTGATCATTCGGACCAAGGATCAGGTCCGCGCCAATCTTGCAACGGGGTATGAGCAAGTCATCGATGCCCGCTCGCCCGAACGATTTGCCGGTACGGCCCCTGAACCATGGCCTGGCCGCCGTCCTGGTCATATTCCTGGCTCTTTCAATGTCGATCATACGACCCTGGTCAATCCAACGACCGGGTGTTTGCTCGACGCAGAAACCATCCGCGATCGTTTTCTGACTGCTGGGGTCGATCTCGACAAGCCGATCATCACCACCTGCGGTTCCGGTATTACCGCCTGCGTGTTGGCCTTTGCACTGCATATTATTGGCTGCAAAGATGTCGCCGTCTATGACGGTTCGTGGGCCGAGTGGGGCTTGCCCGGCGATACGCCCGTTGAAATCGGCCCTCAGCCATAGGCCATTACCCGAGAGACGATTGCGGCCTTGGGCGTCCCGCAATCGTCCGATGCGGGTGATACCGGTTTTTGAAAAACCGAACGCGACACGGCCGAAAATAACGGCCTTATGTTTGGACGTAACGCAAAAGCTCACGCCCTAAAAATAGAAAACTACCACTGGGATCGGAAGCACTTAAACCATAGCACGATAAATTCCTATTAAATTATTCGCATTTTATTATAGAAACCCATTAATTTATACTTTAATCATCAATATTTTCAAATTATTATATATTTTACACATTCTTTTGCATGAAATTGGCGAAAAAACAGAAAAACGTCTCCATCTTAAAGGTTCGATAAACCGATCACGATAGAGTGGACTGTGAAAAAGGCGTCAGACGACTGATCAGATGACTGAAAGGCAGAAAACGATGACGATTGATGCCCTTGATGAATCGGATGATCTGCCTCTTGGTCACGGCTTCATGCTGTGGCAAATCACCAATGGCTGGCAGCGAGCCGTACGAGCGGCCCTTGTGCCTTGCGATCTTACCTATGTTCAGGTTGTCTTGCTGGCCGGACTAGAAGATCGTTTAAGCAAAGGCGAATCCGTCAATCAAGCCGGCCTTGCCCATGCCTTGGGTGCCGACGTGATGATGACATCTCAGGTACTTCGGGTTCTTGAAGCGCAAGGCCTTGTCCGACGGGATCGCAATCCTCAGGATACGAGAGCCCGCACGTTATTGCTAACCGATGAGGGCAAGGCGCGTCTTAATCAAGCCCTTCCCTTAGTCAAGGCTGCCGATGATGGTTTTTTTGAAGCTTTAGGCCGCAAAGAAGATCGTTTTATCAAATCAATGCGCAAACTTTGGCGCAAAAGACGGCTCTTCGGCATGCATGGACACGATTGCGCAGCTGACGATCCCAACTACGATCAGGGCCAACGCACCATGGACCCATTGGCCCGCCGTCGCCAGCTCATGGAAAGCGCGCGTCTCGCCAACCGGTCAAACAATGTCGTCATACCGCCACAGCCGATACCACCGCAAGGCCCCAGCCGTCGGCGTCCGAAGCGAGCCCCCACACCGGTTTGAACCGGGCAGGCCACGACGTTATTGCCAATCGGTCGCCGCCCCTTAGCCGGACATCGTTTTGGGTTTTTTCCGGTTCAGAAATAATTGGTTGATGTATGGATCTAACCCGTCGGGTAAGGGGGGCCAGACTTGATGGCGTGGCATGTGCGGCGATACGTTGATCGAATATTGCGCCGACAATAACAGCCGGTTGCCATGGATCGGCAGTGCCCCACGGTGAAAACCGAATGTATCGGCCAGAAACCATGTTCCCCTCGGCCCAACCTTCACATCTTCCATCGAACGGCCAAACGTCTCATAAAGCAGCGTCTCGTCCTGAGCTAGGCCCGTATCCAAACGGGGATCCCGGTGCGTACGGCGCAGAAAGACGTGCGGCCCTTGATCCGGCTCGACATCGCTTAAATAAACGAAAAGTTTGATCCCGCGCACGGAATCGAAATCCCGGTGCCACTTTTGTGTTCCCTTAGCCGCCGGGCGATTACCGAACGACCACCAAGCCCCGATATTGTCGAGAACCGGTTTACACCCGAGATAATTTTCCGCCGCTGCCAGCACCCTTGGATCATTAAAAATATCTCGCCAGACATAGGGAGCCGCCAAAATCTGGCTGGGATCGAAATATCCCATATTGATCTCGTCGCTTGGCACCGCATCAAAGCGAAAGCGCCCGAGATGGGGGCGGTAAGGATCGTATGCGGTCACATGCTCGAAATAGCCGCGCATTTCAGCGATCCAGTCACTGGGCCAGGGTGGCAGAGATTCGGTGATCCCTTCGCGCCGAATCGTATCGGACCAAACCTCGCCCACGGCTTGCTCCGTCAGACATGCGCTTCTCGGGCAAAACCGGGTCATCACATCTGCGACCCAATCCCGCGCCTTTGGTGTCGAAAGCAATGGCAATAGATCATAGCGGGCGTAACGCCCGTCCTGCATCGCACGCCTGATAAAATGACGCCATGACGGGATACGCACCCACCGATGATCGCGCAACACCATCCCATCCCCCGGCCTGACCCGAAACACGCACCCCATTGTGATCGCGTTTACCTAACGAAGGCTTACGCCGTGCGTGTCACGCGCGATAAGGGCGCAAGAGGAAGTCCTGTGGCGACGAAAATCAATGCCCCACCATCGCGCCACGCCCCCCCCTCATGCTCCTAAGATCGTCAGTACCATCAGACCGGGGATAGGACCTGCTTTTCCGGCACATCCTGCACCCCCGCCACACAGCGCGGAGCAGGACCACCGGTCGCCCAATCGAGCAATTCGACCGTGTGTACCGTCTCCAAACCTGCATCTTGTGCGATTTGGGTGAGGCAACCGATATTGCCTGCAGCGACGAGGCGCACACCTGTTTCGAGCAGACGCTGGCGTTTTTCTCGTCCCAATGCCTCCGCAAGCTTTGGCTGTAATATATTATAGGTCCCAGCCGAGCCACAGCAGAGATGCCCATCGCGCGGTTCTTTGATGGTGAAACCGGCCGCCTGCAACAAATCTTTCGGTGCATCCTTGATTTTCTGCCCATGCTGCAATGAACAGGCGGCATGATAAGCAATCGGATGCGCGAACCGACGCACGGGTGGCATGAGACCAATACCGTTCATAAACGAACTGATATCTTGCACCAGATCGGCCATCTGCGCTGCGGTCTCGGCATAAGTTGGGTCGTCAGACAGAAGATAACCGTAATCTTTTACGCTGGTTCCGCAGCCTGATGTATTGATGATGATCGCATCCAATCGCCCAGAGGTGCCTACCCGCTGCCACGCATCGATTTGTCGTCTGGCAAAGTGTCGGGCTTGTTCCACCTCGCCCAAATGCTGAACCAAGGCTCCGCAGCAACCACTGCCCTCGGGTATCACCACAGAGACCCCATGACGCGTCAAAAGACGCACCGTTGCCTCATTGATACTGGGGGCTAGAACTTGCTGTGCGCAGCCCGTCATCAAGATCACCCGCTTGCGCTCTTCACCGACAGCTGGAAAGATCTGCGGGCGATCAACGAAAGACGGTGTCGGCGGCATCCCCGGTGCAAGACGCACCATGGCGGTCACTGCTTCCGGGATCAAACGCAGCAGAGCATCAGGCAGAATACGCACCATCATCCGAGCCGGAACCGCCATCAGCAACGCGAGGCGCATGCGGTTGGGATAGGGTAAAATCATCCCCAACATCCGCCGCATCAGCCGATCGACAATTGGTCTTTGATAGGTTGTCGCGATATGGTGGCGGGCATGATCGACAAGATGGGCGTAATGCACCCCGGAAGGGCAGGTCGTCATGCAGGAAAGACAGGTGAGGCACCGATCGAGATGCGTCACCTCGACAGGCCCGGCCGGTCGATCCGTTTCGAGCATGTCTTTGATCAGATAAATACGCCCTCGCGGCGAATCGCGCTCGTCACCCAACAGATGATATGTCGGGCATGTCGCCGTACAAAAACCGCAATGAACGCAGGCACGCAGAATGGCGTCGGCCTTTTGAATCTCTGGATCGGCCAACTGGGTAAGACTGAAATGGGTCTGCATGATTTACCCCATAACCGGCGCTATTGGATAAAGCCGCCCTGGATTGAAGAGCCCGTGCGGGTCGAAGGCACTCTTGACCCGGGCGATCAAGCCAGCCATGGTATCTCCCGGCTGATCAAGGGTACCTTGTTGCAAACGCATGGCCGTCGGGGCGCGAAACAAGATCGCCGACCCGCCTAATTGGTTGACTAAGGGACGGATGATCCCTCCGCCGCCATCGCTGCGCTGCTCGAGACTGTCTGTACCCGCCTCTGACTGAAGCCAGACCAACCCACCTCCCCAATCCAACAGCGCCTCCACCCCACGCACAGCCGACAGCAACCTTGGCACCGCCGGAGCTGGCAAACTGATCCGCCAGAGGATGCGATCGGGGCTCGTGCCTGCGAAAGGGGCGGCATCGCGGATTGCCCGCCAAAAATCGATGCTGGCCGCATCATCCAGCAGCATAGTATCGCCCCGCCCGGCATAAAGCCGTTGCAGTGCCTCCAGGCGAAAGGCCGTGGATGCCGCCGTGCCCTCAAGCCGAATGGCAGTCACACCGACCGTGCCCGGTACCCCCGAGACGGGGATCAGCGCCGCAAGGGAAGCGGGTACCCAAGCCGCGGCAGACACTTCATGGGGACTCTGCAGGGCCGATACCATCATGCGCACAGCCGAGGCGCAATCATCACCCGCAACGAGAAGGGTTATCCGCCGCTCAGGACGCGGCAATACTTTCATCGTTACCTCGGTCATGAGGGCCAAGGTTCCCCATGAGCCACACATCAGTTTGCAGAGATCGTAGCCAGTGACGTTCTTGACCACGCGGCCGCCGGATTTGAAAACCTCACCCAGGCCATTAACTGCGCGAAATCCCAACAAGTGATCGCGCGCCGCGCCGGCCGCGATCCGCCGCGGACCAGCGAGATTGGCCGCCAAGACCCCACCAAGCGTCTGCTCACCCGTCACCCCTCCGAACAAGGCGGCATAATCGGGTACTTCAAAACCAAGATGCTGTCCCTGCGCCGAGAGTGCCGCATCGATCATAGACATCGCCGTGCCGGGCTTAGCCGTCATCACCAGTTCGGCAGGTTCATAAAGCGGAATGCCGACCAATCCAGCAAGCGAGAGAGGTGCCGCCGCAACGGGCCCATGCATCGATTGCTTCGTTCCGGCACCCAAGATCGCAAAAGAAGACCGACGATTGACCGCATCCAGAATATGATCAATGAGTTCAGCCTCGGAGCCCGGTTTCAGCATCGCAATAATCCTTAAAACCGGGGCAGATCGGGAAAAGGCAACGCCCCCTGATGCACATGCAACCGGCCCAACTCGGCACAGCGATGGAGTTCGGGAAAAACTTTGCCGGGATTTAAGAGATGATGCGGGTCGAAGGCACTTTTGACCCGCAATTGCTGTGCAAGATCAATGTCATTGAACATAACAGGCATCAGATCCCGTTTCTCCACCCCGACCCCATGTTCCCCCGTGAGCGCACCGCCGACCGCAACGCATAAGCGCAGAATATCGGCCCCAAAAGCCTCCGCCCGGTCCAGTTCACCCGGCTGATTGGCATCATAGAGAATAAGGGGGTGCAAATTGCCGTCGCCAGCATGGAAAACATTGGCGCACCGCAGACCGTAGTGGGCGGAAAACTCGGCAATCCGATCCAGCACCTCCGGCAAGCGGCCGCGCGGGATCGTGCCATCCATACACAGATAATCCGGTGAAATCCGCCCAACCGCCGGAAAAGCCGCCTTGCGTCCAGCCCAAAACAGCAACCGTTCGGCCTCGTCACGACTGGTTTGAATGATCCCAGCGCCACTCCCTCGGGCAATTAGTTCGATGCGCTGGCAAAGTTCGTCAATCTCGATATCGGGACCGTCCAATTCGATGATCAACAGGGCCGCAACATCGAGCGGATACCCGGCTTTAACAAATGCCTCGGCAGCATGAATGGCATGGCGATCCATCATTTCCATACCAGCCGGAATGATGCCTGCTGCAATAATGCGCGCAACACAGTCACCGGCATCCTGTTCTTTTGCAAAACCGACCATCACGGCCTTAACGGCTTGCGGTTTTGGCCGGATGCGGACCGTAATTTCCGTGATCACGCCGAGCAACCCTTCAGAACCGGTCATCAGGCCCAAAAGATCATACCCACCGCAATCAAGCTGCGCCCCCCCAAGGCGTATAATCTCTCCCGTGATCAGGACGATCTCAAGGCCCAGAATATTATTTGTCGTCGTGCCATATTTCAGACAATGCACCCCACCGGCATTTTCCGCGACGTTACCACCAATAGTGCAGGCAATTTGACTAGAAGGGTCTGGGGCATAGTAGAAACCATATCCTTCAACTGCCCGTGTAATGGCAAGATTGGTGACGCCCGGCTGCACCACAGCTGAGAGGTTGTCATAATCGATCGATAAGATCCGGTTGAACCGCGACAAGCCCAAAACGATGCCATCGGCAAGAGGCAACGCACCGCCTGAAAGCGATGTACCAGCACCGCGCGCCACGATTTTGATGTGATGGTCGGCGCAATAGCGCATGATCGCCGCGACCTCTTGCGTCGTGCCAGGCAGAACCACCAACAAAGGGCTCTGGCGATACGCCGTCAGTGCATCGCTTTCATAGACATGACGGCTGTGCGGATCATCCAAGACACAGTCAAAAGGCACGATAAGACGCAAATCAGCAGCAATCGCGGCACGACGGTCTATCGCAGCCAAATCAACGGGGGGCATATCCATGTGAAGGACCAGACTTTCCAGGGCCAGAATAAATTCCGTCCCATCATGATCACTGATCGCTGAAGCGTGCAAGGATGATGCATCTAATCCCTTCGTATAGGGGTTAGTTCATAATCCTTTACAAGACAAAAACGGCCGAAGCCTGGGGCAACACCGTTCGTCATCTCAAACCATGGGGTGCATGGCGTGACAGGCGGTCTTTTTCAAAGAGAACCGCCAGTACGCCGCACAAGCATGCCGATTAGCCTTGGCGCGCCTTAAAACGCGGATTGGCCTTATTGATCACGTAAACGCGACCTTTACGGCGAATAACGCGGCAATTCTTATCGCGCTTCTTAAGGGACTTCAGTGAATTAACGATCTTCATGACAAACCTGTCGAAACAACGGGACGATATCGAGCGAGGGGCGGAAACTAAGACAGCAATCGGCGTCTGTCAATCATACTAGGAAAATTTCGGCAAAAAACATGGTGCAATGCTCATTTTTCCGCCGAATAATCGCGAAAATCAAAATTTTAGATCACCGCACTTTGGCTGGAAATTGCGTAGAATCGCGTGACCCCCAAAACGCCGTCATCAATCGCCTTCAATCGTTGCACCCAAAGATCCGCCTCATCCAATAAGGCCAGCAAGTGCGTTTTCGGCATCGTCTTTAAATTAACGGTTTTCAACAATCTATCCCATCCTTCGACCACGAGCGTCTTATATATCATTGTCTGGTCCTCAGTAATCCGGCAATCGAACCCGACTGAGGTCAAGCAATCCGTATATTGGGAGATCTTCCAAGGCAGAAGCGCAAAAGGCTCCAGTTCGCGCAAGCGGTTAAGTTGCGGATCCTCTTGCGTTCCATCCTTCAAAACGAAATCGACGAAGGCGAAATGCCCCCGCGCCTTTAAGGAGCGCATGACCTCACGAAACAAACGTTCCTTATCAACGATCGAACAAGTCAAATGCTGGGCATAGACACCATCGAACCCGCGCGCCCGCAATTCGACCGTTTCAGGATCATAAATATTGATTGGCACTTTTTTGCCGAAGCCGGCATCAATCGACATCGAATTGCCGCGCCGAGCCAATTCGGCAACCCGTTCTAGCCCCGTAATATAGACATCGAAAGACTCAGAAACAGTGCGTGAGGGGCCCCCTAGACCTGCTGCGAGGTCCAACAAACTCATAGCAGGATTAACACCAAAGGGCTTGATAAGACTGAGCGCATAGGCAGGACCCCCGGGTTGCACAAACCCTGGCCCCCAGACTTGCTGCCTAATCGCAATTCTATCAAGCGGCGGATCATTGCCAACAGGAAGCGGCGGCGGGGCAATAGGCTCAATTGGTGCCAGGTCTCGACGTTCAACGCCATACCACCAAGCCTTCACACGGGCCGCAATCTCTCCCGTTGCCGTATCCCACAATCTCTGCCTTGCCCTAGGCACCGTCACGCCTCCCCAACCAAGTCTGATCAATTTTGTTCCGATATAAACTCAACATAAGATATGAGGCAGGCAGTGAATGACAATCGCATGCGATACACACTATGAATATCTTAGACGAGACAAATGATGCAAGCATAAGAACAAACGGCACATCTGTACAATGAAACAAAAAAATTCATATTTTTTAACAACACGAAAAAAAACCAAAAATTCAAATAAATAGGAAATTTTATCAAAAAATAATCAAAAAAAATTAGAAAATTTAAAATTAAAATAAAAATTAAGAATAAACTAAAATGTCATGTGTTGCCGTTTTAGGCCGTTCAGCTTTTGAGCGCCAGGGCGGCAGCCAAAGCGTTACTTTTGTTCCTTGTCCAGGTGCGCTCTCTATATCCATTCGTCCTCCATGAAGCCTGACTTGTGCTTCTGTAATCGCAAGACCCAACCCTGTTCCATCAAATCGGCGGACAAGATGGTTTTCAACCTGACGGAATGGTTCGCGTACAATACCAAGATCCTCTGTTTTAATCCCTATCCCGGTATCCTGAATTGTGATGCGAATCCACCCAGGAAACTCCTCTGCATCCATCGGCTCAATTTGCGCCGTCGCCTCAATCAATCCCCCTTGAGGTGTAAATTTGACGGCATTTGACAGAAGGTTTAAAACCATCTGGCGGGTCTTCAGGGGGTCCAACAAGACACCATCGACCCCTTCCCTAATTTTTACTGCTAAATGCAGCCCAAGTTCCGTTGCTCGGGGGCGCACGATGGTCATTTGACTCTCGATCAAGGCACCAAGGTCAGTGATCTGCTCCCGCAATTCTTCACGACCAGCTTCTATTTTTGACAAGTCGAGAACATCGTTGATGATCTCTAAAAGATGCATACCGCTCTCACGAATATCCTTGATGTAATCGCGCTGTTTTGAATTCAACGTTCCACAAAACTCCAACTCAAGCAATTCTGCAAACCCAATAACTGCATTTAAAGGCGTCCGCAGTTCGTGGCTCATATTCGCTAAAAACTGGCTCTTAGCCCGACTTGCTTCTTCGGCACGATCACGAGCATTGACCAGATCACGCGCAAGCCTAGACAAATCATCTGCCTGATGTTCCAACTGCCGCTTCGATCGCTCCAACTCGGTGATCGTATGGTGCAGTTCATCCTCTTTAAGGCCTAGATTGATTTGTTGCTGCTTCAAACCGGTAATTTCAGTGAGAATGCCAACATATCCCCCGTCCGACATACGCTGTTGCGAAACCTGAATCCAACGGCCATTGGCAAGTTTTCTCTCCAAAATACCAACATAATTTGGCTTCGTCTCAGCCTGTTCGCGGAGCCATCGATCAAGATCTTGGGGGATTTCACCAAAATCACCGGCAAGAGCCGAAACCCTCAGAATATCAGCCTGGAGAACGCCTGGACGTATCATCGATGCAGCACCGGCATAAACCTCTTTATACCGTTCATTGCACATCAAAAAGCGTCCCGCCTTATCAAACAATACAAATCCTTCATTTAAATGATGCAACGCATCCACTATAATAAGCTGATCTTTTTTTTGTTTTTTTATTAAAAAAACAATTGATACATTAAAAACCAATACTATAAGAACAGA
Source organism: Aliidongia sp. (assembly GCA_036821645.1). Taxonomy (GTDB): domain Bacteria; phylum Pseudomonadota; class Alphaproteobacteria; order ATCC43930; family CGMCC-115725; genus DAISJD01. The sequence goes on from DAISJD010000073.1 coordinate 14,414, forward strand.
AACGAGATAAATATAAAATGCAATTAAAGAAAAATCATTCCATGACTTTAAAATAATATCTATATTTTTTTCCGAAAGAATGTATAAATTTCTTAATTTTATTTTTTTAACAGATTGTATTTTATCGTTTTTTCCGAAAAAATTAATATTTTTGTCAATATAGTTTCTATATTCTTGCAAATTATTATTTTTCATAAACTCTATTATTTTGCTATATTCGTTCAAGTCAAGCATCTTAATTACACTTGGCTCTCTCACCAAAAGAGTACCATCCTGATCAAATAAGAACATATTGATTCCTGAACCGGAAATTAACTTACTAAATAAATCATTAAATGAAGATGTATCAACCTCAGCAACAATAAAACCAGAGAACACACCTTTACCAAAATTTATAGCACGACTAATATCGATAACTTTTTCTTTCTTTAAATCGTTTTTAGGCGGAACAGTAACCAAAATAGAATCATTCACACCATTAAGTAAATGTTCATTCAATATATAATTCATATTCTGTCTTTTCGTAATATCTATTGCTCCAAAAGAGGATAGCACTTGGTTTCCATTATTATCTAAAATAATAATTTCTTTAATATAGAAATTTTGCTCTGCAAAAGCTTTCAAAAGATCTATCGCTTGTTTTTGATCATTTTTCATTCCATCCGGAAGATGATCTAAAGCGTCAGCTGATGCCAAAAGGGTGGCATCAATAGATAAAGTAATCCTAGAAGCACCCGTTTCCGCAGCAACAGCAATTCTATCAAGAGCATCGCGCGATGAATCAATAATAGAGTTTCTATTACTAAATAAGACCGTATATAAAGCAATAAAAAAAAGTATAAGTGATAAAACACTAAAGCCAATCAGAATTTTTTCTAGATTCGCCCCACGAAATGACAAAAAGTGCATTTTACGAGATGACATGGGTAGCATTTTTAAATTCCCAGCCTATTTCCAAACGGCAACCGATCGTAGTTTTTCACAACCACCTATTTCCACACTCCAACCAGCGCTGGTCACATACCGACATTTTACCGGCATTATTTTTTCTACGACACCTATCACGCAGATTGTAGAATGCCAAACCTCGATTTCGGTCAAACTTTGTGCCAAAACTTATTCACCATTCACAAACACCAGAATTTACTCAAAAACCATGGTAAAGATCATGGATGAAAATTACTTAAAAAATCACGAATTTGGCCAAACAAATACGAACAAGACCATTTTTAGAGTAAACCTAACAATAATAAAAATAAAAATCAACGAATTAAAAATATTAACAGAAAAAAATAATTTATTTTTAATAAGTAAAATTAAACAAAATACAAAAATTCATATCAAATTAAAAT
>DAISJD010000074.1:0-15619 GCA_036821645.1 Aliidongia sp.
GGGCGGTGGTGCGGGCGGTGGAACAGGACATGGCGCTTGTAGAATGTCTTGGGCCGGACAATACCTGTCCGATCGTTTCCGCCTGCGCCTTGATGGGCATTTTGTGTACGGCGCGCGAGGCGTTTCTGGCCGTGCTCGACCGTCAGCATCTGTCGGATCTGGTGCGCGAACCAAGGCGGCTGACGGCCTTGTTGGCCGTGCCGCCGCCCTGATGGAATGTACTGGGACCGAACGGAACCGAGCGGCGGGATCAGGCCTTGACCGGGGGGTGCTTGGCCGCCTCTAGAATGGCGTTCAGGCAGCGCACCGTTTTGTCCCGCTCGTTCTGCTTGCTGCTGGCGCCCGTTGCTTGGGCATAGAGGACGATCGTGCTCTGGGTTTCGTCGAGATCGACAATTTCGACGGTGATCGTGCCAGCGGTGGGAAAGTCGCCGGCATCCAAGGCGTAAACGACACGCAGGCCTTCTGATTCTTCGCCGAGAAACCGCAGCCCTTTCAGAGGGTCGAGGGCGCGGCGTACGACGGTGCGCATCAAATCGGCATTGACGGCAATGGGGGCGGTATAGCGATCAGGCTGTGCGAGACAATAATCGATCGGGCAGGCAAGATAGGCCGTCGCAAGGGGCGAGGGGGTGAAATTGCCGAAACTGCCGATGACCGGCGGACGGGGTGGGACAGTGGGCGGTGACGTGCCACAACCGCCGAGACAGGCGACCGTCAAAAGCGCCAGAGGCAAGAAAGGCGCCGTGCGCCGTGCGGAAGCCTTGGTGAGGACGGCGGGAATCGAACCCGCAAGCCGTGAGGCAACGGATTTTAAGTCCGTCGTGTATACCAGTTCCACCACGTCCTCATCTCCCGCGACTTAGTGATTACCTCTGCCGATAGAGGGTCGTCAAGCACCGAAACGACGCGATCATACCCAAGGTGCAAAAAATGAAGCGGTCAAATCAGCGGGTTGGTTCGACCCCGAAGCCCCTGATCATGGCTTCGACACGGGCGGCCCCGGCGTCGAGCCGGGCGGGATCTGTGCCGCGCAGCACGAGATTCGTGGCGGGCCCCCCTTGCAGCCAGAATGGATAGGAGCCGATATCGATATCGGGAAAATCCGCCTGGATCGTCCCTAAGGCCGCGGCCATCGTGCCTTCCGCCAGCGTGCAGGTGATGCTGACGGATTGAACGGGCGTGCCACCCACCAATAAAGGCTTCAGACTCTGAAACATCGCCTGGGCGATTTGCGGCACGCCGGCCATGACGGCAACATTGCCGATCAGAAATCCGGGTGCTGCCGAAACCGGATTGTCGATGAGACGGGCCCCTTGCGGGATATGGGCCATCCGCAGACGGGCGGCATTGAGGGGCAGGGTATGGCCCATGGCGCTGTAGCGTTCTTCCAGCCGACGTTTCGCCTCGTCATGGAGCAGCAAGGGCACCCCGAACGCGTCGGCGACGCACTGCGCGGTGATATCGTCATGGGTCGGGCCGATGCCGCCGGTCGTCAAGACGTAATTGAAATGCACCCGCACCGCGTTTAGGGTCGCGATGATCGTCTCGCTGACATCGGGAATGACCCGCACTTCGCGCAATTGAATGCCGACCTCGTTCAGGCCCTTGGCCAAATAGGCTAGATTGGCATCTTGGGTGCGACCCGACAGGATCTCGTTCCCGATGATCAAAAGACAGGCCGTCACGAGTGTGGCGGGGACGGCGGGATCGGGTGTGTTCTGTTCAGTCATCATAGATGAGAGAATAACCGCAAGATCACCCTGGGGCAATGGGCAATGGCGTCTCTGCCCAGGTTCAAGGCGGGCAGGGTTTGGGGAGTGCGCTACGGATGCAGTTGGAAGGACCCTTATACCGGGGTCGCCTGATCAAACGGTACAAACGGTTTTTGGCCGACATCGCCTTGGAAACGGGTGAAATCGTCACGGCCCATTGCGCCAATCCGGGGGCCATGACGGGTATTGCCGTGCCGGGTTCCTTGGTCTTTGTGGCGCCGTCTTTGCCGGGCCGGAAATTGGCTTATCGCTGGGTCTTGGTCGCGTGCGACGGAACCCTCGTCGGTATCGACACCACGCGCCCCAACCATTTGGTGCGTGAAGCCTTGACGGATGGGCGCATTGCCGAACTGGCAGCCTATCGCTCATGGCGTACCGAAGTGCCCTACGGCAGCCGATCCAGGGTCGATTTCTTGGGCGAAGGGCCGGGATTGCCGCCCTGCTATGTCGAGGTGAAAAACGTTCATCTCGTGCGCACCCCCGGCCTTGCCGAATTTCCCGATTGCGTGACGGCCAGGGGGGCAAAGCATCTCGTAGATTTGGCCGACAGGGTCGCGGCGGGCGATCGTGCCCTCCTTTTGTTCGTGGTACAGCGCAGCGACTGTAGCGCTGTACGGGTCGCCCAAGATCTTGATCCGGCCTATGCCGCCGCCATGGGGGCCGCGCGTGCGCGTGGTATCGGTGTTGCGTGTTATGGGTGCACGCTGACACATGACGCGATCAGCCTTGATCGGCCCTTGCCGTTCCTGCCCGACTGACGGGGGAGAGGGTGGGCTCTTTCTCGGATCGGCAGGTGTACCAAGATCACACTGGTCAAGATCGGGCGATGGGACCATAATGATCCGTCATTGCGTATTACGGCTCTGGGCGTATTACGGCTCTGGGCGTATTGCGGGTCTGGGCGACGCCGCCTGCGCAGGCTGCCGGTATTGTGGATAGAGGATCATGGATTACAGCATTTCAGAAGAAGCCCGCATCAAGCTCCATACCGCCGATGATTTCGTTGGCATGCGTAAGGCGGGTCGGCTTGCGGCAACACTTCTGGATGAAGTGACCCCCTTGGTAAAGCCCGGTGTCACGACCGATGCGCTCGACAAATTTTGTCACGACTTCATCGTCGATCATGGCGCGATCCCGGCCCCCTTGAACTATAAGGGCTTTCCGAAATCGATTTGTACCTCGGTCAATCATGTGGTTTGTCACGGGATTCCGAGCGACAAGAAACTGGTGAACGGGGATATCATCAATGTCGACGTGACCGTGATCGTCGATGGCTGGTACGGCGATAGCAGCCGCACCTACCTCGTCGGCGACAAGGTGTCGATCAAGGCGGTCAATTTGGTCGATGCGACCTATGACGCCATGATGCTCGGGATCGGCATGGTCAAGCCCGGCGTTCGATTGGGGGCCATCGGCCATGCGATACAAAGTTTTGCCGAACAACGCCGCTATTCGGTCGTGCGCGATTTCTGCGGTCATGGCATCGGTCGGGTTTTTCATGCGGCGCCAAGCGTCCTGCATTACGGTAAGCCGGACGAAGGGGTGGTTTTGCGCGAAGGCATGTTTTTCACGATCGAGCCCATGATCAATATCGGTCGCTATGAGGTCAAGGTGAAGAGCGACGGTTGGACGGCCGTGACCCGCGATCTTTCCCTGTCCGCCCAGTTCGAACATACGATTGGGGTGACGGCCGATGGTTATGAGATCTTTACCGTGTCGCCGAAGGGTTATACGAAGCCGCCTTATCCGCTTGTTTGATCCGGCGTGATCGATTCGGTTGGGGAATGGGGATGGATGACGCCGTCGAGCGGCCGCATTATCTCGGCCATCGCGATCGCCTGCGTCAGCGGTTTTTGACGGCGGGTCCGGGTGCGCTCGCCGATTACGAGCTGCTTGAACTGGCCTTGTTCTATGTGTCGCCGCGCGGCGACACCAAGCCCTTGGCCAAGGACCTAATCAACCGGTTCCATGGCTTCAATAAAGTCCTGCATGCCGATGCCCAGGCCCTGTTGGCGGTGCCGGGCGTCGGTCCCAATACGGTTTTATTGTTGAAAACCCTGTCGGCTCTCGTCTCGCGCGCCTTAAAGGCCGAAGTGATGGAGCGGCCGATCCTGTCGAATTGGCAGGCTTTATTGGATTATTGCCGGGTTTCTCAGGGCTATGACCGGGTCGAAACCGTCCGATTGCTGTTTCTCGATGCGAAAAACGCTCTGATTGCCGATGAAGTCCAGCAATCGGGGACAGTCGATCATACGCCGCTTTATCCGCGCGAGGTCATGAAACGCGCTTTGGAATTGGGGGCCAGTGCTTTGATTCTGGTCCATAATCATCCCTCGGGCGATCCCACACCATCGCGCGATGATATAGAATTGACCAAAACGCTGGCCCAGATCGGCGCGTCCTTGGGTGTTACCCTGCATGATCACCTCATCGTTGCCGATGACAATCATGTCAGTTTAAAGGCTCTCGGCCTATTTTAGGGTTTGTTCTGTGATTGATAATGATTTCCTGCGCGTATGTAAGCAATATGATCTCATTTAAGCATCTGCTTTGATAATAGAGATTAATTTTATTCTTTTTTGTTGTATTAATAAAATTGAAATATTTTTTAATATTTATCTCTTAAACAAAAAATTAATAAAAAAAACTTAAAATAAATGATAATAGGGTGTGATCACTGTGAAAGTCCCGAGGCGCGAGGCGTGGCTGTGAAAATATTTTCAGACTCTGAGATCAGTCGTCGCCGCTTTATGCAGCAGGCGGCCCTTGCGGGTGCGGTTGCGGCCCTGCCGTTCGGTACCAAGCTTGCTTTTGGTGCCACTGGCGGGCAATCCATCTTGATTACGGTCTTGTTGCGCGGCGGTATGGATGGGTTGAAGTTTTTGGCACCGAGCGACGATGCCCATTATCGGGCCGCCCGGCCGGATGGGCTGCGCGTGCTGAATACCGGCCCAACTGCGGGACTTGCGCTTGCCAATGCCCCGACCGCGCAGGATTGGCGATTGAACCCGGATGCGGCCCCCCTGAAAGCGCTTTACGACCAGAAGCAATTGGCCTTCGTACATGCTGCGGGGTTGATGGCGGATACGCGCAGTCACGGGCAGGCCATCACCTTGATCGAAACGGGTTTTTCTGGTGGGCAGAGTGTTGGAACCAAAACCGGTTGGCTTACGCGCTATGAGGGGCTGCTTGGGGCGGGCGTGCCTTTGGCCGGTGTTTCGCTGAACGATCAGCCGCCGCCCGATTGGCTGAATTCGGTCGATGTCGTGGCCTTCAGCGATCCGCGCAATTTTAAGATTTCTGGGTCGATCCCGCCGGATTTTCTACGGGCGGCCTATGGCGGTGCGGGTGTGATCCAATCTGCCGGGACGAAGACGCTCTCTGCCCTCGATACGGTGGCGGCCCACCTTGCTGGCGCACCCGCAGCCTCTGCGGAGCCAAGCGGGCCTTTTGCGCCATTGGCGCGGCTGATCAACCTCGATCTCGGCGTCAGGGCTGTGACTATCACCTATGAGGGGTGGGATCATCACGTCAGTGAAGAGGCCCGGTTTAAAGCGTTGATGAGCCGGTTTGCCAAGGATCTTGTCGGTTTTTGGAATGCGATTCCCAATTTTCACAACCGTGTCACGCTGCTGACATTGTCCGATTTCGGGCGCAGACTGGCGGCAAACGGGGATGCAGGAACCGATCATGGCCATGGCCAATGCATCATGGTCTTGGGAGGTGGGATTGCCGGGGGTAAGACCTATGGTCGGTGGCCTGGACTGGCACCTGCGGCTCTTGATCAAGGCGATCTCGCCGTGACGACCGATCTGCGTCAGATCATGTGGGAAATCGCAGCCCCCAGTTTACCGGGGCGTGCTGCTGGTGATTTATTCCCTGGATTTGTGCCGACGGCTCTGCCGCTTGGTCTCGTGAAATAAGCTCGTGTGAAGGAAGTAGGGCATCATGGCTCTTGATCGCGCGTCTGCACGGCGCATTCTGGATCGTTTGACCTATGGCCCTTTGCCGGGGCAGGTGGATCAGCTCGTCAATGGTGGTCTATCAGTTTGGTTGAACGAACAATTATCCGCCCCGAAAGCCGACGATCCGGCCACGGCGGCCCTGTTGAATGCCGCGCAGATTCCTGTGGCCCGCCTTGATGCCAATGGAAAGCCTGTCGTTCATCTCGAACCGATCACCTATCTTGTCGCCGATCCTACCGTATCTTGGACTCTGAAAAAGACGGTGCAGGCACCGACGATTTTCATTCCCGTTCAAGAAGTTCGCGCGGCCACTCTGATTAGGGCAACGGCATCACCCTATCAACTGCGCGAATTGATGGTGCAGTTTTGGCATAATCATTTTTCCCTCGATGCGACGATTTCAAAAGTGACCGCCGCCATGTTTGCCGTCTATCATCGGGACGTGATACGCCCCAATGTTTTCGGCAATTTCAAGACCATGTTGTTGGCGACCGCGAAATCTGCGGCTATGTTGGATTATCTCAATCTGCGCCTTTCCAGCCGCAAGCAACCGAATGAGAATTATGCCCGCGAAGTGATCGAACAATATACGCTTGGCAGTGGTGCCTATTTGGGCAAAGGGGGCGATCAACCGTCCGTCTCGACTGGCTATACCGATCTCGATATTCAACAAGCGGCGCGAGCCCTCTGCGGTTGGACGACGGCGAACGGGACGCAGCATAATGCCAGCGGCCAGTTACCTGATGATGGTTCCTTTCTGTTTAATGCGGGTAATCACGATTCCGGTGCCAAAAAGATTTTAGGAACCGTGATCCCAGCGGGTGGTGTCACGGAAGGCGAGGCGTTTTTATCCCTCATTGCGACACATCCGGCGACTGCGGCGTTTGTGTCCGCAAAAATGGTGCGGTGGCTCGCCGGTGAACGGCCGAGTACGAAACTCCTTGCTGCGGCCAAAGCGACCTGGATTGCCGGTATGAATAGCCAAACCCAATTGGCCGAGGTCATTCGTACGATCGTAACCCATCCCGATTTCGCGACTGCACCTGTCGCCAAGGTGAAGGATCCCTTGCGGTTCTGCATCTCTTTGTTCCGCGTGTCGGGCGTCATGCCGCGTTTCGTCCCGTCTCTGGCGTCGGTGCCGGAACATTTTGGTTTTCCCTTTTACACATGGCCCTCGCCGGACGGAATCCCCGATCAATCAAGCCTTTGGACCAGCAGTACATCTTTGTTGGATCGGTGGAACATCGTGCCGACCCTGCTTGGGTCCGGCGAGATTTATCCCAATAAAACGGCCTTTACCGAGGTAACGGCGCAAGGTGTGGGCGGTTTGGGGAAAATCACGGCGCAAACGGCCATTGATTTTTGGTCAAATCGCTTGCTGGCGAGTGGGACGGGAATGGCATCGCGCCAAGCCTTGGTCAATTTTGCCGCACAAGCCGACATGTTCGGCCCGACAGGCAGTGTAAAATCAGCGGCCCTTGAAAATGTTCTGCGTCGTCTGGTGGCGGCCATCGCGTGCGTGCCGGAATTCCAGACGATTTAGGTCCAGTGCTAGGCATAGGGAGAGGGCAGGGTTCTGAGTTCCCCGCCCCCTTTGCAGCCAGACGGGCGATTATGCCTTGAGGCGTTTGGCGAATCCGGCGATGCGGGCCCCGTAAAGCTTGGCGGTTTCAAGATCGCTCTCGAACGGCCCCTCTTCGGGGGTCGAATCGCTGGGTGATTGAGCGAGTGCTCCTGAAAAACCGCCGAGCCAATTCACATCCGAGCGCTGTGCATCTTTTTTGCTAGACGGCATCAGGCCGGTTCCGACCCAAACCATGCTGTGTTGCATGGCAAAGGTCATGAGATAGCTGATCGTATTGGCCTTGTCGCCGTTCGGAGAAGCGGAATTCGTGAAACCGCCGGCGATCTTGTCCTTCCATTGTCCGACGAACCAGGCCTTGGAACTGGCGTCGGCGAATTTCTTGAATTGCCATGCGACATTGCCCATGTAGGTCGGGCTGCCGAAGACCACGGCATCGGCACCGGCAAGGGCGGCCCAATCGGCATCGGTGACGGCACCCTCTTGATCGATCCGAATGAGCGTGGCTTCTACCCCGTCGACACTGGCGGCGCCATTCTGGACGGCTTCGGCTTGGCGCACCGTATGGCCGTATCCGCTAAAATAAACAACTGCAACGTGGGCCATGATTGGCATCCTCCGAATTGGTTTGTACGGGGTCATATAGGTCTGTTTGCGGTGTGGGCAATGGCACTTTGCGCCGACACAGGCTATCCCGTCGGTTCTACCCCACTGACGGTTGGTGTTTCGCCATGGCCGCCGCCGTCCAGGCACCGCCCGATCCGGCCATGGCCTCCATCGGCATGGCGACCACGATCGTACTGTTATGTTCGACGCCGATTTCCGCCAGCGTTTGCAACCGGCGCAATTCAAGCGCCCCCGGTGATCCCGAGATTTTCTGTGCCGCCTCGGCCAGGGTGACGGCGGCCTGCAATTCGCCTTCCGCCTTGATGATGCGCGCCCGACGTTCGCGGATTGCCTCGGCTTCGCGCGCAATGGCCCGCTGCATCGTTTCGGGAATATCGAGGTCGCGCAATTCGACGGCCGGTATTTCGACCCCCCAATCGAGACAGGATTCGGTAATCGTGGTGCGCAAGCCATTATTAATCTTGCTGCGGTCTTTCAACAGATCGTCCAGTTCATTTTGGCCGATCGTGTCGCGCAGGGCCGTCTCGGCGGCCTGACGCACGGCCGAGCGCCAATTTTCGACCGCCACGCATACTTTCGTTGCGTGGGCGACGCGATACCACAAGACCGCGTTGATTTTGACGGCGACACCGTCCTTGGTCACGGTTTCCTGCGGATCGAGGACCAGGGTGATCGTGCGCATATCGACCTTGACCGCCCGATCGACCACGGGAATGAGCCAATACCAACCCGGCCCTCGTTCCGGGCGAAGCCGACCGAGGCGGAAAATGACCGCACGCTCATATTCCTGATTGAGGCCGAAACCCTGACTGACGATAATGATGAGGAAGATAAAAAAGATGCCATAGGAAATAAAAAACATTTTATTCTCCTGTCGATGTGCACCAATATTATATATTTTTCGATTTTTGACTAGTCAAAAACGAGCGGCACAGATGGCGTTTGACCGGAAAGAGCTGGCAACCCGGCGATGTGCCTCTGAGCCACGCCCCATGTCGTGGCGGCGCGGCTGATGCGACATGGGTGCACCCTTGCAGGATTTGCGTCTCGGGGCCATGCGAGGCAGGATCGCAGGAGATGAGCAAGGGCCGATGCGTGGGCAAGGCCGATCGATCAAGCGGCAGGGGTGGACGATGGCACAGGGGCAATGGCGGGTCGCAGTTTTAGGGGCGAGCGGATATACCGGCGCCGAGCTTTTGCGCTTATTGCCCACCCATCCCGGGGTTGCCATCACGGCGCTGACCGGCGATCGCCAGGCGGGAAAGCCCATTGCTGCGGTCTTTGCGCATCTGGATGGGTTCGGCCTGCCCGATCTGGTGAAGGTCGATGATGTCGGCTGGGATGGGATCGACGGGGTGTTTTGTTGCCTGCCGCATGGCACGACGCAGGAGATTATCGCCCGCCTGCCGACCCATCTTAAAATCGTCGATCTGTCGGCGGATTTTCGACTGCACAATGTCGAGACCTATGCCGAATGGTACGGCCATGCGCATCAGGCACCGGATTTGCAACGGGAAGCCGTCTATGGCCTGACCGAATGGGCGCGTCCGGCTTTGAAGAATACCCGGCTCTGTGCATCGCCCGGCTGCTATCCGACCTCGGCGCAATTGCCGTTGATCCCCCTGTTGCGCCAAGGGTTGATCAACCCGGACGACATTATCATCGATGCCAAATCCGGGGTCAGCGGGGCCGGACGGTCCGCGAAAGAAGCCAATCTTTTCACCGAAGTGGCCGAAGGTATCCATGCTTACGGCCTCGGCAATCACCGTCATGCGCCCGAGATCGAACAGGGATTGTCCGATGCGGCGGGGCGGCCCGTTTTGGTGAATTTCACGCCCCACTTGATGCCCATGTCCCGTGGGATCTTATCGACGATTTATGTGCGCCTGGCAGGAGATGCGACGGCAGCCGATCTTCAGGCGGCCCTGGCCCAAACCTATGCCGACGAGCCGTTCGTGCGGGTCTTGCCGTTGGGGTCGGTGCCGGCGACCCGGCATGTGCGCGGCTCTAACCTGTGTCTCATCGGCGTCGTCGCCGATCGGTTGCCGGGCCGCGCCATGATCGTGTCGGTCATCGACAATCTGGTGAAAGGGGCCTCAGGTCAGGCGATCCAGAATATGAATGTCATGGTGGGGTTCGCCGAGACGGACGGGTTGGCGGCGCGTCCCTTGTTTCCGTGATTTTTTCAAAGGCATGCGATCGAAAGGACCGGCCCATGGCCCTCATTCTTCCCTTCAAAGGCATTCACCCGATCATCGCCGAGGATGCGTTCATTGCGGCCAATGCCACGGTGATCGGGGATACGGTGATCGGGGCCGGGAGTTCCGTTTGGTTCGGGGCCATCATTCGCGGCGATGTCAACACGGTACGTATCGGGGCGCGCAGCAATATTCAAGATGGCACGATCATCCATGTTTCGCGCCTGCGGTCCGGTACGGTGATCGGCGATGATGTCTCGATCGGACACCAAGCCTTGATTCACGCCTGTACGCTTGAAACCGGCTGTTTTATCGGCATGAATGCCGTGGTGATGGATGATGTCGTCGTCGAATCCGGGGCTATGGTTGCGGCGGGGGCCATGGTGACACCGGGCAAACGGGTGCCGCGCGGACAATTATGGGCTGGGCGACCGGCGAAATTGCTGCGCCTGTTGAGCGATGACGATCTGGACATGATGGTCGGGACGACGCGTGCCTATACGGCCTTGGCTCAAACCTATCGGGCTGACATGGGGTGACGGGGGCGAGGTCGGGAAAAATCAGGGTTCTTCGCCCCTATCTTCACCCCCGTCCTCACGCCTGTCTATGTCGAGGGACCGGGGGCATGATTCGGGCGATAAGGATTGGCCCCACCGCCATTTTCGGGCGGCCTTATAGGCATCCTTCTGTCGTGCCGGAAACCGGACCGGCCCCGCTTGGCCGTTTTTGCGACAGAGATCGACTTCGACCCAGGGTTTGGACTGGCGCGGCGGAAAAAGGACATGGGCGTGGGGGCGCTGCAAAGGGCTGCGGCTTGCGACGAGCCAACTGAATTTTTCGTCTTCGAACGGGACTTCGGCTTCTTTTACCATCAAATGTAGGCGGGACCGGGGTAGGCGAACGGCCCGATGACACCAAGCCGGACCAGTGCTGAGCGGGCAGGTCCCATCATGGGGGCAGGGGGCTGCGATATAGGCCCCTTGAGCGATCAAGCGGCTGCGGGCGGTTCGGATTCGTTCGGCACCGCCGGGCGTGCCGGGTTCGATCACGACCAGGACATGGGCCGCCGCCGCCCAGGCCCGGTCGATCAGGTCTTGGCGCTTGGCGGGGGCGATTTCGTTCAAGGCGTAGGAAAGCGTGACGAGATCGGCGGTGAGATCGGGGGGCAGGGCCCGTTCCAAATCGCTCGCCCGCCAATCGGCGTGCCGCAAGGTTGGCGGGCCGACTTGCGCCAATGTCTTGCCCATTGCAATGAACAGGGAGTCTCGTTCGACGAGCGTGATCCGATCCAGGCTCGGCCAGTGCCGCAAGGCAGCCCAGGCGGCAGTGCCGGGACCGGCCCCCAGATCAAGCTGTGAGTGCAGCGGTCGGTCCAACAGCGGGACGAGATCTGCCAGTACCGCATCAAGGGTGGCATAGGTTGCCGGCAGACGACAGGCGAGATAGGCCAGCATGGCGCGATCGCCAGAGATGGAGCCCGCCTCCGCGCGGTACCGGGCGGAAACAGCATGGGCACCCGATTTCAAGACGGCACGCCCGGCACTGGCAAGATGGGTCTCGATCAGGGCGGTAATGGCATCGCTCAAGCTGGCGGGAAGGCTGTGGGGTTGGGCCATGGTGCGGTTATGAGGATGAGGCGGTGGGCTTGCTGGTATTGACCAGAAAAATGCCCGCGATGGCTCCAAGGCCGCCGATCAGAAGGGTGAGGGTCGGCCGATCGCCGAGTAAGAGCCAGGCGGTGCCACTGGCCAAAATCGGCTGAAGATAGACGAAACTGACCACTTGTCCCGCTGTTGCCCGCGCCAGGGCCCAGGTCCAGAGCAGATAGCCAAGGGTGCTGGCAATACTGCCGAGATAGAAGACCGTGAACAGGATGGGCCAAGGGGCGGCGGCGGCTTCGGCGAGGGCCAGGGGGGCGAAGGGCAAGAGACTGATCATGCCGACAAGGACGCTTGCCCCGGTCAATTGTTCCGGGCTCATCCGACGCAAGAGGGGTTTTTGATAGACGGCATGCGCGCTGCTTGCCAGAACTGCAATCAGAATGACGAGGGCCATGGGATCGGGCGTGAACCCTTCCCCGCGATTGAGCGTGATGAGCAGGGCCCCCGCAAAGGCGAGACCGAGCCCGCCCCAGGCTCGCGCTGTCAGGCGTTCGCCCAACTGAACCGTGGCAAGACCGGCCGTGACGCCCGGCACCAGGGTCAGGACGACGGAGGCCGCCCCCGGCGAGAGGCTCGTCTGGGCAAAGACGAGGGTCAATTGATAGGTCGTGATCCCAATCAGGGCGACGACGATAACCCCAGGCCATGTTCGTCGCGGCGGCAGCTTCAAGCGACCACTGGCAAAGCCGAGGCCGAACCAGGACGAGGCGATGAGCGTGCGCAGGAAAACTAGACTGGTGGGGGATAAGGCCGTCAGGCAATAGGTGATCCCGACGAAGGCGGAAGACCCAATCGCAAGGGCGGTCAAAATTGCCGCCAGGGTGAGAAGGGATAGCCCCTCGGTTGGCGTTTTTTTAACGGTGACGCTGGACAGAATAACGTCCCTTCCGAGGCTTTGCAGGATGGTGGGAAAACCGACCCCCACCCTGAAACTGCGCAGGGCATTCGCCGCCGTATGCCGTTTCAGGGCGTGATCGTCGGTCATCCCTCGCGCGGGGTTCGCCGATGACGGGTCAGTTTCCGCGCATTTTCACGTAACTGCCGGGGGCCTCTTCGATCGCGGGCAATTTGCCGTCGCCGGGTACCCGAGGCGGGACGGTGCCATGGTCATATTTACTGATCCACTTGTCCCATTCCGGCCACCAAGAACCGGGGAAGGATTTCGCCCCGTCGAACCATTCGTCGGGGGTCTTGGCGATTTTGGCATTGGTCCAGAAATTATATTTATTGGCTTCGGGCGGATTGACCACACCGGCGATATGGCCCGACCCCGCAAGACAGAATTTCACCGGACCGCCATAGAGTTGTGTGGCCGCATAGGATGATTTCCAGGGGGCGATATGGTCTTCTTTGGTGGCCAGAATAAAGATCGGCGTCTTGACTCGACTAAGATCGATCGCTTCGCCCTTGATCGTGAGACCGTTCGCCACCGCGAGCTTGTTTTGTTGATACATGTTGCGCAGATAATAACTGTGCATGGCATAGGGCATGCGCGTCGCATCCGAGTTCCAATAGAGAAGATCGAAGGGAAACGGTTCCTTGCCCAAGAGGTAATTGCTGACCACGAACGACCAGATGAGATCGTTGGCGCGCAGCATGTTGAAGGTGGTCGCCATGTCGCCCGCATCGAGATAGCCGCTCTTTGCCATGCGGTTTTCCAGGGCCTGGATCTGTTCCTCATCGATGAAGACAGACAATTCGCCCGCTTCGGTAAAATCGACCATCGTGGTGAAGAATGTGGCGCTGGCAACCCGTTTGTCGCCCTTGGCCGCCATATAGGCCAGGGTCGTCGCCAAGAGTGTGCCGCCGATGCAATAGCCGATGGCGTTGACGTCAGGTTCGCCCGTCGCCTCGCTGATTGCGTCGAGGGCGGCAAGGGGGCCTAGTGTCATATAATCTTCAAAGGTCTTCGCCGCCAATTCCGTGTCGGGATTGACCCAGGAAATCACGAAGACCGTGTGACCTTGGGCCACGGCCCACCGAATGAAGGAGTTTTTGGGCCGCAAATCCAAAATATAATATTTGTTGATCCAGGGCGGAATGATCAGCAACGGACGTTTGCGGACGGTTTCGGTGACCGGCGAATATTGCAGCAACTGCATCAAGGGGTTTTGATAGACGACCTTGCCGGGGGTGAGGGCGATATTCTCGCCCAGTTTGAAGGCTTCCATGTCGGTCATGCGGACCGAGAGCTGGCCCTTGCCGCGCTCCAGATCGTCCAGCATGTTCTGAAGGCCCTTCAGCAGATTTTCGCCGCCCGAGTCGATCGTCGCCTTCAACACTTCGGGATTGGTCATGACGAAATTCGAGGGTGCCATGGCATCGACGAATTGACGGGTATAGAAATCGACTTTTTTGGCGGTTTTCGTGTCGAGCCCTTCGACATTGCGGACGGTTTGCTGCAGAAACCGCGCGGACAGCAGGTAGGATTGTTTGATATAATCAAACAACATATTTTCTTCCCAGGCGGGATCCTTGAACCGCTTGTCCCCCTTCGGGGTTTCGATGACCGGCTCTGCCTCGCCCCCCATCAGGCGTTCGGCCGTACGCTGCCATAGGCGCATATAGTCGTTCCAGAGCGACATCTGCGCCTGCATGAGGCGGGCAGGATCGACCATCAACTTTGCGGTCATCTCAAGAAAGGCACCGGCGACATTGAGCGGATCGCCCATGCCGAGGGTCGCGGGCGTTGCCGGTTCTTTCGATTGCTTGGCCATGAAGTCGGCGACAAGACGTTGGCTGCGTTCGGCAATCCGGGCGACGGCGCGGGAAAGTTCTACCGGATCGGGGAGTTTGCTCGGCGGCGGCGAGTCGGTCATGGGGTCTCCCATCAGTCTTTTTTGCTTTCCCTCATCTTCTGGTCGGATGAGGCGAGATGAAGTGCAGATGCCCCTATCGATACGACAAAAGCGGCAAATATGCCAGCCGATACAGCGTCATTTTTTCCCGGTTCCGGCGTTTTTGCGGCCCCATGCTCATGAAGTTCCTATGCCCGGACATGGGACGGAAAAACCGGCTCGACCGCTTCATGATCCCTTCAATCGATGCCGGGTGGGGTTGCAGACACTGTTGTAGGCTTGATTGCCGGGCCGTCACCCTCTAAGACGGTATGTTGGATGGCGTCCTATGGATGGCGACGCCTGCCGATGGGGGTAAGGGATGGCAAGCGTGCACAAGGATCGATCGATGGCAACAAGATGGGCGGCAATGGCGGCATCGTCCGTGGCGCTTTTCGCCTTGGGTGGGTGTAGTACCCTTGAGGATATCAATCCGATCAATGTGTTCCGCGATCTGACCGGCGCCTCAAAAAACGATCCCGCTCCGGATGCGCGCAACAGCGCCAATCTCGAAAACGGCAGCAAGATCCCCTTTCCGAACTTGGCCAGCGTTCCGTCGATCCCAACGCGCGGTCTCAGCAAGGAAGACAAGGAAAAATTGGCGCAAGCCCTCGTGGCTGATCGGGACAATGCGCGCCATACCGACGATCAGGTTCGTGCCGGCAATGGGTCTGCTACGGTACCGGCCTTAGGGGCTTTGCCCGATGAACGCCTGCCGACAGTGGGCGAGGTGAGGCGCGAAGGCCCACCCCCCACGGGCGAGGCCCAGCAGCCTAGCCGCCGCCTCTCGGTGGGGGGTGCTCTTGGCCTGCGCAATCCGCGTCCTCAACCGGCGGCCCAAGAATCGGCTTTGGCCCCACCAATCCCGCGCGCCGTACCGCAGGCGGAAACGCCCAGAGAGACACCGGCCCCGGCCGAAATTGCTCCCTTGCCCCCGCCCGTGCCGGTTCAGCCGCCCGAAGGCGTTCCAGCCC
>DAISJD010000075.1:0-15312 GCA_036821645.1 Aliidongia sp.
GCGTCGGTCGCAGTGATGATGCAGCGTTTACGGGCCAGATCGACCATCGCCGCCGCCGGGCAGGGCGGGGCTGCGGGCTCCGCCCCGAAGGCGACCCCCGGCCCCGCCAGGATCGAGAGGCCAACCCCCAACAGGCCGACAGGGATAAGGGCGAGGCCGTACCGGGCGGTGTGCGGGGAAGGCAGGCTGATCATCGCGGTTTCTCGCAGTCCATTCTTGAAGCTCGATCGAAACCCATCCCTTATAGCATGGGAATAAGATGGGACCATGGTCGAGATTGCGTGAAAAGGGGCTAGTCATCGGGCGAAAACTCTCGCATAAAATAAGCGATGGAACCGAAATCGCCCCCCCCTCTCAAGGCCGAAGCCAAATTCCGCCTCGGCCAGATCGTCCGGCACCGTTCGCACCCGTTTCGGGGCGTGGTGTTCGATGTCGACCCGGTTTTCAGCAATAGCGACGAATGGTACGAGAAAATCGCCACCTCTCAGCCGCGCAAGGACCAGCCCTGGTATCATCTTCTGGCCGAAGGGGCCGATCTCAACCATTACACCGCCTATGTCTCCGAACAGAATCTGACCCTCGACGACAGTGACCAGCCGGTCAATCACCCGGAACTCTCCGCCATGTTCGATGGGCCGGAGGATGGATTCTATCGCCTAAAGCTCAAGGTGAATTAGGCGGCATCCGGCGGGGCGGGTGCCGCATCCGGCCGCTCTTGGGTAAGTTGTTTTTGCACGGAATAGAGCGACTGGCCCCCGACATAATCGTCGAGAATGCCGAAGATGACATAGTCGAGCCGCTGGTAAAAATGCAAGGCGCGGGCACCGAGCGCCGTCAGCCAAACGGACCGACAGCCCCGGCGCGCCGCCTCTTCCTCCATCACCGCCATCAGGCGCGTGCCATGGCCCTGCCCCCGCAACGCCTCATCCAACCAAACGGTCTTGATGAAGAGACGGCACCACATGATGTGACCGTCGATCCCGCCTAAGATCTGCCCCTTATCGTCGCGCAGGAAAACCGCAAACTCCGTATGGCCGGGCGAGCCGAGGCGCGCCTCCTCGAACGCGAATAGCCCCTGTTCCAGAACGGCGATATCGGCAAAATGCGGGCTCGTTTCGATCTCGGTGCTGAAAGCCGGATCGAGCCCGACCGGCTCTGCGCCATCATCGGCACCTTTAGGCCGTTTTGCCATGATCGGATCTCCCGGATCAGGTTCCGGGATCGATCGCAGCAATGCGCCGTTCAAGCTCGGCGATCTTTTCCTTGATGCGCCCGATCTCGCGTCCCCGGTTCTGATCGACTGGGGCGGGTTGCGTCGGCGGTTCCGGTTTTGCGGGCATCGGTTCGACCACATCGCCCGCTTCAAGCGCGATCAAACGTCGCGATGCCCGCAAGGCGTTATAGAGCTTATCGTCCTGCATCAAGTCGCGCACATGGGCAATGATGTCGACCGATTGCGGATAGGCCTGCTCGAACGCCTGCATCAACGATTTGGCAATCCCCTCCCATTCGTCGCGGTTGCTTTCGAACAGATAGGCGTTTTGAATCGAATGGTAGATTTCCTTGGCCGGGGTATTGGCCTCGGGATAAGTCAAGACATCCTTGTCGCGCAGAATATTCGCCTTGTTATGCACGGTAAGCGAAATATTGGCGGTTCCGGAATTTTCAATGACGGCGCCGTTGATGATAACCTTGGCCCCAGCGGGCAATGGAATAGACAGCGGCATCGGCGCACCTCACCCTCATCATCGTCGCAAAAAACCTCTCGCCACCGTATTTTACGATAGCTTGCCCGATCTTAATGGGCTCTGCCTGCGGATGGAAGGGATTTAGCACAGCCCTCCTCTTGCGACACGGGTTTTGCCCGATACGCGCCGGAGTACCACCCGGCACCCCGGCCCTAAATCCCCGAAGATCAAAGACGGCAAGTTCCGCCTATCCTTGCCGCAATCGTGCGGCAGATTCTGCCGCCCGGCATGGAAAAAATTCCATCTTCATAATATAACTAATTGTTTTTATTATATTTTATCAGTTGGCACGCACCCTGCGTTATCGAGGACAGCGCCCTCCTTCAGTTTGGAGATTTATGATGAGTTTGTTCGGTTCACTGAGTACCGCCGTAAGCGGCCTGACCGCCCAGGAACAGGCAATCGGGAATATTTCCGATAATATCGCGAATGCGCAAACGATCGGTTTCAAGCGGATCGACACGGCTTTCGAGTCTCTCGTCACCCAATCGACACCGCAAACCAATTCGCCGGGTGGCGTCATCGCCCGACCCGTCTACCAAAATTCCTTGAAGGGCATTCCGATCCAATCGGATACGCCGACCTCGCTATCGGTCAACGGCAACGGTCTGTTTCAGGTGAAGGCCCCACCTTCCGCCGGTCAGTCCGGGGCCGCCCCGATTTTCTCGAACGAGGATCTTTATACGAGACGCGGCGACTTCACCGTCGACAAGCAAGGATTTTTGGTCAACGGGGCCGGTTACTATCTCGAAGCCTATAACGTCAATCCGCAGACCAAGGTCGCCGACACCTCGAAAACCGCCCCGGTGCAGATCTCGCAATTGCTGGACAATCCGGTCGCAACCTCGAACGTGACCTTGGCCGCCAACTTGCCGTCCGGCTTTGCGACCCAGGGAACGGCGGGCTATGTCGCCCCGCAGCCGATCAACGTCTCGGTCTTCGATGCCCTGGGCAGTTCGCATGCGGCCACCATTCAATTCAACAAGGTCGGGGCCAATACCTGGACCGCCGATATCTCGGTGGCCGGTACCAATCGCCCGACCGACGTGCCGACCCAATTGACCTTTACCTTCAGCCCCGGCGGCGGCCCGAACGATCCGGGTTCGGTGACGAGCGTCACCAACACGACGAGCCTGCCGACCCCGAACCCGGCCGGTCTCACCTTGCCGCTCGGCACCGTGAACATCCCGGCAAGCCAAACCAAGGGAACCGCCGACTCCGTCGGGATCACCTTCGATTTCGGCACGCCACCCGCCACAACCGGCGCCCCGGCCCTGCCCCAAACGGTGAATTTCAATTTCGGGGCCTTCGGGGTGGGACAGGGCCTGACCCAGGTTGCCGATACGTCCCTCGTCGTCAATACCCGCTCCAGCGACGGGATCCCGCGCGGGTCGTTCAAGGATCTGTCGATCGATCAACAGGGGTTCATCAACCTCAATTACGATAACGGCCAGACCCAGACCTTCTTTCAGATCCCGGTGGTTCAATTCAATGCGCCGACCCAACTGCAACGGCTGGATGGCGGGTCGTTCCGTCAAACCCCGGATAGCGGCACGCCCCGCGTCGGGATCGCCGGACAATTGGGGGCGGGGACGATTTCGCCGCAGACGCTCGAACAATCCAACGTCGATATCGCGACCGAGTTCACCAAACTGATCTCGGCCCAACGGGTCTATTCGTCGAATGCCCGTGTCATCACGACCACCGATAGTTTGCTGCAAGAAGTCATCTCCCTGGTCAAGGGATGATGGTTTGATGCAACGCGTCGATTGACGAGGCCACCCCATGTCCCTCTTCGGCATCTTAGGCAATGCGGCTGCGGCCCTGGCAAATGCCCAGGCCCAGATCAATACCGTCTCGCAGAATGTCAGCAACGCCCAGTCGCCCACCTACGTCAACCGGAGCACCGTCCTCGTCGACAGTGCGCCGGGATCGGGGGCGCCACGCGTTGTCGATGTGAGCCGTGCCGTCGATGCCTCGGCGCAGCAAGACCTGCTGAAACAGACGACGACCCAGGGACAGAAGGATTTCGTCAATCAGATCTATCAGCAACTGGAACAATTGAGTGGGGCCAGTGCGTCGAAACCGTTGCTGTCGGATGCGGTCAACCAATTTACCGCCGCCTTCAAGACGTATCAGGCCCAACCGGAAGACAAAGCCGCACAGGCCAATGTCATCGCCACCGCGCAGAACCTGACCCAAACGGTGCAGAATTTTGCCTCGAGCGTCGATGCCTTGGCCAATTCGGTTCAAACGCAAACCCAACAGGATGTGAACACCCTCAATAAGAACCTGACTGCGATCGACGCGCTCAACAAACAAATCATCAGCGCCAAAGTCTCACGCCAACCGACGGCCGATTTCGAAGACCAACGCGATGTTCTCATCGCCTCGGTCGCCGCCCTCATTCCGATCAAGACCAGCCCGCAACAAGACGGCTCGATCCAGCTTGCCACGCCCGACGGGATCGGCCTCGTCGATGTCACGGCCCATCAATTCACCTTCAACCCCGGCATCCCGAACGTCCCCGGCACGCCGGGCACCAATGCGTCCCTCTCCTTGACCAATGTGCCCCCCGGCACCGGGCCGATCTTTACGTTTTCCGGCGGTAAAATCGGTGCGGAATTGGATTCCTTGCGGGTCGATGCGGCCTCGACCGCCTCCAGCGTGCCGTCGCTCGCCCCGTTTGAAAAGCTGCGCCAGCAATTGAACAGTTTTGCCGATCAATTCTATCTGGCCCCCCCGGCACCCCCTGCCGTTGCGACCCCGACGCCGTTTCAAGCCGCCTACGACAATGCCAATCCCGTCAATCCGGGCGAACTCGCCGCCAGTTTCTTCATCATCAACAATCAAGGCACCACCGGGGCCGATCGGTTCAATTTCGTCGTCAACCCGGCCCTGCTGAACGGCACCGCGACGATCAAGCAATCGGCGGCAACCGCCGTCGTCTCGGCCCTGACCCAAAGCACGCAACCCACCAGTTTTTCTGCGGGCAACATCACCACCAACGGCAGTTTGCTGCAAATCGCCAACACGATCAGTTCCGACCAGACGCTACGCGCCCAGCAAGCCCTGAACGACAGCACGGCCGCCGACACGCATTTCAATGCGACCCAATCCCTCTACCGCAGTCGCACGGGGGTCAGCGTCGACAATGAACTGGCGAAATTGGTAGTCCTGCAAAACAGCTACAATGCATCCGCCAAAGTCATCTCGATCGTGAACGAACTGTTCGCGACCTTGAGTGCCGCCGTGAGCGCCCAATGATGCGCGCGCCGGTTAATCCTTGGCAAGTGGGGAGGTCATCATGATCAACGGTGTTTCGGATTCCAGCACGTTCTTGAATTCCATCAACACGTTTCAG
The DNA here is from genome assembly GCA_036821645.1 of Aliidongia sp. Taxonomy (GTDB): domain Bacteria; phylum Pseudomonadota; class Alphaproteobacteria; order ATCC43930; family CGMCC-115725; genus DAISJD01. The sequence goes on from DAISJD010000075.1 coordinate 5,113, forward strand.
ACCACCCAGTCTCAGATCCAAAATCTGACCAACCAACTGAATACGCAAAAAAAATCCCAAGATCTCGTGGGGTATGGGCAAGATGCGTCCAAAATTCTGGACCTTTCGACCCATATTTCCAGCCTGCAAAGCTATATCAGTACCTCAACCCATATCGATGGCTATCTGACCGCCTACGATACGACCTTAAAGCAATTGCGCGCCGATGCCGCCCAACTCCATGATGCGGTGAACGGTCTGAAGCCGAACGATCCGACCTCGACCAACAGTTTTCAATCCCTGATCAAGGGGCTTGAAGTCGACGTCACCGCCACGCTCAATCAACAATATGGCGACCGGTTTCTGTTCGCCGGAACCCGCTTCACCACCCAGCCCGTGATCGATCTCACCCAGGCCAGCCTTTTGCCGGCAACGCCGACCCCGTTCGTCGCCGTCACCCCCGTGACGCCGCCGCCGTCGCCCCTGCCGAATTACGATACGCAAGGACAAGGCACGCCCGCTGGGACCGATCCCTTCAATCAGGCTTATGCGACGCAGACGGCCAATATTTCCGACACGACCCAGATCACCTACGGCATCACCTCGACCGATCCCAGTTTTCAACGGCTCATCTACGCCTTGAAACAAGCCGAAGCCGCGAGCACCGCCGTGGAACCGCAGCGCAGCCAGTTTTTGGCCAATGCGAATACGGAAATCGGCAACGCGCTCCAAGGCATCGACGCCCTTTCTCAGCAAAACAATCAGACGCGGGTCACGATCAAGACGACGCAAACCACGCAAAAACAGGCGATCAACAGCCTCACTTTGAACCAAACCAACCTGCAACAAATCGACAGCGCAACAGTCGCCACGCAAATCTCGACTTTACAAAATCAGCTCCAGGCAAGCTTTAAAGTAACATCGACAATCCTCAACCTATCACTGCTGAACTTTATCAAGTAAAATCAATTTAAAAAAATATGAATTTTTGACGGAGATAATTTTTAATAAAAAAATTTATTTTTTTGATTTTTAGTTTTGACAAAAAATAATTTTATTAGTTAATTTTTAGGTTTTCAACATGATTACCGAAAAAATTAACTAATTTTTATTAAAAATAAACCAACACTTGATCAAGGCATGATTTGTTAATCCCTCTCCTGACGAAAACGACATCTTGGCACCCCTCACGACCGCGATCCCGCCCGAAAGGTATCATACCGATGGCTAAATCCGCTGATCCGATATCGGCACCGACCCTGCGTCGGCCTGGTCCCTTGACCATTGCCCCGGTCGGCCCCTGCACCACGGCGAAGGCGGCGTCGGAAACCGGCACGTTTCAGGCACCTCTGGCCTATCGGCAATTCGACGATAAATCGATTTTGATCACGGGCGGCACCGGTTCTTTCGGTCGGCGGTTTGCCGCCGCACTGCTTGCCCATTCAAAGGCGCGGCGCGTCGTCATATATTCGCGCGACGAATTCAAGCAATATGAGATGGAACAGGAATTAGGCCCGAAGAGTGGCGGGATCCTGCGTTTCTTCATCGGTGACGTGCGCGATCAAAGCCGCCTTGCCCTTGCCATGCGCGAGGTCGATATCGTCATCCATGCCGCCGCCTTGAAACATGTTCCGGCCGCCGAATATAATCCGTTCGAATGTATCCGCACCAATGTCAATGGGGCGGAAAATGTGGTGCATGCCGCCCTGCAAAACGGGGTCGACAAGGTTCTGGCCCTGTCGACCGACAAGGCGGCGAACCCGATCAATCTTTACGGCGCTTCAAAACTGGCCTCCGATAAAATCTTCGTTGCCGCCAACAATCTGTCCGGTTCCGTCGGCACGCGGTTTTCCGTCGTTCGCTACGGCAATGTCGTGGGCTCACGCGGGAGCGTCGTTCCCTTTTTCAAGAAACTGATCCAGGAAGGTGCGACATCTCTGCCGATCACGGATGAACGGATGACCCGGTTCTGGATCACGCTGCATCAGGGGGTGGATTTCGTGGCCTCCAGCATCGACCTCATGCGCGGCGGCGAAATTTTCGTACCGAAAATTCCCAGCATGCGGGTTCTTGATCTCGCCCGGTGCCTCGGTCCCGACCTACCCATTCGCCTTGTCGGGATCAGGCCCGGCGAAAAATTGCACGAGGTGATGGTGACGGAAGATGACAGTCGGCTCACCTTGGAATTGGCTGATCGTTACATCATCGAACCCGCCTTCAATTTTTGGGCCCGCGAACCCTATATGGATCAAGGGGCGCGCCCCGTCACCGAAGGATTTCGCTATGCCTCGGATTCAAATACTGATTGGCTGACCGACGATCGACTCGCCCTGTTCCTGGCGGATCAAACCTGATGACGGGGCCCTTACCCTTCCTCCCCTATGGGCGTCAGGCAATCGACGAGGCGGATATCGCCGCCGTCATCGCCGTCCTCGGCAGCCCCTATTTGACCACAGGCCCCACCGTCACAGCCTTCGATGCGGCCTTGGCGGCCCGGCTCGGGGCAGCCCACGCCCTTTGCTGCAATTCCGGGACGGCCGCCCTTCATCTTGCCTGTCTTGCCTTGGATCTTGGTCCCGGCGATGCGGCGATCGTGCCCAGCATCACGTTCCTCGCCACCGCCAATGCCGTGCGTATGACGGGGGCAGAGGTCGTTTTTGCCGATGTCGACCCCGATCACGGCCTTATGACCCCGGCATCCCTCACCGATGCCTTGGCCCGGGCCGCCACGGCAGGATTGCGGGTAAGGGCGGTGTTGCCGGTTCATCTTGCCGGCCAATGCGCCGATATGCCGGCCCTGCACGCGATCGCCAAAAAGGCGGGGATCGCCCTCATCGAAGATGCCAGCCACGCCATCGGCACGGATCACCAAGACCAAAACGCTATCTCGGTTCCCGTCGGGGCATGCCGCTGGTCCGATATGACGATTTTCTCGTTTCATCCCGTCAAAACCATGGCTGCGGGCGAGGCCGGGGCCATCACAACCCAAGATCCCGATTTGGCGGAGCGCATCGCAAGCTTGCGCAATCATGGCATGACCCGCGATCCCGCCCATTTTCAGAACCGGGCCATGGCCTTCGACGCGACGGGAACCCCCAATCCCTGGTACTATGAAATGGGTGAAATCGGCTGGAATTATCGGTTGAGCGATATTCATGCGGCCTTGGGTCTAAGCCAACTTGCCAAACTGGACCGGTTCATCGCGGAACGCCGGGCCTTGGTCGCCTGCTATGACGCGGCCTTTGCAGAACTGGACTTGCCGTTAAAACCGCTGAAGCGGGTCGATCGTTGCCGCCCGGCTTGGCACCTTTACCCGGTCTTGATCGATTTCGACCGACTGTCCCTCGGTCGATCCGACCTCATGCGTCGCCTGCACGCGGCCGGGATCGGGACGCAGGTCCATTACATTCCCGTCCACCGCCAACCCTATTACGCAGCCCGCTATCCCGGCCTCCGTTTGGTCGGTGCGGATGAATATTATCGCAGAACCCTGTCTTTACCGCTTTTTATCGGGCTTGACCGCCCTTCAGTGCAACGGGTTGTAAAGACCTTGGCCGCATTATTAGGGCATGGTCTCGGATTGTGCCCGGCATGACGTCGCAAACCAACACCGCCCTCCGGCGGATCGAACGATCCAACCCGGACGGCACGGGATCTCATAGAGGCATCGGATCATGAGCATCGGCTACGCCAAACAACAAACCATGGCCCTCGAAAATGCGAGCCCCGAACACACGCTCGCCTGGGGTCTGACGACGACGGCCCGTAAAATGGCCGCGGTGCAAAAGGGAACGCCCACCCGCGACGAAATTCTCGATGCGGTACGCCTCAATTGGCGGCTTTGGACGATCATCCAGGTCGAACAGGCCGATCCCGACTGCGCCACCCCGAAAAATATTCGCGAAGGGCTGCTCAATCTCGCCAATTTCGTGGATAAACGCTCGCTCGACCTGTTGGCCGAACCGGATAGCACCAAGCTCGAAGTGCTGATCAACATCAACCGGAACATTGCGGCGGGCCTGCTCGGTACCGATCTGCCCCCGGAACAACGGGCGGAACGGGATCGCCAACTAAATCAAAATCGCATGGCTGGCGCAGGACGGGTTTAAAGCGGTTGACGCTGTTCGCAGGGGCGCCCCCTTATTCGTTCGCACTTTCCGCACTGCCCGCGATTACATGGCTGAAGCGGCAACCATGAAGATCAAGGGTAAAGACGGTGCCTTTCGCCGCCCCGAAGGCGCGCAGGCGGCGGGCGAATTCATCGGCATCGATCGCGGGTGTGAGATGACGCATGGCTTCGAGATCGCTGCGACGGGTCTTGGTTCCAGACCACACGGCCCCGCTGGCGGGCAGGGGACCTGCGTCGTGGAGCAAGGCATGGGCCCAGCGCGCCGTCAGGCGCAAGGCGGCGCTGAAAGCGGCGGACCCGAGTTCGAGATGGGTCAAGGGGGGGGTCACGTCGAACCATTCGACATCGATGATGGCCCCCTCATCCACGCGCGGAACCATGGCGTGGAACGTGGCCCCGAATCGGTCGACCCCATGATAGGCCCCCCAACTTTCCGGATGGCGTCCGGGATAGGTTGGCGGCCCCGGATGGATATTGTAGGCCCCCGCCTGCAAAAAACCCAATTGGTCGGCAGGAACGATGATCGCGGTGCAAAACGCCAAAAGCCGTGTATCCTCCCCGTCGGCGGGTGTGGCCAAGACCGACAAAAGCTCGTCGCGACTGCGCGCCGCAATCACGGTGCATTCCGGGGCCAAACGCCGAAAATGCGGCAGCAAAACATCCGACTCGAAGGCACCGGTCAACAAAACAAACCGCGACGGCATCAAGGCACCACGGGTTGCACCGATCGTGCAGGCTGGGTGTGGGAACCCCCGTTCGACGCTATGACATGGGCGGCGACGGCGACCCTCACGCTTCTGAAACCGTCCGACCCGGCCCCAACGCATCGGCACCGGCAGGCCCTGCCTGACCCTGAATGCCAGCGGCCTGACCTGCTGCGGGGATCTGCGCCGAATCATGGGACTTTGCCTCTTGATTCAGCTCATAAAGCCGCAACTGTGCCTTGGTCGGCAATTGACGCAGCAACTCCCCGCTCTGACCATCGCGATATTCTAGGATGACCGCATTGTTCTGGGGATCGATGCGCGTGGTCGGGCTTTGAAAGCCTGGGATGGGGACCGGCTGCCGGGCGGGATCGGCCACTTTGGCCGGATCAAGAGCAGTCGCACCCGCATCGGGCGAGAAACTCGTCTTGGACGCGTCAGGAACAGGTGAGACGGTCGGCTTTGCCGGTTGCACGACCCCTGTTCCCGGCGCTTGAAGCGCCGTAATGTTTGACATTTTGCCAATACTCCTTCGGGGGACTTACACTCTATAACAACCTCAGATCTTGTCAAGAGATCGCGGAGTCATGAGCCCCACAGCCCACCGCCCCCCGATCCTGTTTCAAGATATAAGGTGGATTTTACCACGTTCTTAACCAAGATACGCGACACTCGGCTCATGCATCTTGCCGCACCGACCGCATCGAAAGATGGCTCCTCCCAATGGCCGAAGATCAAGAGTCAAAAACAGAAGACCCATCCGGCAGGCGCCTTGAAGAAGCGCGCTCCAAAGGCAATGTCGCCCTGTCCCGCGACGTCACCATGGCGGCGATGCTCGGCACATCAATTGTTGTGATCATTGCGGTTTTACCGTGGAGTCTTGCCCCACTTACAGCCTTATTGCGCAGTTTTATTGAAAAACCCGAACAAATTCCTTTATCGACCCAAGGTGACTTCGTTCAATTAATGAGCAAACTGGTCATGGCCATGATGATCGGCATGCTTCTGCCCATGGCAATGCTGGCCCTGGTCGCCATCCTCAGCAATGTCGCACAGGTCGGCGGCATCATGTGGACTCCATCGAAATTGGCCCCGAATTTTTCGATGTTGAACCCGGTCTCCGGGTTCAGTCGCCTGTTCTCGACCAAGGCCCTGATCGAATTCGGCAAAGGTCTCGTGAAATTGTTTCTGGTCGGTCTGTCGGCCTATCTCGTCATGCAGCCGGAAGTTGATCGGATCGAACATCTGATCGGTATCGACCCCGCCCTGCTGCTGCCTTTTTTGAGCGATGGGGTGCGCCATCTCTTCATCACCTGCGTCCTCACCATCAGCATCATCGCCGCCGCCGATTACGGCTATCAAAAATGGTCGCATTTTCAACAATTGAAAATGAGCAAGCAGGAATTAAAGGACGAACATAAGAATACCGATGGCGACCCACACATCAAAGGCAAACAACGCGCCAAACGCATGGCGCGGGCAAAACAGCGGATGCTGCAATCGGTGCCCGAGGCGTCGGTCATCATCACGAACCCAACCCATTATGCCGTCGCGTTAAAATACGACAATGGGGCAATGGGTGCCCCCCGCGTGGTGGCAAAAGGCGTCGATTTCATGGCCCGGCGGATCCGGGAAATCGCCCAAGAAAACGATGTCCCGATCGTCGAAAACCCGCCCGTCGCCCGCGCCCTTTATGCCGCCGTCGATCTCGATCAGGAAATTCCACCCGAACATTACAAGGCCGTGGCCCAGATCATCGGCTATGTCATGAAGTTGAAACGGTGGAAAAAACCGGATTGATCCCGTACGTAATAGAGAATATTTAGCAAGATCGACACAAAATTATGTTTACCTACATGATAGAAATAATATATCCTTCTGCGAAGGCTGGTGTATAATATATGGGTATGTTCAACATGACAAAAGATCTTTTTAGTGAAAACTCTGCAAATAACAGTAGAGCAGTCGTTGAAGAACAGATTCAAGAGCTTCAGAAAATTACTGACTATGAGATTAGAGAATGGCCCATTGAGGTTTTGGTTAATAAATTTACAAATGGAAAAGAAAATGATACCTCTGAAATATTTATTCCTGATTATCAACGTGAAATGGTCTGGAGCGCAAAGCAACAATCTCGTTTTATAGAATCTATCCTAATTCGCTTGCCAGTACCGTTTATTTTTGCTGCTGATGTTTCCGATGGAGATAGAGCCGGCGCGCTTGAAATAGTAGATGGTTCACAACGCATTCGCACCTTGGATAACTTTTTATCCAATAAATTGAAACTAGAAGGGCTGCAACGCTTAACATCTGCAAATGGTTTAAAATTTATTGACTTTCCTCACCCAAGACAAATGCGATTTAAAAGACAAACAATTCGTGTTATAGAGATGACCGATAAAGCTGATGACGAAGCACGGCGTGAGATGTTTGATCGCCTAAACAGCGGAGGCACTTCGCTGAAAAGCATGGAAGTGAGACGAGGAGTAGAGATAGGTAGATATCTAACTTTTGTTACCTCTTGCAGTAATATACCGCTTTTTAAAGAATTAGTTATCATCAGTGAGCGAAACGCTAAACATAAAGAATATGAAGAGTTAGCTTTACGCTATTTTGCATATAGCAGCAATTATCTTTTTTTCCAAAAGAGTGTTGTTCAATTCCTTACAAATTTCTTAAAGGAAAAAAATTCAAATTATTCTGATGATGAAGCGATCAAACAACAAAATGAATTCAAGTCAATGCTTGAATTTGTAAAAAAACACTTTCCTAATGGGTTTAAGAGGCAAGGATACAATACAGTTCCAAGAATACGATTTGAAGCAATATCTGTAGGAGTTACTTTAGCGCTTAGGGAGCGAGCTGATCTTATACCTCATGATGTTAACAGTTGGCTAGAGAGCAAAGAATTTATTAATCATATACGATCAGATGCAAGTAACTCTCGGCCAAAAATAATAAATCGTATACATTTTGTGAGAGATAATCTACTTGGTATTCCTTTCATTCGTGATAAAGATACAGAAAATGTTGAAGAAAGTGCCAATGCTGACGCACCAGACGATGAAGATATGCAAATGAGCTTCCTATGAATTGTATTCCTCATACTGAACAACTACTAAAAATACGTTCAAGAGAAATCTTAGTCTATCTTAGATTTTTACGCGTTGCTGTTGAAAAAAACTCTACGCTGTCGTATGGCTCAACACATAGAATACAACATGCTATAAGTCGTGAATTAACCAATACGCTGAAAGCCAATCTTTATTTACTATTATACAATGCTATGGAAGCTATTTTTATAAAATTGATAGATGAAATACATGATGTTATTGGAAGAAAAAACGTAAACATCGATGAATTATGTAATCAACTTTTTTTTGAAGTTATACGAAGCTTTAAAAATAGCAATACAGATATCAGCAATGACATTGAAGCTCCTCTAAATACAACAATCATGGAATTTTGGAAAAAAGAATGGGAGCAAAAAGTAACTTCAAAAGAAAAACGTAAAGGCACTATTTCAGGAAATGTGGATGGTAAACAAATGCAGGAACATTTACGCCGCTACGGTGTCGTTCCAAAAGATGAAAAGAAAGTAGCAGCCCGTTTAACACACAAGGCACTCCAGTTAACAAAAAATCGGAGAAATCTACTAGCACATGGTGAACAGGGTTTTGCAGAGTTTGGAATGAACCTCTCTGTAGAAGAGCTTATCACTGATGCACGCAGTGTATTCAAAACACTCACATATATCGCAATAGAAGTGAATAAATACCTTTCAGCACAAGGATATCTTAAAAGTTCAAGCTGGAATAGTACTTAGTAAAGAACGAGCAACAGCTTCGGCTAATTTAGGAGGAACCGCATTACCAATTAACCGTGCAATTGAACGAATCTGAACAACCTCTCCAGGTTTAATAAATTTATACTCTGTCGGAAATGATTGAATAAGTGCCGCTTCCCGCAGCGTAATTGCTCGATCTTGTTCTGGGTGCCCAAAACGACCATTTCCATAACCATTACATAAAGTTGTCATGGTCGGTGCAGGTTTGTCCCATACCATTCGCCCATAAACACCTGCTGAATGTTTACCGCTTTCTTTTTTATGACAATTAGCCACTAGTTCTGCTGACCAATCACGCCATGTCCCGCCTGGAAGTGATTCTTTAATTCGACGCAAATTAAGCTCTGATAAATTAGAAGCTATGTGAAGTGGATCATCAGGATCAGATTCACCTGCATTTAGATGGGGTAGATTTGCTATTTTGTCTCGCACCGTAATCCAGTTTTTTGGCCCATTATGTGTTGCTTTAGGTAATTCTAACTTATTGTAAATTGAGGCAATTAACACAAGCCGCTTCCTCTGTTGAGCTGCACCATAATCAGCTGCATTCAGAACTCCAAAATCGACGTTATATTCCTTATCTTTTAGCACTTTAACGAAATCCAGGAATGGTTTCTCGTTAATTATTCTTGGTACATTCTCCATCGTTATAAGGTCTGGTTCTGTTTCCTTAACAAGCCTTGCAAACTCATATAATAATCCCCATTTTCCATTATCAGCAGATGCTTTTGTATTGGAATAACTAGAAAATGGTTGACATGGAGCACACCCAGCTAATAACTTGATAGCATTTGGTGACCAATGTCTACTTAATTCATTACCTGTTAATTTATAAATATCACGCAACAAAAATTGTGCCCCTTTATGATTTTCTGCAAACGGGAACTCACACTGTGGATCAATATCGATGCCAGCTTTTATCATGATACCTTCTGCACTGAGACCATAACTCAGTCCACCTACCCCACAGAAGAGGTCTATCGCTTCAATCGTTCGCCGCAACATGTTTCTTATACCCTCAGACATTAGGATCTTTTAATGCAACAGAAAGAAATTTTGTGACAAACAAAGAACAGGAAATAATAAGAAACTCAAACTAAATTATTATACCAAGTTTTCATGAATTTTAAACCTTAGAACTGATACCGCACCCCAAGGCGGAAGGAATGCACCCGGATCGGATCGTCCGATTGTACCTGAAGATACCGATAGCTCGGGACGAGGAACAGATTCTTGGTCACGGGAATGCTGAACCCGGCCAAAGCCTGAAAACCGAAATCATCGTGGGATAGGTCGGGGGCCGTCAGGGTGAATTGTTTCAGGTTCAGATCGTGCGAATCCGTATGAGCCAAACCAAGCCCAACCCCGATAAAGGGCCGCACCCCAAGGATCGGTTGGGTGTCATACAACACGTCCAGCATCCCCGTATAGATGCGGGTATCGCCCGTCACCTTGGTATTGACCCTCGGGGCCTTCAGGCGAAAAAAATTCCCCTCGTCGTAACTGCCTTCGACCTCGATGCGCAAACCATTCAAAAACCG
>DAISJD010000076.1:0-15257 GCA_036821645.1 Aliidongia sp.
ACCCTTCCCCCCCCTCGTAAGCGCCACAATTTTGCCCGCGATCGCCTGAACTCCGTCAGGCTGACCCCCCATCGGCCCTCGACTCCCGCATCGCCAGCCGATTCGGTCGAGATAGGGGCCGTTTTTTGAGAAAGACCATCCCACCGGGGATGGTGACGGTGCATGATGACACGTCGTACGATGCCGACTGGTTTCGGTTCCTGGTTTACGGAAACCCGCGCCCTCTTGACCCTCGCCCTGCCGATTGCAGCCTCGGCCCTTGCCAATATGACCATGAATTTGACCGATACGGTCATGATGGGTCAGATCGGCACCGAATCGCTAGCCGCCGGCAGTCTTGCCACCAATCTTTCCTTCATGGCGATCGTCGCCGCCCAAGGCCTGCTGGCCGCCATCCAACCGATCATCGCCCAGGCGCGGGGGGCCGCATCCGCGCGCGGTCCGGCCGACGATGGGCATCGCACGGCCGCCCAGACCTTGGCAGGCGGTCTTGTTCTGGCCGTGGTCAGTGCTGTTCCGATCATGATTTTCATCCTATCGCTGGCCCCGATCTTCCTCGCGATCGGGATTGCCCCGCCGATTGCGGCCATGGCCCAACAATATGCCGATGCCTTTGTCTGGGGGGTGCCCGCCTCCCATGTTTTTTGCGCCATGCGCAACTATGTCTCGGCACTGGAACGGCCGCGGATCGTCACGGTGATTTCCGTTGCCGCCTGCTTCGTCAATCTTGGACTGAATTGGATCTTGATTTTCGGCCATGCCGGCATGCCCGCCATCGGGCTTGCCGGGTCGGGCTATGCGACGAGCGTCACACTCTATCTGATGACGCTGGCGATCTGGCTCTATTGCCGCCAGAGCCGGGTTTTGCCGCCGGGCTTGTGGCGGATCGGATTCGGGGCCTTGGCGGGGGCAATCCGTACGATTCTCGTGCTCGGCTGGCCGATTGCCGCGATCTATCTGCTGGAGGTTGGTCTTTTCTCGGTATCCTCAGTCTTGATCGGCACGTTTGGCCCGATCTCGAGTGCGGCCCATCAAATCTGCCTCGGCATCGCCTCCTTCACCTTCATGGTGCCGATGGCGCTTGGTCAGGCGGCGACGGTCCGGGTCGGCTTTCACAGCGGGGCCGCGGCCCCTGCCATCGCACGCCGGGCGGGGCTCATCGCCCTTGGGCTTGCCGTGGTGTTCATGTCCTGCATGGCGACCACGCTCATCCTCGCGGCACAGCCGATCTTGCGCTTCTATCTCAATACCGCCGATCCGAGTTTTACGGCTGTCGAAGCCTTGGCGCTGCAATTGCTCGGTGTTGCCGCGATTTTTCAAATTTTCGACGGGCTGCAAACCGTGGCCTCTGGGGCGTTGCGCGGTCTTAAGGATACCCGCATCCCCATGCTGGTCGGGGCTTTCGGCTATTGGGGGCTCGGCATGCCGATGGGGGCAAGCCTGGCATTCGGGGTCGGAATGGGGCCGGTCGGCCTGTGGTGGGGGTTCATGACGGCCTTGGTCGCCGTTGCCTTCATGCTCTGTCTGCGGTTTCATCGCCTGACACGCCGCACACCGGACCAAAACCGCCTCACCCCGCGCCAGACCCTTGCCGATGCCCATTGATCGCCCAAACCCGATGATCGACCCGGTGCCGGACGAGGCCCCCGTCCGGCTCGATCAGGCCCTGGTCAATCGCGGCCTTGCCCAAAGCCGCAGCCGGGCGCGGGCCCTCATCGACGCCAAGCTCGTCCTGATCGACGGGGTCGTCGCCGATAAACCCGCCCGCCCCATTGGGACGGATGCAGTGCTGACGCTGGCCGGTCTCGATCATCCGTGGGTATCGCGGGGTGGAATCAAGCTCGCCCATGCGCTCGATCATTTCGAGATCGACCCCACGGGATGGGTTGGGTTGGATATCGGGGCCTCGACGGGCGGTTTTACCGATGTCTTGCGCACGCGCGGTGCTGCGAAAATCTATGCCGTCGATGTCGGACACGATCAACTGGCCCCCGCCTTGCGGGCAGATCCGCGCATCGTTGTTTTAGAACATCTCAATGCCCGACATTTGACGGCGAGCCATGTGCCGGAAAGGGTTGACATCGTCACCTGCGATGCGAGTTTCATCGGCCTGCATCTGGTTCTGCCCGCAGCCCTTGGCCGGGCGGCCCCCGGTGCGGTTTTGGTCGCCCTCATCAAACCCCAATTCGAGGTGGGGTCGGGGCATGTCGGTAAAGGCGGTATCGTGCGCGATCCCACCCTGCACCAGGCCTGCTGCACCCGTGTTCGCGATTGGCTGACGACCAAGGTCGGCTGGACCGTCGCGGGCGTGATCGACAGCCCGATTCTGGGCCCCGACGGCAATAAGGAGTTTTTGATCTGCGCCCGATCAGCCCGATGAACCGCCGCCAGCCCAAGGGCAAGCCGACACGCAGCACCGACACCGCAAGCGCCATCGATTGCGTCATCGACCGACTCGGCACCGAAGGAATCGGCCTTGCCCAGGTCCGGGATCGTTGGGTCGGTGTGGCCGACACCATACCGGGGGAAACCGTGCGGATCATCCCGCAGGCAGGTCGCACACCGGCCATTCTACTGGAACGCCTCACCGGCTCGCCAGATCGGATCACCCCTCAGTGTCACCATTTTGGGACATGCGGCGGTTGCGCGTTGCAACATCTCGCCCCCGAGGCCTATGCCGCCTTTAAACGCCGCCTCGTCTGCGATGCCTTGAGCCGAAACCTGCTGCCCACCGATGGGGTCGCCCCTGCCGCAATCAGCCCGCCTGCAAGCCGCAGACGCGCCCGTTTTGCCGCCCTGAAACGCAAGGGCATCGTCACCCTGGGGTTTCACGCACGGGCCAGTCACGATCTCGTCGATCTCCGCCAATGTCCCGTCATGGCCCCCGCGATCATGGCCGTGATCCCCCCCCTCAGGGCGTTTCTAACCCGGTTTCTCCCCGGCGGCAGTGCGTGCGACATCATCGCCACGGCGACGGATACCGGCCTCGATCTCGGCTTGGTATGGCCAAGCGACCCGGATCTTGCCACACTCGAAAGCTTGGCTGCGTTTGCCGACGAATCGGGGGTAGCCCGGCTTTGGTGGCAAACCGCTGCCAGCAGCCCGATGCCAGCGGCACAGCGCACAGCGCCGCAAATCCGTTTCGGCACGACATTGGTCGATATCCCTTGCGGTCCGTTTCTCCAAGCGACCAGCAGCGGCGAGGCGGTTTTGATCGCCCATGTCCGCGCGATCGTCGGGTCCGCGCGCCGGATCGCCGATCTTTATGCCGGTTGCGGCACGTTTACCTTGGCACTCGCAGAAGCCAATCGGACCATCATCGCCATCGAAACCGATGCCGTTGCCTTGGCCGCCCTGAAACAAGCCGCACACCGGGCCGGATTTGGTGCGATCCTCACCGAAAAACGCGATTTGGAACAACGCCCCCTGGTTTTAAATGAAATGAAGGGGCTCGATTGCGTGATCCTCGATCCACCGCGCGCCGGTGCCAAGGCCATGGCGGAAACCCTGGCCCAATCCAGCGTCGCGCGGATCGCCTATGTTTCATGCAATCCCGCAAGCTTTGCCCGCGATGCCGCCATCCTGGTCGCAGGCGGCTACCGGCTCGATGCCGTCTGGCCGGTGGATCAATTCCTCTGGTCGCCTCATGTTGAATTGGTGGCGCAATTCACCCGCACGACCGTGACTGTCGCCTCGAAATCTATTTTCTAAAGTGTCCTTGGGCAAATCCGATCAGGAAATGCCCTAAGGTCTGCTTTGCAAGCCCTTTATCCAATCGACGTAATTTTTTGTAGAAAAGCGTCGACCTTGTTTCTCAATGCTTGGGATTGTTGATCCAATTTTTCTGAATCGACCAAAAACACATGCGATATCGTCTCGGTTTCTTCTGAGATCGATTGGACACAGACGAGGTTTTGACGAACTTCCTGCGATCCTTTCGCTGCACGCTGCATACTGTTGGCGATTTCCCGCACGACGGCGGCTTGCTGTTCGATTGCACCGGCAATACTACTGGATGCCGTGTCGATTTCGCCGATCTTGCGGTCGATCTCGGCAATCGCCTCAACGGCAAGCGTTGCGGTTTCCCGAATATTGTCAACTTGTTGACGAATATCTTCGGTCGCCCGGGTCGTCTCGTTGGCAAGCGATTTCACCTCACCCGCCACCACGGCAAAGCCCTTGCCCGCCTCACCGGCGCGCGCCGCTTCGATCGTGGCATTCAAGGCCAAGAGATTGGTTTGGCTGGCAATGCCATTGATCAGTTTCACGACGTCGCCGATCTTACTCGCCGCCTCCGCCAGACTGCGCATCGTTCCGCCGGTCGTCTGGGTCTGCTTGACGGCCGCCGAGACCATGGTCGTCGACCGATCGACCTGACGGCCGATTTCGCCGACCGATGCCGACAACTCTTCCAGGGCACTCGCAACGCCGGTGACATGCTCCGCCGCCGCGCGCGACTCATCCCCCGCCTGGTGCGAACGGGTGCGCGCCTCGATCGCCTGAACCGACAAACCCTGCGCCCTGTCCTGCATCCGGCCCGCCGTTCCCGCCACATCTTGCGACAGTTCGGCGATAGACCCTTCAAAGATTTGCGCAAGATCGGCAAGCTTTGCCGCATGCCGCCGATCATTTTCACTAAAATAGGCCTCGACCACCAGATCGACATCCATCATCACGGCACTGTTGAGCGCGCGGGCAAGGACGGCCATGTCATCGGCCCCCCCTTTGGGCTTCAGGCGGCTGCACGTATGCTGGGCTGCGACCGCCATCAAAGCCCCCGTCAGCCATGCATAGGCCCCGACATACCAATGGGGGGCAAGACCGATTTTGCTATGAATGGCCCCAATGCGACTGACGGAGGCGAAATAATCGGCATCGAACCGACCGCTAAACAAATGTTTCCAATGCCGCGCTTGCGCCTTACCGGCCCGTTCCATGCCGCCTACACCGAATAAGCGGGCAAGTTCGGGTTTTTTGCCGACGCGAGCGTAGAAATCCCGCAATATACCTGGTAATGCCACATTCATCACCGGCTCAAACTTCTGCAAGGCGGCGCAGCACTCCCGGTCCAGACCAAAAAAATCTAGCCGTTCGCTAATATCGATAGTCTGCACAATTTCCTCCAGCCGGTCAGGTTCGCTTGCCGATCACGAGAGTGAACTTGCTGCATTGCACGCTAACTTCTTTAAAATTGAATTAACATAAATAAAATGTACATAAAATCCAAAATCAACAAAAATATTAAATACTTAAACACAAAAAACAACAAAGGTAAAAAAATACACAAAAAAGAAAAGGATTTTAGAATGTAATTTCTAAAATCCTTTTCTTTAAATAAAATTTTCAGATCGATGTCAGATTTTTAATCTTGTATTTCTACAGGCTCCATTCTCAGTGTCTGATTGTTAGGAACCATCACGGTATTTAATTTTTCCAATAACGGTTGAATTGTTTTCAACTCTTTCATGAATACTCTGGCATCAGAACCATTTTCAAAGCCGTTCGCCAAAATTTCGTTCAAGACTTCGGCAAAGGGACGCGGCGGCGGGTAGGCAATGACGCGGATTTTCTGATCCAACGGTATCTTCGCCAAGTCGCGGGCGGCATCGACGGCAACATCCAAACCGCCCAACCCATCGACAAGGTCGCGTTCCTTCGCCTGAACGCCAGTCCAGACACGACCGCGCGCAATCTGATCGACCTTATCCTTTTCCAAATGCCGCCCGTCGGCGACACGGGTCAGAAACAACGAATAGGTTTCGTCGATGAGACCGGCAAACCGTTTGCGTTGCTCTGGGGTGAAATCACTCTGACTGCTTTCAATGCCGGCATTGCGGCCAAACGTCACCTTATCGAAACTGATCCCGATCTTGTCGGTCAGACCCGCCGTGACGAATTTGCCGCCGAACACGCCGATCGACCCGGTGATCGTGCCCGGTTCGGCAATGATCTTGTCGGCGGCGGCCGCGATATAATAACCACCCGACGCGGCAACGTCGCTCATGGAAACGACGACTTTTTTACCGCCGCGCTTTACCCGTTGCACCGCCCGCCAGATCGTTTCCGATGCAACGGCCGAACCGCCGGGGCTGTTGATGCGCAAAATCACCGCCTTCACGTCATTGTCGTTCGACACTTGATCGAGAAGCCGCACGACGCGATCGGCATGAATGCCATCATTATCGTCGAAAACCCCCTCACCGCCACTGCCCTCGGTGATGGCCCCGTTCAGCCTGATGACGGCAATCGCAGGCAAGGATGGGTCGCTTGGCCCGATCGTGCGGGCATAGGCGGTCAAAGCCAGGAGCTTCGACCCGGAACCCGCCGCCTTGCGCGCGGCCTCTTCCATTTCATCGCGATAGCCGATTTTATCGATCAGATGTTTGTCCAACGCCTCGCGGGCGGGATAGGGCCCGTTATCGATCAGGCTCTTCATCTCTTCCGCCGACAGCTTGCGGCCCGCCGCCATGCCCGCGACCACTTGGTCGAAGACGGAACCGTAAAGCTCGGTCATGGCGCGCTTGTCCGTGTCCGGGAGTTTGTTCTCGGTATATTGGGTTGCGGCACTTTTATATTCCCCGCGCCGCTCGAAACTTCCCTTGATGCCGACGAGATCGAACGTCCCCTTGAAAAACGGAATTTCGACCGAAAAACCATTCAAGCCCAAAGTTCCGCCCGGCTGCACCCAGACCTGATCGAAAGCGGAGGCCAAATAGTATGGCCGGGTTCCACCACCGAGATCCCCGAAGGAATCGCCGAAGACATAGGCAAATTTACCCTTGGACCGAAAAAAGGCAATCGCATCGCGCAACTCTTGGATCTTGCCGATGCTGAAGCTAGTACTGCCGCCGCGCACGACCAAACCCTTCACGCGGCTGTCGTTAGCCCCTTTTTTCAAGGCCGCCATCACAGAGGCAAAGGTCGTCGTGTGTTCGTTCAGCAAGATTTGAACCGGGTCGCTCGGATCCGCGTCGGGGATGGCCCGTTGCAAATCGAGGGTCAGAACGGTCTGTTCGTCCACGACCACTTTATTCTTGGCGAATTGCTGATTTTGAGCAAAATTAGCAAAATGGGTTATAGTATAACCTAAAAGTAAGAAAAGCAGCGTCGCCAGGAACCCGATTCCGGCAAACGTCCACAACAAGAACATCCAAAAAGCGCGCATGAACGATCAACCCGCTAAAGTTTATTGTCACCGATCGGCCCCAAGCCCGGCGATCACAAGGAAGCGAAGGCCAGCATGACGCGTCAACCCCGGAAGGGCAACGATGAATCAATCGGAAAATAGGATAGCAGCATGCCGCCTTCAAGCGTGAACGGCAGCAAGGGGTCACAAGATTACGAGATCATCCGATCTTGGTGATTGTTTTTTACCCATAATCGGGCAGAATCCGGGTGACGTGGACCCTGGCACCTTAAAAAAGCACGCCCTCTAACAGATCGGAATGGCACGCCCGCATAATGGATTTTTTCGCAGTCTCAAAGCTTGCCTGGACCTTCATCGAACCCACCAATGCGGCCTTGTTGATCCTGTGCCTCGCCTTTTTTCTGGGCATCATCGGCTATCGGCGTGGGTGTCTTGGGTTGTTGGGACTGATCTGCGGTGCCGGGTTGTTGTTGATGTTCACCCCGGTCGACCGCTGGATCGCTGCACCGCTTGAAAACCGCTTTCCCCTGCCGATCCCGCCTGCCTGTCTCGATGGGATTCTGGTCTTGGGCGGCGGCCAGGAGCCGGGTATTTCCGCCAGCCGTCAAATCCCGATCCAAAGCCGCAATGCCGGACGCCTGTTCATGGCGATCCGTCTGAAACGCCATTATCCGAACGCCCGCCTCGTCTTTGCCGGAGGATCGGGCGACCCGTTCAATCAATCCGACACAGAGGCATCGGTCGCCCGCACCCTGTTCCAGGCAGCCGGTCTCGATGCCGATGCCGTGCTCTATGACGATCGGTCGCGCAATACATGGGAAAACGAGGTGAATGCCAAGGCGCTTGCCCATCCGAAGGCCCACGAAACCTGGGCCCTCGTCACATCGGGGCTACACATGCCACGCGCCGTCGGCATCGCCCGTCAGATCGGTTGGCCGGTTCTGCCCTGGCCCGGCGATTACGCTACCCCTACCCCGGCGACGGCCGGTTGGCCTTTCGGCAAACGCCTCAGCCTCAGTTTGACCTTGGTCGAGGATGCGGTGCGCGAATGGGTCGGGCTTACGGTCTATTATCTGACCGGGCGCAGTGCCGCACTCTTCCCGGCCCCGGAGCCCCCCGATACCGACGACGCCTCGCCCGCCTGCACCGCCGGACAATCGTAATGGCGCACACCCCCGCCAACAACCCCGAACCCAGTTTGGTCCTGACGCGCGAGGCCATTGCCGCCGGGGCCCTTCAAGCCATCGCCGGATCGATCCCCGGTCTAAGCCCGCTCAGCGCCGAGGAGCTTGAAAAAACCCGCCTAGCCCTTTTGGCGAGCCGTCCGACCGGCGGCGATCTCTGGCTGTTTGCGTATGGGTCTCTCTTATGGAATCCGGCCTTCAGTTTCGATCGTCAGGAAATCGCCCACCTCAAAGGCTGGCATCGCCGCCTTTGTCTCTGGAGCAAATTTGCGCGCGGCACACCGCAAGCCCCCGGCCTCGTCTTCGGTCTGGAACCGGGTGGGGCGTGTCGGGGATTGGTCTATCGCTTGCCTGCGGATAACGCGGCGGCTGAACTCGACATCATTTGGCGGCGCGAAATGGTCAGCGGTGCCTATCGCGCCCGCTGGGTTCGGGTCGCAACCCCGATCGGCCCCCAGACGGCCCTCGCCTTCACCACCAACCGCGCCCATGCAAGCTATACCGGCACCCTCTCAGCGCAAACCATCGTTGCGGCGGTGCGCGGCGGTCATGGGGTCGTCGGCCCTTGCCTCGACTATGTCCGCAACACCGCCGAGGCTCTCGATCGCTTGGCGATTCCAGATCGACGCTTGAACGATCTCCTCCAGGCGATCGACCGCCCTTGCGCCAACGGCGCCGTCGTCTCGGACACCCCCCATGATCGACGGAAATCAATCCGCCATCACCGCCTTGATCCTGGCCCTAGTGCTAGGCTGCATCATCGGGGCCGAACGGCAATGGCATCATCGCACGGCTGGGCTTAAAACCAACGCGCTCGTGTCTTTGGGCACGGCAAGCTTCATTGCCCTTGGTCACAGTTTTGCCAGCGAAGACGCGATGGCGCGCATCGCCGCCCAAATCATCTCCGGCATCGGCTTTCTGGGGGCCGGGGTCATCTTGCGCGAAGGGCTGAATGTTCGGGGATTGAACACGGCCGCAACCCTGTGGTGTTCGTCGGCGGTGGGGGCCCTCGTCGCCATGGAGGCAACCACCATCGCCTGTGCTGCGACCGGCCTTATCCTATTTATCAATTTGGGCTTGCAGCCGCTCGTCGAACGCATCAATCGCCAGCCCAACCGGGATCGCCTGCGCGAGACGCGCTATGAAATCATCGTATCCTGCCGCCGGAACGGTCAAAAAGCGCAAGAGACGCGGCGGATGCTGCTGGCGGGGGTCGCCGATCAGGCAATCGGCTTCGACAGTCTTTCATCGGGCTGGGTTGCGGAAACCGGCACGATCGACACCATCTTACGCCTGCGCCTGCCCCGGCGCGACGACCCTGCGATCGAGGATCTGATCGCCCCGTTCGTCGCCGACCCCGACATAGTCACCGCGCGCTGGACAATCGAAGGGATCGTCGAATAGGAATCCGTCTCATGCACCCACCCTGGGGCAAATTAATGGATGTCAACGCCATCGCATGTTGCCATGATAGACGAAACGACGAAGAATCGCCGCCCAAGCCATGAATAAAGAGGAAACGCCCATGTCCCAATTTATGTACCAAGCCACGTCCCAACTCTGGTGGCACCGCGCGTTCGCGGCCCTTGCCTTCCTGCCGGTCTTGGGCTGTCTCATCGCACCGATCCCCGCCGTTGCGGCTGACCCCATCACCCTTGGCGCGATCGAAGTCTTGTCCGGCCCGAACAGCCGCTACGGCGTTGCGATCAAGAACGGCTTCGAGTTGGCGCTCGAAGAAATCAACAAGGCAGGCGGCGTGTTGGGCGGACGCCCGCTTGCCATCCTTTACGAAGATTCGGCAGGTGCTAAGGAACAGGCCATCAACGCCGCCCGTAAATTGATCGGGCGGGATAAGGTGCCGCTCATCCTCGGTCCCACCCTGTCGAACGAGATGTTCGCCGTCGGTCCGGTCGCCAACGAGCGCAAGATCCCGATCATCGGGACCTCCACTACCGCCGACGGCATTACGGCGATCGGTCCTTACGTCTTCCGGACCTCCCTGCCCGAAGCCGCCGTCGTCCCCGTGACCTTGCGCACGGCCAAGGATGAACTCGGCGTCAAAAAAGTCGCCGTCATGTACGGCAACGACGATGCCTTCACCAAGTCCGGTTACGAGGTCATGAAAAAAGCCTTGGCCGATCTCCAAATCGAGGTTGTGGCGACCGAGACGTTCGGCGGCAAGGACACGGATTTTTCGGCACAATTGACCAAAATCAAAGCCCTGCAACCGGATGCGATCGTGGTGTCCGCCCTGGTCGATGCGGCAGCCGGAATCCTGCTGCAAACCAAGAGTTTGGGCTTCCCGGAAAAAACCCGCGTGATCGGCGGCAATGGGTTCAATTCACCGAAACTGGGCGATATCGCGGGCAAGGCCGCCGACGGCACCCTGGTCGGCAGTCCCTGGTTTATCGGCAAGAAAAGTGCTGCAAATCAGGAGTTTATCGGCAAATTCAACGAGAAATATAAGGAAAACCCCGATCAATTCGCGGCCCAAGCCTATGATACGCTCTATCTCGTGGCCGATGCCCTGAACAAGGCCGGGACCGCCGATCCGGCCAAAATCCAAGAGGCGCTGGCCAAGGCCAATCATGATGGGGTGATGGGTAAACTCGCCTTCAATGCCGACCGCGATCCCGCCGACACGTCGGGGGTTCTGGTCCTGGAAATGCGCGGCGGTAAATTTGGGATTTTGCAGTGATCCATCCGTTCTTGCGCCGTGCGGGGTATAAACGATCTGTCGTGCCCCGCACGGTGCCCATCGATAGAGGACCCCCCTGCCCCGGATTTTCTGGATAAGAGCGATGCTGGCACAACAACTCATCAACGGCATTGTGACGGGCTCGACCTATGCCCTGTTCGCCTTGGGTTTTACCCTGATGTTCGGGGTCATGGGGGTGATCAATCTCACCTATGGCTTTTATTTTTCCATGGGTGCCTTCATCGCCTTGTTCACGGCGAAATATCTTGCGAGTTCCCTTTTCCTCGCCCTACCGCTCGCCGCATTCGGGGCCGGACTGATCGCGATCATCCTCGATGCCGTGCTGTTGACGCGCCTGCGTCAAGTCAAGGCACCGGAACTCGCGTCCTTGATGGTGACGATCGGGGCGACCCTCTTGCTCTATGCCGCCATGAACGCGATTTTCGGCACCGAGATTCGCCGCCTGCCGCCCGATATCCTGCCGAGCGACGCCTTCGAATGGGCGGGCTTGCGCCTTACCCTCGCCCAAGGGCTGGTCGTCGGCACGTCCGGCCTCGTGGTTCTAGGCCTGTTCATCCTCTTGGAACGGACGCGCTTCGGCCTTGGGGTGCGGGCCCTTGCGGAAAATCCGCTCGCCGCCCAATTGATGGGGGTGGATAGTGCGGCGGTCGTGCGGCGCATCTCGTTCATTTCGGGGGCGTTGGGCGGTCTTGCCGGGGTCTTGATCGGCCTCACCTACAACGCCATCCAACCCTATATGGGCGAAACCATGATGCTGAAGGGGTTTGCCGTCATCATCATCGGCGGACTGGGCAATATCCGGGGTGCCCTCGTTGCGGGCTTGCTCGTCGGTCTCGCGGAGTCCCTGACCGCCGGCTATGTCGCCTCTTCGATCAAGGATGCCGTAGGCTTCGGTCTCCTGGTTGCAACCCTTTGGCTGCGGCCGACCGGCCTGTTCGGCCGCGTTGCCGTAAAACGGGCATAGCATCATGTTGGCATGGTTCGACGATTTCTTTTTCTCATATCAAAACCTGATCTACGGGCTTGGCATCAACGGGCTTTTGGCGCTCAGCATGTATGCCGTTCTGGCCGCAGGACAATTATCGCTGGGCCAGGCCGCCTTCATGGGCCTTGGGGCCTATACGGGGGCCCTGCTGACACTGCATAGCGGTTTGCCCTTCGCCGTCGTCATCGCGGCATCCATGGCGGTACCGGCCTTGGCCGCCTTGATCATCGGTGGGCCGACCCTGAAACTCTCCGGCGTGTATCTGGCGCTTGCGACGATCGGTCTCGGCGAGATGCTGCGGATCACGCTGCTCAATCTCGAGATCACGGGCGGGGCACTCGGCCTTTCGGGCATTCCCGAACGGGCGGGGTTCGGTCTGATCTACGGTGCACTTGCCCTCGCCTTCTTCGCAACCCTGCTGATCGCCCGCTCGCGTCTCGGCCGGGCGCTTGAAGCCATGCGCGAAGATGAGATGGCGGCGGGGGTCATGGGGGTTCACCTGCCCGTCTACCGGCTTTCGGTTCTCGTCGTTTCGGCCATGATGGCGGGTCTCGCCGGATGCCTCAATGCCCATGTCTCATCGTTCATCGGTCCGAACGATTACGGCTTCGATGCCGCCGTCAGCATTCTCTCCTATGCCCTTTTGGGCGGCATCGGCTCGCCGTTCGGACCGGTTTTAGGGGCCATGATCTTGACCTTGCTACCCGAAGTGCTGCGCCCCTTGCAAGATTTTCGCCTCGTCATCAATGGCCTCATCATCGTGCTCGTCGTCCTCTATCTGCCGCGCGGCCTGATCGGTTGGCGCCTGAAGCGTGCCGCATGACCCAATGCTTGCTCAAGGTCGAAGACCTCACCCAACGGTTCCAGGGCCTGATCGCCCTCGATCGGGTCTCATTTTCGGTCCAGCCCGGTACGATCCATGCCCTGATCGGACCGAACGGGGCGGGTAAAACCACCTTGTTCAACCTGGTCAGCGGCCTCTTGTCGCCGACCGACGGCACGATCCGCCTCAACGGCGAAAACTTGGCCCATCACCCTGCCTATCGGCGCACCAGCAAGGGACTGGCCCGCACTTTTCAAAATATCCGGCTTTTTGCCGATATGACCGTGCTTGAAACCGTGATGGCCGGGGCCCATAGCCGCAGCGTTGCCGGGCCGGGCACGATCCTGTTTCGTTTGCCGCGTTTCTATCGCGAAGAGCGCGCAATCCGGGACGATGCCAGGGCCATTTTAGCGCTGGTCGGGCTTGCCGATCGCGGGGACCGCCGGGCGGGCGACTTGCCCTATGGCGACCAACGCCGCCTGGAAATTGCCCGCGCCCTTGCGGCAAAGCCGCGCTTGCTGCTGCTCGACGAACCGGCAGCCGGGATGAATCCCCAGGAAACGACGGCCCTTGCTAGGCTCTTGGAGGCAATACGGGCGGGCGGCACGACCCTGCTTTTGGTCGAACACGATATGCATTTCGTGATGGGCCTCAGCGATCGGATCACCGTGCTGAATTTCGGGCGCGTGATTGCCGACGGCCCCCCCGCCGCCATCCGCCAGGACCCGGCCGTCATTCGTGCCTATCTCGGCACCAAATCCAGCGATCGCTCGGAGAATCGTCCCACATGACCGTCGCCACACCCGCAGCCCACAGCCCGCACGAACCCATTCTGACGGTCGAAAGCCTCACGCTCGGCTACGGTAAGATCGATGTCGTCCATGACGTCGATCTTACCGTCGGTCTCGGCACCATCGTCACGCTGATCGGGGCCAATGGGGCCGGCAAAACGACGGTTCTGCGCGGCCTATCCGGCTTGCTGCGGCCCCGACGCGGCCGGATCGAGTTTGCCGATCGATCGATCGAGGCGCTGCCCCCCCACCGCATCGCCGCAGAAGGGATCATGCATGTGCCGGAAGGTCGTCAGGTCTTCGCGGGCATGAGCGTCGCCGACAATCTGCGCATGGGGGCCTATCTCGTGCGCGATACCGGTGTGATCGCACGCCGCCTGGAACGGGTCCTCGATTGCTTCCCGCGTCTCGGCGAGCGCTTGGGTCAGATGGCGGGTCTCCTGTCCGGCGGCGAACAGCAAATGCTGGCCATGGGACGGGCCATGATGGCGAACCCGCGTCTGTTGTTTTTGGACGAACCGTCCATGGGTCTCGCCCCGTTGATCGTCGAAGAAATCTTCACGATCATTGCTCGCTTGAAACGAGAAGGCACCACGATCTTGCTGGTCGAACAGAACGCCCAGGCGGCCCTCGACGCCGCCGATTGGGCCTATGTCCTCGAAACCGGGCGGATCACGCTTTCGGGACCGGCGGCCGCCATCGCCGCCAATCCCGCCATCATCGATGCCTATCTCGGTCGGTCCTGATGCGACCAGGTCACGATTGTCCGGTCAGAATATAGCGCCGGTTTTGCGGTTGGATCGGCCGCGCATTGTCATGGAAAAGGTCGGCGAATTTCTTGACCTGGGCCGGGCTCACCTCGATTTCCTTCTGGAAAACGCGCCATTCCACGGTTTCGCTGCATGGCGGCGTGGTCAGAGACCCTTCATAGCGAAAATAACCCCGCTCGACCGGCAACAACTTGGCCGGTTCGATCATGACCCCGGCATTCTGCGCATCGCCCGGCACCGTCGGCAGGTGCGCCCAAATCGGGGCGAGGGCCTTGTTTTCCGCCCCCATGCGCATCATCACACCCAGAACGGCTAGGTTCTTATCGAGATCGGCATGGACAAAATGCAATTCCATTTCAAATCTCTTGCCATTGAGCAAATGTTCGCTGGGTGTATGGAAATGAAATTGCAAGAGTTTATATTTATTATCATCAACCTCGATAGAACCATCATCGGTATCGACTTGGATCGTATGACCATTATTTTTGATTTTTAACGGGATTTTCGGGTAGTTTATTTTTATTTTTCCGATATTTGATTTGATCGTACGCGTCAAATCAATGGGTGATTGTTGGGTACCACGACTGCATGTGCCATAGGCTGGGGATAGATCGCCCCAATGTTCCGGGCCTTCCGCCCCTTCGTACGTCCAATGCGGAGCCCCCTCGCTGGCCGCTGCCGCCCGACACAGGGGGCAAGCAATCAAGGCACCGCCAACCAATCTCTGCAAAAACAGCCGCCGATCCATCATCCACCCTCATCCGTTTGAAAGATTGAAAAGTCCCTTTGGCTTGTCGGGCTATCGCTCAAGCCCACAACGGGTGCTTGCCCCTTGCCC
>DAISJD010000077.1:0-15201 GCA_036821645.1 Aliidongia sp.
ATTTCATTGCCCTTTGGCAGAGAACCCGTGCGGCGGCGGCGCGCGCACGGGTGGATGGCGACCTGCCGAGGCTATTTTCCTGCGTCAGAGGGACGAAGACCCTGCAACGACTTGCGGATGGGCGCGGGATACGCCTCCATCGCACCCTCGGCTTTGGGGCGGATGATGGTTAGGAGGCTGCCCGCGCCCGGTTGCCGGGGGTGAGGGCGGAAAAAAATTGCTTGATGCGGGCCGTGACCCCGTGACGGCGCTGTTCATGGCGCACGACGTCCTGATCGGTGACGTAATTCAGTTGGATGACCCGTCGGGTGCCGACGAACGGATGATGGCCGTGCCAGGAATTGGGGGTGACCTCGAAAGCGACCAAGGTTCCTTCGTCGGGCGGGACTTCGGCAATGACGTCTTCGAGCGACTCGGGCGAGCGCAACAGCCGCAACCGGCCGCCCGCCGCCTCCCAGGCACCGTTCATATAGACGAGGATGGTGAGAATTTTCGTCTTGCTGTCCGTGTGGATGCGACCGTCCTTGGCCCGGGCTTGGCCGCGGACCGTGACCATGGTCGGGCGATTCGTGAGATCGATGCCGAATTTTTCCGCAAAGACCGCCCGCAAGGCCGGTCCTTCAAGCTCTGCCAAGAGGTCCTTGAAGGCGGGACCGCAGGAAACGGTGCTGGTCGGAAAACTGCCGGGCTGGGCAATTTCGGGATAGTCCTTGGTGACGTTGGCGCGGGCTTCCGCCTTCAAAAAGCCCGGCACGATGAGATAAGGGAACGGATCCCTGCAGAGCGGCGTTGCGGCAAGGGTTTCTAGATCCAGCATGGCCATGACGGCTGTGTCCCGAACTGATGAAAGATAAAATCTCTGCGCGCAGCATTGGCCCAATTGCGACAGAGGCGCAACAGCCGCACCATGATTTAGCGCAAAAAATCAGAAATTTTAACGAATGCCTGCGTTTTTGTAGCGAAACCCACATTTTTTGCGTGTGAGGGTTTGGTAAATTACTGATGCGCCGGAAGATCGTCCGGGGTAAAGGTCATCCGACAGGTTTGTGCCATGATCGATCCATGACTGATCGTCGGCCGTTCCGTCGTGGTTTTTCTCTCGTATGGATCGCGATGCCCGCACCAGTTTCTTCCACACCGGCTCCGATGGGTTCCAGTGCCGCAGCGCAGGCGGCGGGGCCGATGGCCGTCTATCGTGCGCGCCGCGCTGCGGGGACCCTGAAGCCGGACCCGGTTCAGGAATTGGCGGTCGAAAAGCTGCAATCCCTGCATCGCAGTCTCGTGGGCTACCAACCATCCATTCCCGTGCGCGTCTCCAAGAGCTGGTTTTCCAAATTCGGGCTCGACAGCACGACCCCCGTTCAAAAGCCGAGCCGCCCGCGCGGCCTCTATATCTATGGCGGCGTTGGGCGCGGGAAATCCATGCTGATGGATTTATTTTTCGAACAGGCCCCGCTCACCCGAAAACGCCGCGTCCATTTTCATGCCTTCATGCAAGAAGTTCACGACCGGCTGCATGGTCTGCGTGCCCAGAAGTTGGAAGATCCGCTCCTCGTCCTCGCAACGGCGATGGCGAACGATGCCGTGTTGTTGTGCTTCGATGAATTCCAGGTGACGGACATTGCCGATGCCATGATTTTGGGGCGGTTTTTCGATGCCTTGTTCAAGGCGGGCGTCGTCGTGGTCGCCACATCGAATCGCGCACCGGATGCGCTTTATCAAGACGGCCTGCATCGCGATCGATTCTTGCCCTTTATTGCGGTCATGAAGGCAGAACTCGAAATTCTCGAATTGGATAATGGGCGCGATTATCGTTTGGCCCGCCTGATGGCGCGTCCGACCTATTATACGCCGAACGATGCGCAGGCCGAACGGGCGCTTAACGAAATTTTTGCAGAACTCACCGACGATACCCGCGCGGAGCCGATGACCTTCGAGGTCAAGAAGCGTCCGCTCCTGGTGCCGCGTCAGGCCTTGCGGGTGGCGTGGTTCAGTTTTGCCGATCTCTGCGGGCAACCGCTTGGACCGGCGGATTATCTCGCCATAGCGGCGCGGTTCGACAGTGTGATCGTCGCCGATATTCCGATGCTCGGCCCGGAACGACGGGATGAGGCGAAACGGTTCAATACGATGATCGATGCGTTTTACGAGGCAAAAGTTCATTTTATCGCCTCGGCGGCGGCGGCACCGTCGGATCTTTATCCCGAAGGGGTCGGCGCTTTTGAATTTCAACGGACCGTCTCGCGCCTTATGGAAATGCAATCGGTCGATTATGTTGCCAATCGGCGCACGCAACCATAGCCGTTCCGTGTCGAATGCCATGCATCGACGCTTGCGGCTGTTCGCAATTCGCGCTAAGACCCGACCGGCGCAGCCTCTCTGCCCGGACCCCTCACCGGGGATCATCGTTTGATGACCTCTTTTCGTTGTCGCCCGTTTTATGGGCTTCTCAAGGGACACGAACTCTATGGCTCGCAATAAGATCGCATTGGTGGGCGCCGGTCAGATCGGCGGCACGTTGGCACTGCTCGCCGGGTTGAAGAATCTGGGCGATGTGACCCTGATCGACATCACCGAAGGCGTACCCCAGGGCAAGGCCCTCGACATTGCTCAGGCCGCCCCGGTCGAAGGCTTTGATGCCGCCCTTTCCGGTTCCAACGATTACAGCGCCCTTGACGGTGCCGATGTCATCATCGTGACTGCGGGCGTGCCGCGCAAGCCGGGCATGAGCCGCGACGATCTCATCGGGATTAATACCAAGGTCATGAAGACCGTCGGCGAAAACATCAAGCGCTATGCCCCGAACGCCTTCGTCATCGTCATCACCAACCCGCTCGATGTGATGGTGTGGGTCATGCGCGAAGCCTCTGGTCTGCCCCATGAACGGGTGGTCGGCATGGCCGGCGTTCTGGACAGTGCGCGCTTTCGTTGCTTCCTTGCCGAAGAATTCAAGGTTTCCGTCGAAGACGTCACCGCCTTCGTCTTGGGTGGGCATGGCGACACGATGGTCCCGCTGACCCGGTATTCGACCGTCGCCGGCATTCCCTTGACCGATCTCGTCAAGATGGGCTGGACGACGCAGGAACGGCTCGACAAGATCGTGCAACGCACCCGCGATGGCGGTGCCGAAATCGTCGGTCTGTTGAAGACGGGTTCCGCCTTCTATGCTCCGGCCTCTTCCGCCATCGCCATGGCCGAATCCTATCTCTTCGACAAGAAGCGGGTACTGCCCTGTGCGGCCTGGGTCGATGGCCAATATGGTCTTGACGGTCTCTATGTCGGCGTACCGGTCGTGATCGGGGCGGGCGGCGTCGAACGGATCGTCGAAATCGCGCTCGAAGGCGAAGAAAAAGCCAATTTCGACAAGTCCGTCGGTGCCGTGCGGACCTTGGTCGATGTTGTCAAAAAGCTCGAAGCCTGATTGATATCCCCGGATCGGTCCGACCGATCCGGGGATTTTCCCTACCGCAACACCTCATGAACCGAGGGGCGCCAGTCTATGAATATTCATGAATATCAGGCTAAAACATTGTTGCAGCGGTTCGGCGTCGCCGTCCCTCGCGGCGGTGTCGCCTATACCGCCGATGAAGCGGTCCAGATTGCCAAGGGTCTCGGCGGCCCGGTTTGGGTCGTCAAGGCCCAGATCCATGCCGGTGGTCGGGGTAAGGCGGGCGGCGTCAAGGTCGTGAAATCGATCGATGACGTAAAAGCCGCGACTGAAAAAATGTTGGGCATGACCCTCGTCACCCATCAGACCGGTCCGCAGGGCAAAGAAGTCAAGCGCGTTTATATCGAAGAAGGCTGCGATATCAAGCGCGAACTTTATCTCGGCATGCTGGTCGACCGGGCCACGGGGCGCGTCACGTTGATGGCATCGACCGAGGGCGGGATGGAAATCGAAGAGGTGGCCGCCCATACGCCGGAAAAAATTCTGAAGATCGCCATCGATCCCGCCACCGGGGTTCAGGCGTTCCATGCCCGCGAAGTGGCGTTCGGTCTCGGCCTTGAAGGCAAGCAGGTTCAGACGGCGACGAAGTTCATTCTGTCGCTTGCCAAGGCTTTCGAAGAACTCGATGCCTCGATCGTGGAAATCAATCCGCTGGTCGTGACGGGATCGGGCGATGTGATCTGCCTCGATGCCAAGGTCAATTTCGACGATAACGCGCTCTTCCGCCACAAGGATATCGAAGAGCTGCGCGATGAAGACGAAGAAGATCCCTACGAACTCGAAGCGACCAAGCACGGTCTGAACTATGTCAAGCTCGACGGCAATATCGGCTGCATGGTGAACGGGGCCGGTCTTGCCATGGCGACGATGGACATCATCAAGCTTTATGGCGGCGAACCGGCCAACTTCCTCGATGTCGGCGGCGGTGCGACGCGCGAACGGGTCACGACCGCGTTCAAACTCATTCTGTCCGATGCCAATGTCGAAGGCATTCTGGTCAATATCTTCGGCGGCATCATGCGCTGCGACGTAATCGCCGAAGGTGTCGTGGCGGCGGCCCGCGAGGTCAGCCTCCATGTGCCGTTGGTCGTGCGTCTCGAAGGCACCAACGTCGAGTTGGGCAAGAAGATCCTGGCCGAGTCGGGTCTTCCTATTCTCTCTGGTGATAATCTCGCCGATGCGGCGCAGAAAGTCGTTAAAGCCGTGAAGGAGGCCGTGTAATGGCCGTTCTCGTCAATGCCGCAACCAAGGTGATCTGCCAAGGCTTCACCGGGGCACAAGGTACGTTCCATTCCGAACAGGCGCTGGCCTACGGCACCAAGATGGTTGGCGGCGTAACGCCGGGTAAGGGTGGCACCCGCCATCTCGATCTGCCCGTGTTCAACACGGTGCACGAAGCCGTGCATGCGACGGCTGCCGATGCCAGCGTGATCTATGTTCCCCCGCCGTTCGCGGCGGATGCGATTTTGGAAGCGGCCGATGCCGGGGTTGCCCTCATCGTCTGCATCACCGAAGGCATTCCTGTTCTGGATATGGTGCGGGTGAAGCGCGGGTTGAGCGGGACGAAGTCGCGTCTCATCGGGCCGAATTGCCCGGGTGTCATCACGCCGGGCGAATGCAAGATCGGCATTATGCCGGGCCATATTCATCGGCGCGGCAAGATCGGGATCGTGTCCCGGTCCGGCACATTGACCTACGAAGCCGTGGCGCAAACCTCGGCGGCGGGTCTCGGGCAGACCACCTGCATCGGGATTGGCGGCGATCCGGTCAATGGGACCAATTTCATCGATGCCTTGGAACTGTTCCTGGCGGACGATGAAACCCAAGGCATCATTATGATCGGCGAAATCGGCGGCAGTGCCGAAGAAGAAGCCGCTCAATTCGTGATGGATCATAAGGTGAAGAAGCCGATCGTCGGCTTTATCGCCGGGGTGACGGCCCCGCCGGGTCGTCGGATGGGCCATGCCGGTGCCATCATTTCCGGTGGCAAGGGGACTGCTGGGGATAAGATCGAAGCGATGAAGCGGGCAGGTTTCCATGTTGCCGATAGCCCGGCAGCCTTGGGATCCACCATGGTTACGGCGTTCAAGGGCTAAGTCCGGTTCTGCCGGGGTTTCCTGATTGGGCTTTCTTCCATCCCTTAGAAAGAGAGAGCGGCCGCGTTGAGCGGCCGCGTTGAGCAAGATGCAAAACGCGCAAGCTTCCTTCCTGTTCGGTAATAATTCAGTTTTTATCGCCGAACTTTACGCCAAGTATGTCGAGGATCCGTCGTCGGTCGATCCAAGCTGGCAGAGTTTCTTCGCAGAGCTCAAGGATGATGCGGTCTCGATTCTGACGGATGTGAAGGGCCCGTCCTGGAACCGTCGGCAGCTCCGCATGATCGAGCCCCAAGGGGCGGCACCCGTCGCTCCGGCGAAGGGAACGGCGGCACCAGGACCGGGGGCTGCGGTCGATCCCGCTTTGCAACGTCAGGCGACGACCGACACGATCCGGGCCTTGATGTTGATCAGGGCCTATCGGGTACGCGGCCATCTCTTGGCCAATCTCGACCCGTTGGGCCTGCAAAAGACCGAATCCCATCCCGATCTCGATCCGCTTGCCTATGGGTTTACGGAAAAGGATCTCGATCGTCCAATCCATATCGATGGGTTTTTGGGCTTCGAGACGGCGACGGTGCGCCAGATTTTGGCTCGTCTGCATCAGATTTATTGCGGCAAGATCGGTCTTGAATATATGCATATTCAAGAGCCGGCCCACCGCGCCTGGCTGCAAGACCGGATGGAACGTCCGGAAAACCGCACCCGGTACAGTGCGGACGATCGCAAGGCGATGCTGCGCGGTCTTACGGTCGGCGAAAGTTTCGAGCGGTTTTTGGATAAGCGGTTCACCGGAACCAAGCGGTTCGGCCTTGAAGGGGCCGAAAGCCTGATCCCGATGATGGACGAAATTTTGAAGCGCGGTGCCGAACTTGGCGTGCGCGAATACGTGTTGGGCATGGCCCATCGCGGCCGCCTCAATGTGCTGGCCAATACGATGGGCAAGCCGTTCGTTGCGATTTTCTCGGAATTTCAGGGCAATCCGGCCAATCCTGAGGATGTGCAAGGTTCCGGCGACGTCAAATACCATCTCGGCACGTCGAGTGACCGGGAATTCAGCGGCCAAATGGTCCATTTGTCCCTGACCGCCAACCCCTCCCATTTGGAGGCCGTGGATACGGTCGTTCTTGGCAAGGTGCGGGCGAAGCAAGATCAACGCAACGACCAAGAGCGGGCAACCGTGGCCGGTATCCTGCTCCATGGCGATGCCGCTTTTGCCGGGCAAGGGCTTGTGGCCGAAACCCTCGAACTTTCCGAACTGAAGGGCTACAGCACGGGCGGCACCGTCCATGTGATCATCAACAACCAGATCGGCTTTACCACCAGTCCCGTGAACGCCCGGTCCGGCCCCTATTGCTCCGATGTCGCAAAGGCAACCCAATCGCCGATTTTCCACGTCAATGGCGACGACCCCGAAGCCGTTTTGGAAGTGGCGCGGGTCGCCATGGAATTTCGTCAGGCCTTTAAGAAAGACGTCGTCATCGACATGTTCTGTTATCGCCGTCACGGCCATAACGAAACCGACGAGCCTGCTTTCACCCAACCGCTCATGTATCGCAAGATCGCGAGCCACCCGACCACCCGTCAGATCTACGCCAAGCGCCTTGTCGATGAAGCCGTCCTGACCCAGGCCGAGGCCGATGGGATGGTGTCGGATTTCATGGCGAAGCTCGACGGCGAATTCGATGCAGCGAAGACGTACCGTCCGAACAAGGCCGATTGGTTGGAAGGGGCTTGGTCCGGTTTCGCCTCTGCCCCGAATGAAGATCAAAAGAGCGAGACGGGTGTTGCCCTCGACATCCTGCAAGAGGTGGGTCGCGCGCTTACTCAGGTGCCGGAAGGGTTCAATCTCAACCGTAAGATCGCCCGCCAGTTCCAAGAAAAGCAAAAAATGTTCGAAACCGGTACCGGTTTCGATTGGGCGACTGCCGAAGCCTTGGCGTTCGGCACCCTTGCCCTTGAAGGACATGGCACGCGGCTATCCGGTCAGGATTGCGGTCGCGGCACCTTCTCGCATCGTCATGCGGTACTGACCGACCAGGAAAACGAACGGCCCTATCTGCCGCTCAACAATATCCGTCCGGGTCAGGCCACGGTCGAAATCCTGAACAGCCCATTGTCGGAATTGGGCGTGATGGGGTTCGATTACGGTTATTCCTTGGCCGAGCCGAACAAGCTTGTGATTTGGGAAGGCCAATTCGGCGATTTCGCCAATGGCGCGCAGATCATCATCGATCAGTTCCTGTCGTCGGCCGAGGCCAAGTGGCTGCGCATGTCCGGCCTGTCCCTGTTGTTGCCTCATGGCTATGAGGGGCAGGGGCCGGAACATTCGTCCGCCCGGCTCGAGCGTTACCTGCAAATGTGCGCCGAAGACAATATGCAGGTGGTCAATATGTCGACCCCGGCGAACTACTTCCATGTGTTGCGCCGTCAGATCAAGCGCAATTTCCGTAAGCCGCTGGTGGTGATGGCCCCGAAATCCATGCTGCGCGCGAAATTGTCGGATTTGGCCGATATGGGCCCCGGAACCTATTTCCACCGGGTCTATGACGAGGTTGAAACCTTGGTCGCCCCGGATGCGGTGAAGCGGGTCGTGTTGTGTTGCGGCAAGCTTTATCACGAATTGGCGGCCCAGCGGAAGGAACGCAAAATCGATACGGTCGCCTTGGTTCGGATCGAGCAACTCTTCCCGTTCCCTGCGGCTGAGCTTGCCACCGTGTTGGGGCGCTATAAAAATGCCGAGGTGGTTTGGTGTCAGGAAGAACCCCAGAATATGGGGGCCTGGACCTTCCTCGATCGCCGGATCGAAGCGGTCTTGAAGACGGTCGGCGGTGCGGCCAAGCGGCCTGGCTATGTCGGTCGGGCCGAAGCCGCCGCAACGGCAACCGGTTCCATGAAGCGGCACGTTCAAGAACAGAATAAACTCATCGACGAGGCGTTGACGCTCGCCTGAAAGGGGGGGTACCCCGGTCCTTCTCTGGGCCGGGATACCCCGTGTGTCGCCGCCCGAACGCCCCAGTTTAACGTACAATCCGAAACTCATTTTTCAAGGAAGCACGATGGCAACGGAAATCAAGGTCCCCACATTGGGTGAGTCGGTTACCGAAGCGACCGTTGCACGGTGGCTGAAGAAAGTTGGCGATGCGGTCGCGGTCGATGACGCGCTCGTCGAACTTGAAACCGATAAAGTGACCCTCGAAGTCAATGCGTCGGCCGCCGGTGTGCTGGTCGCGATCGACGCCCCCGAAGGCACCAATATCAGTGTCGGCGGCATCTTGGGACAAATCGATGCGGCCGGTGCCGCCCCGGTCGCGAAGCCTGCCGCCGCCGCTCCGGCTGTGGCCCCGGCCCCGGTCGTTGCCGCCGCAGCCCCTGAATCGGCGCTTGATCGTTCTGGTCCCGCCGCGCGCAAGATGGTCGAAGAAACCAAGGTCGATCCGGCCACCATCGCCGCCACCGGCAAAGACGGTCGCGTGACCAAGGGCGACGTCATCGCCGCCGTGGAAAAGGCGGCAAGCCCCGCCCCGACCGCAGCCAGCGCCCCGGTCGCCGCCGGTGCCCGCGAACAGCGCGTGCGGATGACCCGTCTGCGCAAGCGCATTGCCGAACGGTTGAAAGAAGCCCAAAACACCGCCGCCATGCTCACCACCTTCAACGAGGTGGATATGTCGGCGATCATGGCACTGCGCGAAACCCACAAGGATGCGTTTGAAAAACGCTATGGCGTGCGTCTTGGCTTCATGTCGCTGTTCGTCAAGGCTTGTATCGCAGCCTTGAAGGAACTGCCCGCCGTCAATGCCGAGATCAGCGGCGACGAGTTGGTCTATAAGAATTACTACGATATCGGCGTTGCCGTCGGCACGGAAAACGGTCTCGTGGTGCCGGTGGTGCGCGATGCCGACAAGCTCGGCTTTGCCGAAATCGAAAAGACGATTGCCGGTTACGGTAAAAAGGCCCGCGACGGCAAGCTGACCATGGAAGAATTGTCGGGTGGGACCTTCACCATCTCGAACGGCGGCGTCTATGGTTCCTTGATGTCCACCCCGATTTTGAACCCGCCGCAATCCGCGATTTTGGGCATGCACAAGACCCAGAAGCGCCCGGTCGTGGTCGGCGACAAGATCGAAATTCGCCCGATGATGTATCTGGCCCTCTCCTATGACCATCGCATCATCGACGGGCGTGAAGCCGTGACCTTCCTCGTGCGGGTCAAGGAAAATATCGAAGATCCGCAACGGATGTTGTTGGACCTCTAATTCTCGTCGATCCGGGCCGGTCATCCGGCCCGGTTTTTTCGGATATTTTCATTCTTGCGGACGGACCTTGTCATGAGCTTGAGCTTCGATATCGTCATCATTGGCGGCGGCCCTGGCGGCTATATCGCGTCGATCCGTGCGGCCCAACTGGGCTTTTCGGTTGCCTGCGTAGAAAAGCGCGAGCAACTGGGCGGCACCTGCCTCAATGTCGGCTGCATTCCGTCGAAGGCGTTGCTGCAATCGTCGGAAAAATACGAAGAAGCCCGCCATGGCTTGGAAAGCCACGGCATCAAGGTGGGCGACGTGTCGCTCGACCTCGATCAATTGATGGCCCGCAAAAACAAGGTCGTGGCCGATCTCACCAAGGGGATCGAAGGGCTTTACCGCAAGAATAAGGTGACGTGGCTGAAGGGGGCCGGAGTCATCACGGCACCGGGCCAGGTCACGGTCGCCTTGAATGACGGCACCACTGCCGTGGTTGCGGCCAAGCACATCATCATCGCGACCGGGTCCGATGTGATCAATCTGCCGGGGGTTGCGATCGACGAAGAACAGATTGTCACCTCGACCGGGGCCCTGACCCTGAAGGCCGTGCCGAAACATTTCGTCGTCATCGGCGGCGGCGTTATCGGGCTTGAACTGGGTTCCGTCTGGGCGCGCCTCGGGGCCAAGGTGACGGTGGTCGAATATCTCGACCGGATTACCCCCGGCCTCGACGGGGAAACCGGCAAGACGCTCCAGCGCGTGCTGGCCAAGCAAGGGTTCGAGTTCAAACTGTCGACCAAGGTGACGGGGGCCGTTAAGGGGGCCGACGGCGTCACCCTCAGCCTCGAAGCGGCGGCGGGCGGCAATGCCGAAACCTTAACCGCCGATGTGGTGCTGGTCGCGATCGGTCGGCGGCCCTATACCGACGGGTTGGGGCTGGAAACGGTCGGCGTCGCCTTGGACGAGCGCAAGCGCGTCAAGGTTGACGGCCATTTCCAAACCACCGTGCCGGGCATCTATGCCATCGGCGATGTGATCGCCGGGCCGATGTTGGCCCACAAGGCCGAGGAAGAAGGCGTCGTCCTGGTCGAAATGTTGGCCGGTCAGAAGCCGCATATCAATTACGATGCGATCCCGTCCGTGATCTATACCCACCCGGAAGTGGCGTCGGTCGGCAAGGGCGAAGAAGAATTGAAGGCGGCGGGCATCGCCTATAAGGCCGGGAAATTCCCGTTCCTGGCCAATAGCCGGGCGCGGGCCAATGGTGAGACGGAAGGGTTCGTCAAGATTTTGGCCGATGCCAAGACCGACCGGGTCTATGGCGTGCACATTATCGGCCCCGATGCCGGGACCATGATCGCCGAGGCGGTTCTGGCCTTGGAATATGGGGCCTCGTCCGAAGATATCGCCCGGACCTGTCATGCCCACCCCACCCTGAACGAAGCGGTGAAGGAAGCCGCCCTGTCGGTGTTCGGCAAGCCGTTGAATATGTAAAAAAGGCCGCTTGCGGTGGCGGGAATCACCCCACCGCAAGTCCCACACTGTGCAGCACGATCGTGCCTTCGATGCTACGCAGCAGCCGTGCCGCCTCGATTTTGCGGGTGGTTGCATCGTGGATTGCCAAGAGAGACGCGATCCACGCCAAAAAACCCTGTGCGATCGCCTGGCCGATCGTCCGATAGAGCGGATCGCCCCGGGACGATAGGGCGGCGATTTCAAGCCAGACGCACATATAAGGCCACAGATCCGGGCTGGTCGCGAGAGCTAAGAGAGCCGGTTCCTGGTCCGCGATCGGGCGGGGTTCCGCCCAGCCGATCGCGGTCAGGTGCGCCATCAGGCGGCTTGCGATCAGGATCAGGGTGGCTGTGATGATCTCTTCTTTATCCTTGAAATAATAGAGCAGCATCCGGTCGCTGGTGCCTGCCGCCGCCGCAAGCGGGCGCAGATTCGCCCCCGGCAGGCCGTGGGCCAGGACGTAATCGGCCAGCCGATTGAGCAATATCTCGCGCTTGGCGTCGGCCTTTACCGGCACGGTTTCTGATCCCGATTCAGGAGAAAACCGAGGGCCAGAGCCACCCCGATCGCCCAGAGCAAACAGGCGGCGCAATCGGCGCGGATGGCCGGGTCGGCACTATACCAATCGGTCCAACGGACCACGATTCCGTCGATCAGGACGGCGGTCGCCGCCATCAGGCTGGCCGCGCGTTGGCGATATGTCGGCTCAAGGCCGAGGAGGACGGGCACGAACCAGACGAACGGGATCGTGCCGACGATCACCAGGCCATAGATGAGCGGCGTGGTGCCGTCGCTCAGCAGCCCCGCAGACCCCAAGGCCCGCAGGATGAACAGCCCGGCAAGCCATAAGCCGATGCCGAATAGGATGAGCAGAAGGGTGCGAAGCGGGTCGAGTCTCTGTGCCGTCATGGTAAGAAGCCTTTCTATCGAGAGATTATGGTGCGTTTGCTTCATCACCTTATATTAAAAAATGTAGCGATAGCTACAAAAATTGAATCACCCAAGCGACGCGGCTAAAAACTGCCGACAGGCGGCCAGGATTTCCTCTTGCAGTGGGCGTGTCTTGCACATCCGGGCCACGAGCACCGCGCCGACGCACTGGGTGAGGAGGGCGGTGGCGGCGGTGTCGGAACCCAAGACGGGGCCCCAAAAGGCGCGAAACTGGTGAAAAAAATCCTCGAACGCATCTTTCGCCGGCCCCTCGGACCGGGCGATTTCGGGACCGAGGGTTGGCAGGATGCAGCCTTGGCCCGGTTGGCCGAGATGGGACTGCGACAGATACTGCGCCAGAAGCGCCTGAAGCGGGTCGTCGGCGGGCAGACCCGTGGTCAAGTGCCGGATACTGCGGGTTAGTTCGTGGGCGACGAGACCGGCCATCAAATCGGCCTTGCCCGTAAAATGACTGTAGAGCGCGCCGGGGGTAAGGTTTGCGGCCGCCATGAAAGCCCCGACCCCGGTGGCCGCGAAGCCCTGACTTTTGGCGAGGCGTGCGGCTTGTTTCAGCACCCGTTGCCGTGTCGCGTCCCGATGATCCGGCTTGTAGCGCATGAAGGCACCGATTCCACTCAAGATTATAAAAGGCTTGACAGGATGATGGTATAATTAAATGATCATTTAATAAATAATTCTTTAGTGATGGGCACGATGCAGACACCAAACGGGACAGACCCGCAGAAGGCGGCCTTGATCATCGGGGCGGGGGATGCGACCGGGGGTGCCATCGCCCGGCGGTTCGCCCGCGAAGGGTATGTCGCCTGCGTCACGCGCCGGTCGGCGGAAAAACTGACCCCCCTTCTGGACCGGATCGCCGCCGAGGGTGGTGTGGCCCGCGGCTTCGGGTCCGATGCCCGCCGGGAGGAGGCGGTCGCGAACCTCATCGACACGATCGAACGAGAGGTCGGCCCGATCGAGGTATTCGTGTTCAATATCGGGGCCAATGTACCCTGTTCAATTCTGGACGAAACCCCGCGCAAATATTTCAAGATCTGGGAAATGGCCTGTCTTGCCGGGTTTCTGACCGGTCAGGCGGTAGCCCGGCGCATGGTGGCGCGCGGCCGGGGCACCATGCTCTATACCGGGGCGACGGCCAGCCTGCGCGGTTCCGCGCGGTTCGCCGCCTTTGCCGGGGCAAAGCATGGCTTACGCGCCCTTGCCCAAAGTATGGCGCGCGAGTTGGGGCCACGGGGTATCCATGTCGGCCATGTGGTGGTGGATGGCATGATCGATACGGATTTCATCCGTACGAGCGTGCCGGAAAAATACGCTGCCGAATTGCCGCTCGACGGGATTTTGAACCCGGATCATATCGCGGAAAATTACTGGTATCTTCATACACAGCCGCGCGATGCCTGGACGTTCGAGCTTGATCTTAGACCCTATCGCGAAACTTGGTAAGGGGAGCCGTCATGGAAAAAACCGTCGAATTTTTCTTCGATGTCGGCAGTCCCGCCTCGTATTTGGCCTATACCCAACTGCCTGCCCTCTGCGCACGCCAGCAGGCAAGGCTGATCTATAAACCATTCATCCTGGGGGCCGTCTTCAAGGCGACGGGCAATGCCTCGCCCGCGGCCGTTCCGGCCAAGGGGCGTTATAGTTTCGTCGATTTCACCCGTTGGGCCGCCCATTGGGGCGTGCCCTTGGTGCGCAATCCCCATTTCCCGATCAACACGATCCCCTTGATGAAGATCGCGAGCGTCTTGCTCCATCAGGATCCCGATCGGTTCATCCCGTATCTCGATCATATTTTTGCGGCACTCTGGACGAAGGCCGCCAATCTCAACGACCCTGCGATCCTGGCGGCTGTTGTGGCTGAGGGCGGTTTCGATCAGCAGGCACTTGAAGCCCTGGCCGCTACGGATGACGCCCGCGCGCGTCTGCGGGCGACGACGGAGGAGGCGGTGGCGCGTGGGTGTTTCGGGGCGCCCAGTTTCTTCGTCGGCGATGATCTCTATTGGGGGCAGGATCGTCTTTGGATGGTGGAGGCGGCGTTGGCCGCGGGCTAAGGGCTGCGGGCTAGGCGCGTGGATGGGCCTGTTGATAAACGGCCATCAGGTGCGCCTCGTCGACCGCCGTATAGCGTTGGGTCGTGCTGATCGAGGCATGGCCCAGCAATTCCTGAACCGCACGCAGATCGTTCGATGCTGACAGAAGGTGGGTTGCAAAACTATGGCGCAGCGCGTGCGGCGTCGCACTGTCGGGAAGGCCGAGGGCGGCTCTCACGCGTTCCATCACGCGTTGTACCTGGCGGGGGTTGAGCGGCCCCCCCCGTACTCCTAAAAAGAGCGGCCCATCCGGGGGAAGATGAAACGGGCAGAGGGCGATGTAGGTCAGCAGCCCATCGCGCACGCTGGGCAAGAGCGGTACGATCCGTTCCTTGTTGCCCTTGCCGTGAATGCGCAAATGGGTCGTCTGTTCGCTGACCGCCCGGCGGGGTAGGCTCAAGGCCTCGGCCAAGCGAAGCCCGCAGCCGTAAAGCAGGGCGATCATCGCGCAATCCCGCGCCCCGATCCAGGGCGGTGCCGCGTCCGGTTGCATCAGGACGGCCTGATCCGGTGCGGCAATGGCGGCCGCGATCGTGAGTGGCCGGGGCAGACTGTGCGGGCGTTTTGGCCCCATCAGGGTGAAGAGCGCGTCATTGTGCAACAGATCGCGGCGCACGAGGAATCGAAAAAAACTACGCGCGACCGACAAGGCGCGGGCCTGACTGAGACGGCCCAAGGATTGGCGGCTGGTCAGGGCGAGGTAGGCCCTGAGATCGCGCGGTTCCAACCGATTGAGACAGGCAAGATCGGCCAATTGCCCCTGATGCTCGCGCAAGAAACCCAACAGGCGGACGAGATCCCGGCCATAGGCGGCGATCGTATGGGGCGAGACCCGTCGTTCCTGGGCCAGATAGGAGAAC
>DAISJD010000078.1:0-14991 GCA_036821645.1 Aliidongia sp.
CCCCGGAACCCCGGCCGCCTGAGATTCCGCCGCCGCAAGACAAAAAGTCTCGCCCGGATCGCCGCCATAGAGGAAAACCCGGCTCCACATCAATTCGGCGGCCAATTCCATCTTGCTGATCGGGTTATGGAGGACGACCCCCTTACTGTCGAGGGTGCGGGCCTTGACCAGGATCGGCTGCGCCAGGGCCCGCTTTTCCGGCGAACCGCCGCCATAGGTCATCAGACTGGAAAAAATATGGAGTTCGGCCCCTTCGACCATCGGTTGGATCCGATCGGCCCAGATATCCAACAGCCAATCCAACCGCCGCAACGGGTTTGAGGTAAAAATCGCCCGTGGCCGCGGTGCCACCGACCGTTCGCGCAAATCACGAAACACGGTGCTGAGCCCATAGGGGATCGTGACACGACCACCCGACGGCACCCACCGGGGCAAGGTGCTGGCATGAAACGGACCCAAGAACACCATGACCGGGCGGCGGCGCAAAAACCGCAGCAAATAGCGCGGTTTCAGCACATAACCGCAAGGATTATGCATCCAAAAAACGATGCGACGCGCCTTGGGCACGAGGTCGAGTACCTTATGCCCCCTATTGGCGATATAAAGATCGGCAGCCTCGGGAATGCCGTCGTCGAATGGAAACCATTCGACCCCGTTGAGACGCAGGCGTTCGGTACACCGCGTATAGGCCCGCACGCGATGGCCGCGCGCCGCCAAGGCTTCGGCAAGACCGATAAAGGCGGTTTCGGCCCCGCCAAGGGGGCCGCGCGACAGGCTGTGCCCGTCAAAGGGGACGCCGTCATCGGCCATGATGATATCGGCGGAGGGTGCGAGGATCATTCCTGTTCCAAACGGGCTTTTAGATAAGAGAGAATAGGATAAAGCCCTGCGCAAAGGGCAATCAAAAACCCGTATGGCCCCTCGCGATAGCCTTTTCGGGCGACATAGCATTTCCAAAACCGGGAAAAGATCCGCCGCAGATTGGCCCGATAGGTCCCAATGTCACCTGATTCGCGTAAATCCTTCGCTCTTGCACTCGTATAACGATCGAGCCTGCGAATCATATCGGAAATGTTGCGATCGACGTAATGATCGAGGCGCGCGGCGAGCGGCGGTCCCTTTTGCCCGTAAAACGTCAATTTCGGATGCACGCGGTCGTTGCCCCAGACCTTGGCCCCTTTTTTGAAGAGACCGGGATAGGCGGATTTGCCGA
Source organism: Aliidongia sp. (assembly GCA_036821645.1). Lineage (GTDB taxonomy): Bacteria > Pseudomonadota > Alphaproteobacteria > ATCC43930 > CGMCC-115725 > DAISJD01. The sequence goes on from DAISJD010000078.1 coordinate 1,214, forward strand.
AACTCGCCCCCCAGCCATAGCGTACAAGATGCGCACCGATATAATTGTCGACCGGAATATCGTGCCAGTCGTAGGGGGTCGTCCGAATGAGGGTGCGGATTTCATCGGCAAGGGCCGCAGGCACGCGTTCGTCGGCATCGACCTCAACGATCCAAGGGCCCGTGCAGGCGGCGATCCCGCCATTGCGCCGATCGCCTTCGCGCTCCCAGCCGCCTTCGATCAGGCGGGCGCCATAAGCCAGGGCGATGTCACGCGATCCGTCGGTACACCGATCGAGAACGACGACCAACTCGTCGGCAAAGCGCAACCGATCGAGACAGTCGGCCAGTTGCGCCTCTTCGTTATGGACGACCACCAGGGCCGATAGCGTGCTTGCCGACACGGTCATGACCGCCCCCCCGAGGATCCGTTGGGCTGGCGGGCCTCGACCACCTGATGCCAAAGCCGGAGTGCCGCCCGTTCCGCCATGTCGACCGTAAGACCGTCCATCAAACTATCCGTGGTTTTGTGATTGAAATCCGGGGCTCCCACCAAGGCGGCATAGCTTTCTTTGGTTTGGGCGACCGCCGTATGGGGACCGTACGGGGCATATTGGATGGCGGGGCTGGGCCCGAATAGGCCCAGCGTCGGGGTGCCGACGGCGGCCGCCATGTGCATAAGCCCGGTATCGTTGCCGATGAACAGCGTCACCTGTTCCAAAAGGGCGGTTACGGTGGACAGGGACTGAACTTCGGTGAGATCGATCAAGCGATCGGGGGGCACCGCCGCCAACACCCGCGCCGCAAGATCTCGTTCGTGCGGGGCGGCGAAGACGGCGACCCGGGCCCCGGCAAAGGGGCCCCCCACCGCCGTCAAGCGGGTCGTGAGTTCGGCGAACCGGGCCGCACGCCATTGTTTGCCGCGCCAATTGGCCGTCGGGCCGACACCCAGAACGGGACCGCCCGGTGCGATCAAGCGCCGGGCCGCCGCCTCGTCCGCCGGTGCGGCCCACAGGAGGGGGGATGGCGGCGGGTCGAGGGCAAACAGGCGGGCCAATTGCCGGACGCGATGTTCGCTGGGATCGCCCTTGGCCATCACGCGGCGATGGCGCGCCCGCAACAGATATGCCAGTGCTGAGCCGCGCAGATCGACCACCAGATCCCACCGCCGCCCCGCCACGGTCCGGTAAAGGCTGAACCAATGCCCGGCATAGCGGCGTTTTTTTACGGGTATGAGCTGTTCCAGCCCCGGCATGGCGGCAAAGAGCGGTGCTGCCACGGGCCCTGCCGCCACCGTATAGCGGGCCCCCGGATAGGCCGCCAACATCGCCCGCAGCAGGGATGTCGACAAAACCGCATCGCCAATCCGGGTGGCGGTCACGAACAGGATGGCGGGATTGGGCGGCAAGGCCGGTAAGGGGCAGGACATGATCGGGCTTATACAAGCCCCTCCGCAGCTTGCCAAGCCCCCGCGTTCGATCAGGCAATGGAGCGGCTTCGGACAGAGCCCAGCATGATGGGCGATGGCAACCACGCCACAGCTTAAAACTTATCCGGTCCAGCTTGACCCATATCAATGCACGAACCAAACATTGCCCAAATTATGAGCAAGACGGATCGAACCGTGAAAAACCCGAGGGGAAGCCAAGATGGACCGCAAACCGATCATGATGCACGCGTTGCCGAATACGACACCGCTGACGTGGCTGCAACGCTTGTGCGATCCGGCCTCGACACTCGATATGGAGCGTCAGAAAATCGGCATGACCACCCAGTCTTTCAGCATTTTGGCCGAGGCGCAACGCGATCTCTTGCAAAAACAAATCGCCTTCGCCCAATGCCTGATGATGCCGACGTTGCCGACGCGCCCCGATCAGAACGGGCTTGCCCTGTGGTCGCTCGAAATCCTGCGCCAACGCAATCAGGCGACCCTTGCCGCCACCCGCGCCCTCAACGACGCGTGGCTGAATTACGGTTGGCAGGTGGCGAGCCTCACCCATACGTGGCTGCATGAGTCGGTCCTGCCTTTGAAACCCAATCCGACGGTCGCATCCCAACAAACGCCGACAATCGTACGTGGGGACAAGCGCTGAAACGGTCGTTCATCGATAATTAATGGGATGATTTCAGCCGGAAAAGTGATTGGATCCAATAAACCACTTGCGGCCCCATGCGTTGGTGATTACCCTGCCCTCTGCGAAAAGAATGATACCACAGCCTAGGATGGACACCCCCTGTCGAGACACACGGGATTGCGTTCTGGGGCTGGATGGTACGGGGCGGGGCATGGCGTATTTTCTACAGCAGATGATCAACGGGCTGACATTGGGGGCCATCTACGGCTTGATCGCCATCGGCTATACGATGGTTTACGGCATCATCGGGATGATCAATTTCGCCCATGGCGAGATTTTCATGTTGGGATCGTTTATGTCGCTGATCGGTTTCGTGACCTTGTCCAGCATCGGCCTTGGTTCCCCGATCTTGGCAATCCTGATCGTGTTGATCGTGACCATGCTGTTCACATCCGCTTATGGGTGGACCGTCGAACGCGTGGCCTATCGGCCGCTACGCGATTCTTTCAAGCTCGCCCCGTTGATCAGTGCCATCGGCATGTCGATTTTTTTGCAAAATTACGTGCAACTGGCACAAGGGGCCCGGCCGAAACCGCTGGCCAGCATTCTGACCGGGGGCCTTACCCTTTATTCCTCACCCGAAGGGTTCGATGTTCGGATCAGTTATCTGCAGATTTTCATCATTGTGCTGACCGTGGCCCTAATGGCTGGCTTTACCGCGATCATTCAGAAGACCAGCCTCGGCCGCAGTCAACGGGCCTGTCAACAAGATCGCACCATGGCGGCTTTATTGGGGGTCAATGTCGATCGCACCATCTCCCTCACCTTCGTGATCGGGGCGGCCTTGGGGGCCGTGGCTGGGATGATGTTCATCCTCTATTATGGGGTGGTCGATTTCTTCATCGGTTTTCTGGCCGGGGTGAAAGCGTTCACCGCCGCCGTTCTGGGCGGGATCGGATCTTTGCCCGGCGCGATGTTGGGCGGCGTGCTGATCGGGCTCATCGAAGCCTTTTGGTCGGCTTATTTCAGCGTACAATATAAAGACGTGGCGGTGTTCGTCGTGCTGATACTCGTCTTGGTCTTCCGACCGACCGGGCTTTTGGGCAAGCCCGAAGTGGAAAAGGTCTGATCATGACCGGACAATCCCCCGCAACCCCCATCGGCCATCATCTTTTCTCCCTGATCCGCGAAGCCCTCGGCACGGCTGCACTGGGTGGGTTTTTGACCTTGCCGATCGTCGGCCTCAAAACGGTGGTCCAAGGCGGTCTGCTCAGTATCGAAACCCATGTCGATCGGGTCGCCCTCATCGCCGGTGCGATTTTCATCCTGCGCCTTGTTTACGGCCTCGCCCGGCACCTTTTCGGCACCGGTGCGGCTGGCGAGGCGGCGGCGGGCCCACTCACCCGCTTTGCCCGACAACAAGGGCCGATATTGGCCGTCATGGCGCTCGTCGCGGCCCTGATCATGCCCTTCTTCGCGTCGGGCTATGTGATCGATCTTGCCACTACGGTCCTGATTTATGTGATGTTGGGCTGGGGCTTGAACATCGTCGTCGGGTTGGCGGGGTTGCTCGATCTGGGTTATGTCGGCTTTTACGCCGTGGGGGCCTATACGGTCGGATTGCTCTCGACCAATTACGGCTGGTCGTTTTGGGCGTGTCTGCCGATTGCGGGTGCACTTGCCGCTGGGTTCGGCGTCGTGCTCGGATTTCCGGTCTTGCGTCTGCGCGGCGATTATCTCGCCATCGTCACGATGGGATTCGGCGAGATCATCCGCATCGTGCTGTTGAATTGGGCGGTCGTCACCAACGGCCCGAACGGGATCAACAATATTCCCCAGCCGACCTTGTTCGGCCTGTCCCTCACCCGAACCGCGCGGCCCGGCACCCAATCCTTCTATGAGGTGTTCGGGCTCGATTTCGATCCGACTTATCAAAAAATGTTCTTATATTTCATTATCTTGTTTCTAGCCCTCGTCACCAACTTCTTCACCTTGCGCATGCGCCGCCTGCCGATCGGGCGGGCCTGGGAGGCCCTGCGCGAGGATGAAATCGCCTGCCGGGCCATGGGCATCAATGCGACCAACATCAAACTGTCGGCCTTTGCCATCGGGGCGATGTTCGGCGGCTTTGCCGGGGCTTTCTTTGCCGCACGCCAGAAATTCATCAGTCCGGAAAGCTTCAATTTTTCCGAATCGGCGATCATTCTCGCCATCGTCGTTTTGGGCGGCATGGGCAGTCAATTGGGCGTCGTCTTGGCCGCCATCACGCTTGTCGTGTTGCAACAACAAATCGGCCAGGATTTTGCCGAATACCGGATGTTGCTGTTCGGGGCGGCGATGGTGTTGATCATGGTGACGCGCCCGCGCGGCCTCTTGTCTTTGCGCCGCCCGTCCATCCTGCTGCATCGTAAAACCGGGGGTGCGGCATGACCAGCAAATCCCCGCTTCTGGTCGTCGATCACCTGACCATGCGTTTTGGCGGCCTCATCGCGATCAACGATGTCAGTTTTACCGCCCATCAGGGCGAAATCACCGCGATCATCGGCCCGAACGGGGCCGGTAAGACCACGGTATTCAATTGCCTGACCGGTTTCTATAAACCGACCGTCGGCAGGCTTGCCATGCATGTCGACGGCAAGGTTCATCTCTTGGAACGGATGGAAGGGTTTCGGATCTGCGGCACGGCCAAGGTTGCCCGCACATTTCAGAATATTCGGCTGTTTGCCGGGATGACCGTGCTGGAAAATCTGATCGTGGCCCAACATAACCGCCTGATGGCGGCATCGGCCTTTTCGATCGCCGGTCTCTTGGGATTGCCAGCCTATCGCCGCGCCGAGGCAGAGGCGATCGACCGGGCGCGGCTTTGGCTCGACCGATTGAAACTGACCGCAATGGCCGACGATCCGGCCGGCAGCCTGCCCTATGGGGCGCAGCGTCGTCTCGAAATCGGGCGCGCCATGTGCACGAACCCGTCGCTTTTGTGTCTCGACGAACCGGCCGCCGGGCTCAATCCGCGTGAATCGGCGGAACTGAACGATTTGCTGTTGATGATCCGGTCCGATTACGGCATCGGCATCATGCTGATCGAACATGACATGAGCGTGGTGATGAAAATTTCCGATCATGTGATCGTGTTGGATTACGGCAGTAAGATCGCCGATGGCTCCCCCGACGCGGTCCGCAACGATCCCGCCGTGATCAAAGCCTATTTAGGCGATGATGAGGATGACGATGAGACCGTCGGTGCCGAAGGGGTCCCGTCATGAGCGCGCCCTTGCTGCACATCAGCGGCCTGCACACATTCTATGGTCAGATCGAGGCGTTGAAAGGCATCGATCTCAGCGTCGATGCCGGGGAAATCGTGACGCTGATCGGGGCGAACGGGGCCGGGAAATCGACCCTGTTGATGACGATCTGCGGCAAGCCGCGCGCCCGGTCCGGCACCATCCTGTTCGACGGCACCGATATCACCGCCATGGACACGAACCATATCGTGCGCCTCGGCATCGCCCAATCGCCGGAAGGGCGACGGATTTTCGGACGGATGACCGTGCTGGAAAATCTGCAAATGGGGGCCATCACCGGCAATCCCGCCCATTTTGCCGAGGATTTGGAACGGATCTATACCCTGTTCCCGATCCTGCGCAAGCGTCAGACCCAACGAGCGGGCACCATGTCCGGCGGCGAACAGCAAATGTTGGCGATCGGTCGCGCCCTCATGTGCCGTCCGCGTCTGTTACTACTGGACGAGCCGTCCTTGGGTCTTGCCCCGCTCATCGTGCGCCAGATTTTCGAGGTGATCCGCGAGGTCAACGAACATCAGGGTGTGACCGTGTTCCTCGTCGAACAAAATGCCCATCACGCCCTGAAACTGGCGCATCGGGCCTATGTGATGCAGATCGGCAAGATCACCCTATCGGGGACGGGCCGGGAATTGCTGGCCAATCAACAGGTGCGCGCGGCCTATCTCGAAGGGGGCCATTGATGGAACCGACGGTCGATACATCCTGGACGATCTATCTCGTCATTACGGCGGTCCTTTTCGGGTGGGCTGCCCTCATGACGGGCCAGGCGCTTGCCGCGACGTGGCGATCGCCCTGGTTTCTGGGGCCTTACAGTCTGTTGCTCGCCGCCGGCAGTCGGTTCATCGCCTGGTCGCTCTATGATGGCGATCCGGGCTCGGTCGGGGCGTTTGCCTTGGCTGTTGCCATCCTCTTGCCGATCGCCCTCGTCAGTTACCGGGTCGAACAGGTGCGGCGGATGGTGCGGCAATATCCGTGGCTCTATGAACCGGTAACGCTTTTTAGCTGGCGCGACCGGCGATCAAGTTTATGATTCCCCAGATGAATCATAGAAAAACCCGTTGGCAAAAACGGGCGAAAACCGCAGGATCGGGCTCTCGATTCTGCCACGGCGCGTCCCCGATGGGCGTATGATACAGGGTCAACACGAGGGATACGGGATGATCAGAACAACGCATGGGATGCTCGGTGCCAGCGCCTTCCTGCTGGCCGCAGCAAGCGCCAATGCCGCCGATATTCAAATCGCAGTGGCGGGCCCGCTCACCGGACAATATGCCTCTTTCGGCGAACAATTGAAGCGCGGTGCCGAACAGGCCGTCGCCGATATCAATGCCAAGGGTGGCGTGCTGGGCAATAAACTCGTCCTGACCATCAGCGACGATGCCTGCGATCCGAAGCAGGCCGTGTCCGCCGCCAACCAACTCGCCACCAAAAAGGTGGTGTTCGTGGCCGGGCATTTCTGTTCCGGGTCGTCCATTCCCGCCTCCGCCGTCTATAACGACGCGGGCATCCTGCAAATCACCCCGGCCTCGACCAACCCGGCCCTGACCGAGGATGCGTTCAAGAATAAATGGAACAATGTCTACCGCACCTGCGGTCGCGACGATGCCCAGGGCAAAGAAGCCGGTAAATATATCCTGGAAAATTTCAAGGGCAAGAATATCGCCCTGGTCGATGACAAGTCCGCTTACGGCAAGGGTCTGGCCGAGGAAACCCGCAAGGTGTTGGCGGCAGGTGGTACCAAGCCTACGGTGACCGAACAAATCACCCAAGGCGACAAGGATTTCAGCGCCCTCATCTCGAAACTGAAACAAGCCAATATCAGTGCGATCTATTTCGGCGGCTATCAGACCGAAGCCGGTCTTCTGATCCGTCAGGCGCGCGAACAAGGCTTGCAGGCACAATTGATTTCCGGCGACGCCCTCGTCACCCAGGAATTCTGGAGCATCACGGGCCCTGCCGGTCAAGGCACGCTCATGACCTTCCCGCCGGACCCGCGCAAGAAGGCCGAAGCCAAGGCGGCCGTCGAATCCTTCAAAAAGGCCGGTTACGACCCGGAAGGCTATACCCTCTATACCTATGCCGCCGTTCAGGTCTTCGCCCAGGCGGCGGAACGGGCGAAATCGACCAAGCTTGAAGATCTGGTCAAGGCGCTCCACGGCGAGGCGTTCCAAACCGTGGTCGGCAAGATCCAATATGACGATAAGGGTGACGTGCTGAGCCCGGAATATGTGTTCTATGCCTGGAAGGACGGCACCTATAACCAACTCTGATCAGGCTTGATTACAAAAAAGGGCGGCACCCCTGGATCGGGGGTGCCGCATCGATATAGATACTATAAAATCATATCATAGTTGAAATGGTCATCATAAAGTTTAAAATATACTCTTCCATTTTATTTTTTCTTTTGCAGAATAAACTTCCACACGCAAGCCTAATGCTGTAATTGTTGACATACCGCCTGGAAGATTATCGGCATAAGATATCATGGCGCTTCCATTGTTTTTATCCAATACTTCAACAATTACATCCTTTACCATTTTAACAGTGTCTCGTAAATTTTGATTTTGTCGAGGGTTTACTTCATACGCAATTGTTGTTTCAGGCCCACCATCTAGTGTTGTTACCTCTCCACCAAGCTTTACAAGTGCTTCAGCTACATGATCTGGTCTCACTGGATTATCATATGTAATAGCAAAACGTGTCATTTTCTTCTCCATAAGTTGTGTATAATGCATATATATATATATATATATTCAAAAAATAAATAAAAAATTATATTTAAAAACGCTTTTGTTTATTAACAAAAAATCAACAATAAAAGAGCAGAAAACCACTCTTTTATTGTTAATAAATTGCTTATTACGCCGCCCCCGGCACGCCGCGACTGGTCGAGTGTTCGAAATGCAGGGCCTCGTCCGGTTTGATCAGGGGATAGATCGCATGGACCGCCTGGGCCGCCTCGGCAAAGCCGGTCAGGATCAGTTTCAACTTGCCGGGATAATGGCATATATCGCCGACGGCGAAGATGCCGGGCCGGTTCGTGGCCCCGGTCGCCTGATCGACCGCGATCTGATGCCGATCGAGGGCGAGGCCCCAGTCGGCAATCGGCCCCAGCTCGCTCGACAAACCGAAAAACGGCAACAGCGTGTCGGCGGCAAGGCGCTTTTCCACCCCGTCGAGATCGGCCACCACGACATGGGTGAGCCGCCCGTCCGCCCCGTCCAAGCCCTGCAATTGGTAGGGGACCACCAGATCGACCTTGCCATCGGCGGCGAGCGCGTCGAGACGGGCCACACTTTCCGGGGCGGCGCGAAACTTGGCCCGGCGATGGACCACCATCACCCGTTCCGCCACATCGGCAAGGGAAATCGCCCAATCGACCGCCGAATCCCCCCCGCCCGCGATCACGACCCGTTGCCCCCGGAAGGCTTCGCGCCGGGTGACGAGGTAATGCACGCTTTTGCCTTCATACTGCGCAAGCCCGTCGAGCGGCGGTCGGTTCGGCCCGAAGGCCCCGCCACCGGCCGCGATCAGAACGGCCCCGGCCTCAACGATCATGCCCTTGCTGGTGGTCAGGCGAAACCGGGAACCGGGCAATTCTTCCAACCGGTCGACCCGTTGGCCCAGATGATAGACCGGCTGAAACGGGGCCGCCTGGGCCGAGAGCCGATCGATCAGATCCTGGCCTGCGATGGCGGGAAATCCGGGGATATCGTAAATCGGTTTTTCCGGGTAAAGGGCGGCGCATTGCCCGCCGATCGCATCCAACGCATCGATCACATGACAGCACAGGCGCAGCATGCCGCATTGGAACACGGCGAACAGACCGACCGGCCCCGCCCCGATGATCGCGATATCTGTGTGATGAACCTCGGACATAATCCCCAACCGATCAGAGGGTAGATGAAACCTGTGCAGCATGCCGCCCTTGCGATGCCGGATCAAGTGCTTGCCGTCATGATCTGGGTTGACGCTGCCGCCCCTGCACCCCCATCGCCGCCGATCTTGACGACGGCGGCGGGTTCGGATCATTCTAGGCCCATGATCACCTGTTCCCTTAGCAATGAAGACGCAACCGAAGCCCTGGCCCGGCGTCTTGCCGCCGTTGCCCGCCCCGGCGATCAATTGGCACTGATCGGCGCGCTCGGCATGGGCAAAACGGCCTTTGCCCGCGCCTTCATCCGCCATCTGACCCACCCGGACGAAGAGGTGCCGAGCCCCACCTTCACCTTGGTGCAAAGTTACGACACCGCCTGTGGCCCCTTATGGCATTGCGATCTCTACCGCCTTGCCCATCCCGATGACGTGCTGGAATTGGGATTGGATGAGGTCGCGGCGGGCGGCATCCTGTTGATCGAATGGCCGGAACGGGCCGGATCCTATCTCGGCCCCAAACGGCTCGATCTCATGCTCGCCCCCGGCCCCACGGCAGAGGCGCGGGTGGCAATCCTCACCCCCCATGGTGGCTCTGACTGGCTCGTCCGGTTTACCGCCGCCGATTCTGGTCCGCAGCGATGAGCGATCTCGATTTTCGTAGCACCCAACGCCGGGATTTTCTGTTGGGGGCCGGATGGGGGCGGGCCCGGTTGGCCGCCTTGACCGCCGATGCCTCGTTTCGCCGGTATTTCCGCCTGACCGAGGCGCACCGGCGCGCCATGCTGATGGATGCCCCGCCGCCGCGCGAAGATATTCGTCCCTGGATGCGGATCGCGCGCCTGTTGCACCGGTTGGATTATTCCGCCCCGCATATCTTGGCCAGCGATGCAGAAGCGGGCTTCCTGCTGCTCGAAGATCTGGGCGATGCGACCTTCACCCGCAGGCTTGCGGCGGGGGCGGACGAGATGAGCCTCTATCGGCTCGCCACCGACCTTCTGATCGATCTCCATCGGCGCTACGAACCGGATCCGGCCTTCCCGATCCCCCCCTATGACGATGATTTATTGCTGACCGAGGCGCGGCTCTTCACCGATTGGTTCCTGCCCGCCGCAACCGGGTGCGATACGGACGACGATCTCACCCGGACCTATCTCGATTTATGGCGGGGGGTCTTGGCAAAGGCGCGCACGGTGCCGGATTGTTTGGTCTTGCGCGATTACCATGTCGACAATCTGATGGATCTCGATGATCGACCGGGGCTTACCGCGTGCGGGTTGTTGGATTTTCAAGACGCCGTCTATGGGCCGCAGACCTATGATCTCGTCTCTCTGCTCGAAGATGCGCGCCGGGACGTGTCGGCCCCGGTGGTGGCGGCCCTGCGCGCGCGCTATCTTGCGGCCTTTCCCGCCATCGATCCCGACCATTTCGCCGGATCGATGGCGATCTTGGGGGCTCAGCGTCACGCCAAGGTGTTGGGCATTTTCGTGCGCCTGATGCGGCGGGACGGCAAACCCGTCTATCTGAACCACCTGCCCCGCCTCTGGCGCCTGTTGGCGCACGATCTCACCCATCCGCTTTTGGCACCGCTGCGGGCCTGGTTCGATCGGCACGTACCGCCGGAGTTGCGCGGGATTCCGACACGCCTCACCCCGCAATCTCAGGCGGGAAAAGCCTGATGGACCGCGTCTCGCCCCAATTGGTCGCGCCCCCGACCCACGCCATGATCCTGGCCGCCGGGCGTGGCGAACGCCTGCGCCCGATCACCGATCAGATCCCGAAACCCATGGTCACGGTCGAAGGCCAGACCCTGCTCGACCATCTGATCGATCGTCTGCGCGCTTACGGCATTCAAGAGATCGTCGTCAATGCCCATTATCGGGCCGATCAGATCGTGACCCATCTTGCCGACTATACAGCACCCCCCGTTCGGGTGATCGTGGAGGCAGACGCGCTTGAAACCGGTGGCGGGGTGCTGAACGCCTTGCCGACCCTGGGGCAAGGCGCGTTTTTCACCCTGAACGGCGATGCGCTTTATTACGATCGGGATGTCCCGGCTTTGACCCGGCTCGCAGGTGCATTCGACCCGGCCCTTTATGATGCGGTTTTGTTGTTGATGCCGCGCGATCGGGCGATCGGATACGAGGGGCGGGGCGATTTCCATCGGGATGACGCGGGGCGGCTGCGCCATCGCACCGGTGACGAAATCGCCCCCTATATTTATGCCGGGGTGCAATTGATCCATCCGCGTGCCTTTGCGGCGGCGCGGCCGGGGCGTTTTTCCTTGCTGGAAATCTGGTTGGATCTGGCCCGGCGCGGTCGCCTCGGCAGCGTGGTCCATACCGGCGATTGGTATCATGTCAGCACCCCCGCAGGCTTGGAGGCGGTGCGGGCCTTGGTACGATGCCACCATCCCGCACCGCCGCCGTCCACTCGTCCATGAGCATGCCCGAAGCCGCCGCCGAGCCCCCATCGTCCGAGGGACGTCGAATTTGGACGATCCCGGCAACCGCCCCGTTTCTCGATCAGTTCGTCGCCGGTCTTTTTGCGCGGCATGGGCGCGATCCCCTCACCCTGTCGCGCCTGACCATCTATCTGCCGTCGCGCCGGGCCGGGCGTGCCTTGCGCGCAGCGTTTTTGCGCGCGACCGACGGCGCACCCCTATTGCTGCCAAAAATCGGGCCGATCGGCGGTCTCGATCAGGATGAATTGATCCTTTCAGGCGGCCCCGGAACGGCTGAATCCCTGCGGCTCACCCCCGCCATTCACCCCTTGCGCCGCCAATTGCTCTTGGCCCATTTGGTACGCCGTTGGGGGGCCTTGCGCGACGGTGCGCCAATCTTACCGGCACAGGCGGTCGCCCTTGCCGCCGATCTCGCCCGGTTGCTGGACGAGATTGCAAGCGAAGACATCGATATCGCCGCACTCGCCGGTCTTGCCCCGGCCGAATATGCCGAACATTGGCAAATCACCCTTGAATTTTTGAAAATCGTCACGGACCAATGGCCGGCCGTGCTGGCCGCCGAAGGGGTGGTCGATCCTGCAACCCGGCGGCGGCATGTCTTGCAGCTTCAGGCGGAGATCTGGGCCGACACACCGCCCAAAGATCCGATCTACGCGATCGGTTTTGCCGATGCACCACCCGATCTCGCCCATTTGTTGGATATTATAAGCCGTCTCTCCGGCGGCGGCGGGGTCGTCCTCACTGGGCTCAGCCTCGATCTCGATGCCGATCATCGCGGTGCCATTCTGGCCGACCCGACCCACCCGGAACATGGGATGCTGCACTGGCTTGCCGGTCTCGGCCTTGGCCCTGACGCGGTGATCCCTTGGGGCCGCGCGCCCCCCCCAAATCCCGCCCGTTTGACCCTGGCCCAGGAAATTCTGCGCCCCGCAGCCGTCAGCCACGAATGGCGGCGTCTTGACGGATTGCCGCCCGGTGCCTTGCGCTCGCTCGTGCGTCTCGATCTTGCAACCCCCCAAGAAGAAGCGCAGACCATCGCCTTGATGCTGCGCGAACAATTGGAACGACCGGGGGCAACAGCCATGCTCGTCACCCCCGATCGGACCTTGGCGCGACGGGTTGCGGGCGAACTGAAACGCTGGCAGATCGATATCGACGATTCCGCCGGGATCGGGCTCAACCACACGCCACCCGGCATTTTTCTGCGTCTCATGGCAACGGCGATCCGCGAAGCATTCGCCCCTGTGCCGCTTTTGGCCTTGTTGAAACACCCGCTGGCGGCGGCGGGTCAAGATCCGGCCGGTTTTCGCGAGGATGTCCGCCGGATCGAACGGGCGATTTTACGCGGGCCCCGCCCGGCATCGGGATTTGCCGGGCTTTATGCAGCCCTTGCGGCAGCGGATCAGCCCGATTTGGTGCCGTTTCTCGATCGGCTCTCAACCATCCTCGGCCCGTTCATCGCGATCTTCGATGAGCCGACCACGGGTCTCGACACGATGATCAAGGCCCATATCGCCGCCGCCGAGGCGCTGGCCGCAACCCCGGACGACCCGACCGGCACCCGTCTTTGGGCGCGCGAGGCGGGCCAAGCCCTCAGCCCGTTTTTAGCCGACCTCGTCATCGCCGCCGAAGGCTTCGCAGGCATTGCCGGGTCGGATTACCCGTTCCTGTTGGAAACACTGTTGGCGACCGGCACGGTGCGGCCCAATTTTGGCAAACATCCGCGTCTTGCCCTCTATGGTACGCTCGAAGCCCGCTTAGAGCGCGCCGATCTCGTCATCCTCGCCGGTTTGAACGAGGGAACATGGCCCCCCGCCGTTTCGGGCGATCCGTGGCTATCCCGCCCGATGCGCCGGGATTTCGGACTGCCGGCACCGGAACGTCAAATCGGGCTGTCGGCCCATGATTTCTATCTGGGATTCTGCGCCCCCACCGTGGTGATAACCCGCGCACGCCGGGTAGACGGCACACCGACCGTGCCGTCGCGCTGGCTCTTGCGGCTCGACACGGTCCTCGAAGCGGCAGGCTATCGAAAAGGGCTGCCGGATCCGGAAAAAACCAGCCGGTTCCTGCATTATCAATC
>DAISJD010000079.1:0-14900 GCA_036821645.1 Aliidongia sp.
CCCCAGGAGGCGCACATTAAAGCATGCAGAGATCCCGCCCGAAATTCCCTTGACCCCTGCGCCGGAGACCAGCCCCCCGCCCCATCCTTAACCCATGGCCGACACGGGGGGGCGTCCCCCTGCCGCCCTTTCGGCATGACTGCACCGCAATAAATCGGCGGCGGTTTTCACGCAGAATCAATCGGAAATCTTGTGCAGCGCATAACAGATTGGAAACACGGTTAATCATACTTTAGAATGTTATCATCATTAATTTTATCAATGAATTTCTTGTAAAATTGTTGGTAAATGAAGAGAGAAACACAATTTTTCCCGTTTTATTTTTTAACCTTTCTTAATTTCATAAAGCAAAAATAAATTTATGAAGCGCAGATTGCCGATCATCGTTTTTTCTTTAAATTAAAAGGACGCGAAAATCATGTTTTCATTTCTCTTCGGCAACACAAAATCTGCAACGATTGCCGCACTCGATAAATCCCAGGCGATTATTGAATTTAAACCGGACGGTACGATTATCACGGCCAACGAGAATTTCTTGAAGGCGATGGGTTATAGCCTCGCGGAAATTCAAGGCCGCCATCACAGCCTGTTCGTCGACCCCGCCTATCGCGACAGTCCGGCCTATCGGGAGTTCTGGGCCAAACTCAATCGCGGGGAATTTCAGGCCGCCCAATATAAGCGCATCGGCAAGGGTGGGCGCGAGGTCTGGATCGAGGCGTCCTACAACCCGGTCCTGGACCGGTTCGGCAAAGTCTGCAAAGTCGTGAAATTCGCAACGGAGATCACCCAGGAAAAGGCGACATTAGCCGATCTATTGGGCAAGGTCGAGGCGATGAGCCGGTCCCAGGCCATGATCGAATTCAATCTCGACGGCACGATCATCACCGCCAACGAGAATTTCTTGAAGACGATGGGCTATAGTCTCGCCGACATTCAAGGCCGCCATCACAGCATGTTCGTCGAACCCGCCTATCGCGACAGTGCGGCCTATCGGGAGTTCTGGGCCAAGCTCAAGCGCGGGGAATTTCAGGCCGCCCAATATAAACGCATCGGCAAAGGCGGGCGCGAAGTCTGGATCGAGGCGTCATACAATCCCGTACTGGATCTCAACGGCAAACCCTGCAAAGTCGTGAAATTCGCAACCGATCTCACCCCGCGCAAACGGGAAAATCTGAAACTGGCCGACGGGTTCGAACGCGACGTTCAATCCCTGGTCCAGACCGTCGCCGCATCTGCCGATCAAATGCAGACGACCGCCCAATCGCTCGCGGCGGCGGCGGAACAGACCGACAATCAAGCGACCAGCGTGTCGGCGGCATCGGAACAGCTCGCCGCCTCGGTCAATGAAATCGCCCGTCAGATCACGACGGCCAATTCCGTGATCGGCACCGCCGTCGCCCGCGCCCAGGCGTCGGAAACCATGGTCGGCGATCTGGTCCTCGCCGCCGGCAAGGTTGGGGCCGTGACGCGGATCATCAATGAAATCGCCAGTCAAACCAACCTCTTGGCCTTGAATGCCACGATCGAGGCGGCACGCGCCGGCGATGCGGGCAAGGGCTTTGCCGTGGTCGCAAGCGAGGTGAAATCGCTCGCCAACCAAACCGCCAAGGCGACCGAAGAAATCGAACAACAGATCGCCAGCATCCAACAGGTCAGCCAATCGACCGCGACCGCCATTGCCGAAATCGCCAAGATCATCGCTCAGGTCAGCGAGATCAGCACCTCGATTTCCAGTGCCGTCGAAGAACAATCGGCCGCAACCCGCGAAGTCTCGGAAAACATCAACGGCGTCACCCGTGCGGCCAGCGAGACCGGGCGCACCTCGGTCGATGTCTTGACCGTCGCCCAATCCCTGTCCCGGCAATCGGGCACGCTCCAGGATCGGGTGACGCAGTTCCTCGCCAATGTGCGCGCCATGTAGCCCGCCTCTTTCGCCACCCTCTGCACGCCCCCCCCTGGATCTACCCTCGCCATCCCGCCGATCCTCCGTTATAAGCACGGGACAGGCAATGCAGCGTTCAGGGGGGCCAGAATGGTTGATACCGTCACGCCGGAGACCCAAGAAGACACGGTCCGCCTGCCCCATGGCAGTCTGATCACCCTTGGCCTCGGGGCCTTGGGCGTCGTCTTCGGCGATATCGGCACCAGCCCCCTCTATGCGTTCAAGGCGGCCCTCGATGTCTCGGGCACAGCCGATCCGGGCGGCATCCTCGGCATGTTGTCCCTGATCTTCTGGACCCTGATCCTCACCACCTCGATCAAATATGTCGCCTTCGTCATGCAAGTCGACAATGACGGCGAAGGCGGTATCCTTGCCCTTATGTCGCTGCTCGGCGTGAAACGCGGCGAACGGATCGTGGTGATCACGATCGGTCTGTTCGGGGCCGCCCTCCTCTATGGCGACGGGGCCATCACGCCCGCCATTTCGGTCTTGAGTGCGCTTGAAGGCTTGAAGTTGCCCTTTCCGGCGATCGCCCCCTTCATCGTACCGATCGCCGTGGCGATTTTGATCGCCCTCTTCGCGATCCAATCCCAAGGTACGGATCGGATCGGGCGCTTGTTCGGGCCGATCATGGGCCTGTGGTTCCTGACCCTCGCCCTTATGGGGGTGTACGGCATCACGCTCTACCCGGCGGTTCTGGCAGGGTTCAGCCCGCTTTACGGGCTCGATTATCTGGTCCATCACGGGATGAAGGGGTTTTTGGCACTGGGTGCCGTCTTTCTCTGCGCCACCGGGGCCGAGGCCCTTTATGCCGATATGGGCCATTTCGGGGCCCGGCCGATCAGGCTTGCCTGGTGGGCCGTCGTTCTGCCCGCCTTGATGTTGAATTATGCCGGGATGGCCGCCTTGGCCCTGTCCGGCGGGGTGCCGCCGGGGGAAAACCCATTCTTCATCCTGTGCCCCGATTTCCTGCGCATCCCCCTTGTCCTTTTGGCGACCGCCGCCACCATCATCGCCAGTCAGGCGATTATCAGCGGGGTCTTTTCCATGACCCGCCAAGCGATCCAACTGGGCTGGTGCCCGCGCCTCGTCATCACCCAGACATCGGCCCACGGCTATGGTCAAATCTATGTCGGGGTCGTGAATTGGTCGCTCATGATCCTGACCTTATTGCTGACCGTCGGGTTCGGTACATCGGACAATCTCGCCGCCGCCTACGGTATTGCGGTGGTCTTGACCATGGTCCTGACCACCGGCCTGTTGTTTTTGGCGATGCGGGAAATCTGGCATTGGTCCTTGTGGAAGGCGGGCCTGGCCGCGGGTGTGTTTCTCGTCATCGATCTCGGCTTTACCGCCGCCAATCTGGCCAAGATCGTCGATGGCGGGTGGGTTCCGCTATTGACCGGGTTCATCATTTACGGCCTGATGCAGATCTGGCACCGGGGCAGCACCGCCGTCATGGCCAAGTTGAAGTCCCAGACCATGCCGGTCGAAGCCTTTCTGGATCGGATCAAGGCCGATCATATCCCGCGCGTGCCGGGGACGGCGGTTTTTCTGACCAAAACCACCGAACAGACCCCGCCGCTGTTGCTGTGGCATGTCCGCCATAATCGCGCCCTGCATCGTCAAATCGTCGCCGTCACGATCCGCATCGCCCCGGTTCCCTGGATCCCGGTCAAGAACCGTCAGACGGTCGAAAATTTGGGCGAGAATTTCTGGCGCATTTCAGCCCGGTACGGGTTTATGGAACGGCTCGACATTCCTCGATTGCTGGCCAGTGCGCGCAACCCCGATTGTCGCCTGGATTTGCGCGATACGGTCTATTATGTCGGTCATGAAACGATTTTGAGCCGTCCGGCCAGCCTGCGAAACCGCATGCCGACCTGGCAGGTCAAGATCTATGCCGCCATGGAACGCAATGCCGCCCATGTCAGCGATTTCTTCAACCTGCCCCGCGACAAGGTCGTCGAAATCGGCCGTCAGATCGAAATTTGACCAACGTGCCGCCCCTGTTGCCCCGGCGCTTGCCGTCGCTTGCGGCCCTACGCAGTTTCGAGGCGGCCGGTCGCCATCACAGCTTTAAGCACGCAGCCGCAGAACTCGCCCTGACGCCCAGTGCGATCAGCCATCAGATCCAGCGGCTCGAAGCGGATTTGGGTCTGCGCCTGTTTCAACGCGGCACCCGCTCGATCCCCCTCCCCCCCGCCGGTGCCGCCTATCACAGAGCGATCGCAGCGGCTTTCGATACGATCGCAGTGGCGACCCGCGCCTGTACTGCCACCATCGAACGCCCTGCAGTATATCTGGCGCTCCTCGCCTCCTTCGCCAGCCACTGGCTCGCCCCGCGCCTCGGCCAGTTTCAGGCCCGGCATCCAACCCTCGATCTGCGGCTCCTCACCGGGGTCGCGATCCAACCATTCGGCCCAGAGGGTCCCGATCTCGCCATCCGCTACGGCAACGGCCACTGGCAGGATGGGACCGCCCGCCTCTTGTTCAAAGAATATCTGGCCCCCGTCATGGCTCCCGCCCTCAAGGCATCGGGGCCCCCCCTGCACGGGGTTCGCGACCTGCGGCACTATCGGCTGCTGGCCTCGTCCGGGCTCTTGCAGGAATGGGCCCCCTGGGCCGACCGGCACGGCCTGTCGCTGGCGGGCATCCCCCTCATCAATCTGCATGATTACAATATCGCGATCGAGGCGGCCCTGGCCGGGCACGGCATCGCCATGGGGCGCACCCGGCTCATCGCCCCCCTGTTGGATCAAGGGCGGCTCGTTACGGTTTTGAGCGACCCCGAACCCTTCGATCCCATCGGCCATTGGCTGGTGGTTCCGCCGGGGCGGTCGCACCCGGCAACGGAAATCCTGATCGATTGGCTGTTGGCCGAGGCGCGGATAGATGACTGAAATTCATCTAGCGCCGGAAAATTTGGCGTTCGTCAGGGCCCCCCATCCCCTGGCATAGTGGGGCGATGGAGGGATACCATGATCACCCACGATGACGTCACCCGGTTGCGTGCCGATTGTCCCGGCCTGCCGGGGCTTGCCTATTTCAACAATGCCGGGGTTGGCCTGCCCAGCTGTTCGGTGATGACGGCGATCGCCGACTACCTCGCACAAGAAGCGACGCTCGGCCCGAAACAAGCCGAAACGGCGGCGGCGGCACAGATCGCCGCCACCCGTGCCGCCGCCGCCCGCCTGATCGGGGCCGATCCGGACGAGATCTTTTTTACCGGCAGTGCGACCGAAGCCTGGGGTCGGGCCGCCGCCAGCCTGCCGCCCTTCAAACCGGGCGATCGGATTCTGGTCGGACGGCACGAATGGGGCGGCAATCTCGCCACCTTGGAACGCATGGCCGAACGCACCGGGGCCGACATCGCAATCATCGGCTGCGCCGAAGACGGAACGGTTTCGCCCAAAGCCATGGCCGCCCAAATCGACGATCGGGTCCGGCTCATCGCCCTGACCTGGTGTCCCGCCAACGGCGGCTTGATCAATCCCGCCGCCGCCATCGGGGCCGTGGCCCGCGCAGCCGATATTCCGTTCTTCATCGATGCGTCCCAAGCCCTGGGGCAGATTCCAATCGATGTCGTCTCACTCGGATGCGATGTCCTCGCCGCACCGGGCCGCAAATTCCTGCGCGGGCCGCGCGGCACCGGCCTCCTCTATATCCGCAAGGGGTTTTTGGACCGGCTCGATCCGCCTTGGCGCGATGTTCATGCGGGGCCCGATGGGCGGGCGCTCGCCCCCGGACTCGGCCTCGAATCCGGCGAACAATCCATCGCCCTGCTCATGGGGCTGAAGGTGGCATTGGATCGCGCACACGATCTTGGGATCGGGCAGATCCGCGCGCATCTAGACAGTCTTGCAACGGAGATCCGGTCCAGGCTCGCCACGATCGACGGCGTCACCCTGCGCGATCTTGGGACGGAACGGTCCGCCCTCGTCAGCTTCACTCTGGACCACGGCCATCATCAGGCGGCCCTCGCCCATCTGGCGCACGATCAGATCGTCATCGGCGGCAATGGTGTGGCCTATACCCCCCACGATATGGCGGCGCGCGGTCTCGACACGATTCTCCGGGTCAGTCCCCATTGCTATACCGACGATCAGGACATAGATCGCCTGATCGCGTCGCTGAAACGCTATCTCGTCCTTAGCACCGCCTCTTGATCGGAAGGAAACCAAGCATGGATCTCCACCTCACCGGCAAAACCGCCTTCGTCATGGGGGCCTCGCGCGGTCTTGGCCGGGCCATCGCGCGGGCACTAGTCCAAGAAGGGGTCACGGTCGCCCTCGTCGCCCGCGACCAAGGGCGGCTCGACACCGTGGCCGCCACCCTCACGGCCGAAGGGCCGGGCCGGGCCATCGCCTGTGCCGCCGATCTCCATGATTGGGCCGCACTCGATGCCGCCATCACCAAGGCCGGCGACCAATTGGGCGGCATCGATATTCTGGTCAATAATTCAGGCGGCCCACCCCCATCCGGCGTCAGCAACGTCGCCCCCGATCTGTGGCGCACGCAGTTCGAGGCCATGGTCCTGTCTCTGATGCGCACCACCGATCGTCTCATCCCCGCCATGCGCGCCAAGGGGTGGGGCCGCGTACTCACCATCGCGTCCAGCACGGTGGTCGAACCCAATCCGGCGCTGGGCGTGTCCAACACCCTGCGCTCCGCCCTGGTCGGCTGGTCCAAAACCTTGGCAGGCGAGGTGGCGCGGGATGGGATTACGGTCAATCTGCTGCTGCCGGGTCGGATCGCAACCGATCGTCTCGCCGAGTTGGATCAGGCCGCCGCCGATCAAAAAGGCGTCGATCGTGCCACGATTGCCGCAAGCCGGGCCGCCGCCATTCCCGTCGGCCGTTACGGCACGCCCGAGGAATTCGCCGCCGTGGCCGCCTTCCTTGCCAGTCCTCGCGCCGCCTATGTCACGGGCACGATGCAGCGCATCGATGGCGGGGCCCTCGTCAGCGTGTGAGACGTGCCCGAGGACATGCGCCGAAGAACGAGGCCGCGACCGACGCGCTAGGCCCCGCGCCGGGTTGGAAAACGCGATTGGCCCGTGGCCTCAAGGGCGGCCAAATAGGCCGCCCACCGGGTCTCATACTCTTCGCCCAACGTGTAGAGATAGCGCCAAGAGTAAATGCCCGTATCGTGCAGATCGTCGAACAGGATGCGCACGGCATAATTGCCGACCGGCTCCAATTCCAAAATGCCGACCTCCGCCCGTCCCGGTACCAACACGCGCTCGGACGGGCTATGGCCCTGCACCTCGGCAGACGGGCTTTCGACCCGCAGATATTCCATGGGCAACTTGAACGTAACGCCATTGTCGAAATCGATGTCGAGGGTTCTTTCCTGCCGCTTCACCCGGATTTCGACCGGCCAATGGGCCGTGACAAAGGTTTTTTCGCTCATTGTCCGATCCCCGACCCATCATCGATCCGCCGCGCCTCGTCGATCAGCATGATCGGAATCCCATCGCGGATCGGATAGGCAAGGCCCGCCTGATCGCTGACCAGTTCGCTCCGCGCACGGTCGAGCCGCAAGGGTGCCTTGGTCAAGGGACAGACCAGCATCTCAAGCATCTTCGGATCAAACGGGGATGTCGGTTCTGCCATTTTTCCTGTCCTTCTACACACGGGTGGGGGGAGTACCAGCGCGCCCGGCACGGTCCCAAAACCTCATCGTCAATGACAGGCACCGCCATGGCCGCACGCCGCCATGCGCACCTCGGTCTCGGCGAGACAAATCAGAATTTTCGCCCGTTCCACCAAACCGCCCGCCTGAAGCAACGCCTGTTTCTCGCTATCCGCAAACGGGCAAATCATGGACAGAGACGTGACCAACCGTTCGTCTTCGGTTTCGTTGATCGAGTCCCAATCCGCCGAAATCCCATGCAGCTTGAAATAGCCATGGAGTGCGGCGATGAGCCGACCGCGTTCGGCACCGAGGCCGGTTTCGGGGATTCGATCCTTCAGATAGGCGGAAAAATCCGGCACCCCCACCCGATAGCCCCGATCAGAAAGGACATCCTCGACCAGATCGAAGCGGGCAACCCCCGTCAGCACGATGCCGTAGCGACCGTCATCCTGTTCCTCATACGTCGTCACCCGCCCGACGCAGCCGGTCTTGTAAAGACGCGGCTGCATGCCTTTGTCGGCGGGATCGGCCGGTTGAATGATCCCGATCATCCGGCCCGCCGCCATCACATCATCCACCATCGCCACATAGCGCGGCTCGAACACGTTGAGCGGCAAGCGCCCGCGCGGCAAGAGCAGAACGCCGCGCAACGGAAAAAGCGGGATCCGATCGGGCAGGCGGCGACGCCACAGGTCGAGATCGGGCGGTTCGGTCATGAGAAGAGAAGGGTCGAAAGCCGTTTGCGGGTTTTAACGGCAAGCGGATCGGCAAAACCCAACGCTTCGAGGAATTTCAGCAATTGCTTGCGCGCCGCCTCTTCCTGCCACTGCCGGTCCGCCTTGATCGCGGTCAAAAGATGCTCGATCGCGGCCTCTTGTGCGCCGGCACCGAACAAGGCTTTCGCAAGTTCGATCCGCGCCTCATGGTCATTGGCGTCCTGGGCCAAACGCTGCTCGAACTGATGGATGAAACCTTGGGCCTGTTCGGCCTGCTCGGCAAGCTCGATCGCGGTGCGCAGGGCCACGACTTCGGCCGCCTTCGCCTCCGTCGCCGGAATGCGCGCTAGGATCTGGCGTGCGCGATCGAGATCCTTTGCCACAAGCGCGCACCGGGCAAGACCGACCAAGGCCGGGATATTGTCCGGGTGGCGTTGGATAATTTGTTGAAAAATATTCTCCGCCGCCGCGATTTCACCCTCACCCAAGGCTTGACGCGCAACATCCAGCGCCTCGTCCAAGGCGGACGGACCGGCCTGACCGCTGAGCCGTTTGACGAAGGCCTTGATCTGGCTTTCGGGCAAGGCCCCCGTGAATCCATCGACGGGCCGCCCATCCTTGAAGGCGAACACGGCGGGAATCGATTGCACCCGCATCTGGGTCGGGATTTCGGGATGTTCGTCGATATTGAGCTTGACCATGCGCACGGCACCATTGGCGGCCGTCACGGCCTTTTCCAGCATGGGCCCCAATTGCTTGCACGGCCCGCACCAGGGGGCCCAGAAATCGACGATCACCGGGACGGTCATCGAGGCTTCGATGACGTCGGCCATGAAATGATCGGTACTCGTATCCTTGATCAGCGCAGAAGTACCGGGGGCGGCGAAAAGCTGGTCCACGTTGCTCACACCTAGAAAACCATCCCGCCAAGGGATCAGGGCGAAACGGGAAATGACGAAAAACCGGGTCTCGCCCGCGACCATGGCCCAAACGACCCCCGATCACAAGCATTCCCACGAACCACCATCAATAAATGGGACCGCCGCCCCATGCAAGCAACCCCGGCACCGCGCGGATGTCATGGGCCCCGACAAAAAAAACCGAAAAAACTGCTTGCAATGGGGCGGATCGACGATTATACACATCCACCTCGGACGGTGATCATCCATCGCTTGATCGCCACCGACTGGATGCGGGCGTAGCTCAGGGGTAGAGCACAACCTTGCCAAGGTTGGGGTCGAGGGTTCGAATCCCTTCGCCCGCTCCAAAATCTATCAAGATTTCGAGCGACTTAAAGACGGCCTTTCGGGGCCGTTTTTGCTTTCCACACCGTCAGCCAGATAGCGGGCAGCCGCTGGCTCGAAGCCCGTCAATCGCGCAATCGCAGTGCATCGACAAGCAGCGAGAAGGCGGCCGACGGTTCGCGGCGGCTGGGATAGTAGAGATAATAGCCGGGGAACGACGGGCACCATTCGTCGAGCACCTGGACCAAACACCCCCCATCCAGATGCTCCCGGACATGATCCTCCATGACGTAAGCGAGTCCGAAGCCGGAAACCGCTGCGCGGACGATCATGCTCACAGTGTTGCAGATGATCTGGCCTTCGACCCGGACCTTCACCGCTCGCCCGTCCTTTTGCAGTTCCCAGGCATAGAGACCGCCGCCGCTCAGGAAGCGCAGATTGATGCATTGATGATCGGATAGATCATGCGGCGTGCGCGGCACCGGCCGTCCCGCCAGATAGGCCGGTGACGCGACCACGACCATGCGCAAGTCGGGGCTGATGCGCACTGCGATCATGTCTTTGGCAACGGCTTCTCCCAGTCGCACACCGGCATCAAAACGTTCGGTGACGATGTCGGTCAGGCTGGAGTCGATGCTGAGTTCGACATGAACGTCTGGATAGTTGGGCAATAGGCGTTCGAGCACCGGCCACAGGACCGTCTGGGCCGCATGTTCGGATGTCGTGATCCTGATGGTTCCGGCCGGCTTTTCGCGCAGTTCGCTGAGCGAAGCCAGTTCCGCGCCGATACTGTCCAAAGCAGGCCTCAAGGCGCCGAGCAGGCGTTCACCCGCCGCGGTCGGTGCCACACTTCGTGTGGTACGCGTCAGCAGGCGGACCCCGAGCCGAGCCTCCAGCCGCCTGATGGTGTGGCTGAGCGACGATTGCGAAGTACCAAGCTTCGCAGCGGCGCGCGTGAAGCTCTGTTCCTCGGCGACGGTGAGGAATGCGTTGAGATCGGCCAGCTCTTCACGTCGCAATTCATGAATTCCAAATATGACTTCATGCGTTTTATAGCGACTTATCATCACAATGTCAGGGGCATATTTTACGTGTCAGCAGAGATGCCCAAGCGGTGGCGTGCGGTTTGACCGGTGCTGCACATGACGTTCTGCCCATGGCACTGCGCCCTGGATGGAGACTGTGATGCGCACCCTCATCGTCGTGATCGGCGCGGGCTCAATCGCACAAGGAGATTGTATCATGAAGACGCGCATTCTCGGAAAAGACCTGGTAGTCTCCGCCCTGGGCTTCGGCTGCATGGGCATCGACTTCAGTTACGCCCACAAGCTGACCAAGGAAGAAGGCATCACCCTGATCCGCAAGGCGGTCGATCTTGGCGTTAGCTTCTTCGACACAGCCGAGATCTACGGCCCCTTCACCAATGAGGAGATCGTCGGTGAGGCGCTGCGGCCGCTCCGCAACCGGGTGGCGATCGCCACCAAGTTCGGCTTCGACATCGTCAACGGCAAGCAATCCGGTCTGAACAGCCGGCCTGACCATATCAAGCAGGTCGCCGACGCATCGCTAAAGCGCTTGGGCATCGAGCAGATCGATCTCTTCTACCAGCATCGCGTCGATCCCACTGTGCCGATCGAAGACGTCGCGGGTGCGGTCAAGGAGCTGATCGCGAGCGGCAAGGTCAAGCATTTCGGGATGTCGGAGCCAAGCGCCGAGACCGCCCGCCGTGCCCACGCGGTGCAGCCGATCACGGCGCTCCAGAACGAGTATTCGCTCTGGACGCGTGGGCCGGAGACCAACGGCATTCTGGCTCTCTGCGAAGAATTGGGGATCGGCCTTGTGCCCTACAGCCCACTCGGCAAAGGCTTCCTGACCGGCACGATCGGCAAGGACACCAGGATCGGCGATGGCGACTTCCGCGCCATCCTGCCGCGCTTCACGCCCGAGGCGTTGGAGAAGAACCAAGCGCTGGTCGATCTTCTAAAGCGTATCGCGACCGAAAAGAACGCGACACCGGCGCAGATCGCGCTTGCTTGGCTGCTGGCGCAAAAGCCCTGGATCGTGCCAATCCCCGGCACGACCAAGCGCCATCGGTTGGCGGAAAATCTCGGTGCGATCGACGTCGAACTGACCGCTGGCGATCTCTTAGAGATCGAGACGGCGGCGGCCGCGATTGCGATCGAAGGCGCGCGTTATCCAGCCCAGCTCCAGGCCATGGTCGGTCTCTAACCGGAGCAGGACGATGTTCGTCGAGACCGAAACATGTTCCACAGGGCAGCAAGTCAGAAGGCGGGATGCGCAATGTCCGCGATCGGCATCGCCTGCGCAAATTGGCTGGCACATCCTTGGCGTGCTGAGCGCGCTCATGGGGTTTGCCTCGATCTCGACGGACTTCTATCTTCCCGCCATGCCCGCGATGACAGCCGACCTCCATGCCGATGCCGGGCTCGTCGAATTTACCATCTCGGGCTATCTGGTCGGCTTTAGTCTTGGGCAATTGTTCTGGGGGCCGGTTAGCGATCACCATGGTCGGCGCATGCCAATCGCGGCGGGCCTGGTCCTGTTCGTGATCGGCTCCGCCGGATGCGCGCTGGCGGGTAACGCCGAGGCGATCATTTTCTGGCGTATCCTCCAGGCGCTTGGCGCATCTGCCGGTGTCGTGCTTTCGCGTGCCATGGTCCGCGATCTTTATGAAGGACCGCGCGCAGCACAGATGCTCTCGACATTGATCGTGGTCATGGCGGTCGCACCGCTGCTCGGCCCCATCCTCGGCGCCCAGGTGGCGGCTGTCGCCGGCTGGCGCGCGATCTTCTGGCTGCTGGTCGCGCTCGGCTTGGCGGCGCTGACCGCCCTATTCACCATCCCCGAGACGTTGCCAGAGTCGCGCCGCCGACGGGTGTCGATGATCCACGCTATCGCGCGCTATGGCCAGCTTCTGACTCAGCCTCGTTTTCTCGGGTATGCCGGGGCTGGGGGCTTCTTCTATGCCGGGATGTACGCCTACATCGCCGGCACACCATTCGCCTTCATCACCTATCACCATCTTCCGGCTGAGCGTTACGGCCTGCTGTTCGGGACAGGCATTCTCGGCATCATGGCGACCAACATGATCAACCAGCACCTCGTGATGCGGTTGCGTGGCGAGCGGCTGTTGATGGGAGGGACGATCGTCGCGGCACTGGCCGCGATCATGCTCGCTGTCACCGCCCGCTACGACTGGGGTGGTCTCTGGGGGCTGGCGCTACCGCTCTTCGTTTTCGTGTCCTGCACCGGCTTCATTGTCGCCAATTCGATCACCGGTGCGCTAGCCGACCATCCGACAGAAGCAGGAGCCGTTTCGGCACTGGTCGGTGCACTGCAATATGGCAGCGGAATTCTTGGCTCCGGCTTGGTCGGCACCTTTGCCGACGGGACGCCCTGGCCGATGGGCTGGGTGATCGGACTTACCGGCATCGCAAGCCTTTTGTGTGCGTCGCTGCTTCGAGGCACGCATACGGGCGGTCAAAGACAATGACAGGCGCCCCTTGCGTGAAGCATGTCTTTGCATCGATTGGCATGTCTGCGGTCGCTGCCTCCGGGGTCGAGGCGCAGGTGACGCAGTACGTCCGCGCGGCGTCCAGAGGACGCCGACTTTAAACGCGGCCCTCGGGCACAACGACACGGATCGGTCTTGTGCCGATCTCCGCTCCACTGACGCGGTCTATCGCCATTGGCTCGATATCAATCCCGGTCGCCGCATCGAGGTAGCGCACGAGGGAACCTTCCCCCCTATGCTTTCGGCCCCATTGCGCGATCATGTAGAGGATCGGCAGGATGTCGCGGCCGGCCTGCGTCAACCGATATTCGTCGCGCGGCGGATGATCGAGATAGCGGACCTTCTCAAGCAGGCCCTCTTCCGTCAGCACGGCCAAGCGCTTGGTCAACACGGTGGGCGCGATGCCCAATTTTTTCCGAAAGTCGTCAAAACGGGTGACGCCCATGAAGGCATCCCGAAGAATCAGAAGGCTCCATGCGTCGCCAAAACAGGCAATCCCACGGGCGATCGGGCACGGCGAGTCCATTTTTTCGCCTCAGTATCGATTTGATAGTGACAAGCTACGAAATTCATAGTAACACAGTATCTATTCGATAGCTACCTCTCCCGGACGCGGTCTTACGTCCGAGATCGCGGGGCCGCTTTGAAATGTGCCCCCATCACGAATCCAATAGCCCGCACATCTCTGCGCGTTCTACGTCCATTCAACCTGAGGAAATCCCATGCTCCATACCGTTTCTGCCCCCGACACCGCTGCCGCCACGACGCAATATCTCGAAATCGGTGGTCGCAAGCTCGCCTACCGCGTCGTGGGTAATGGCAAGCCGCTCGTCCTGTTCAACCGCTTTCGAGGCGTTCTCGATACCTGGGACCCGCTATTCATCGACAGCTTGGCAGGACAGGGCTTTCAGATCGTCACCTTCGATTATTCTGGATTGGGCTTATCGTCGGGCGAGAAAAGCTACAGTCCTGCTGCGCTGGTGAATGATGCGCGCGCGCTCATTCTTGGCCTCGGCCTGAAAGATGTCGCCATCGGCGGTTGGTCGCTCGGCGGCATCGTCGCACAAATCTATCTCGCTATGTTCGGCTCGGAAGTCAGCCACGTCGTGCTGCTCGGCACGACGCCTCCTGGCCCCCTGATCAAAGCGGCCGAGCAACTCTTTTATGACACCGCCGCCGAGCCCGGTATCACTCTCGATCAGTTCACCACCGTGTTCTTTGAACCAGCCGACGCGGCGTTCGCTGGAACGCATCCTGCAGCGCCGGGAGGATCGTAGTCCAGATGTCGACGCCGATTGGGCGATGGCGCAGATCGGCCGCGAGCCGCGCAATCCGGCTTTCCCCGCCGAAGAGGTGCTGCACGTTCTAAAAAACTCAACGACCCCAATTCTCCATCTTGGCGGCGATCACGACATCATCTTTCCAGTCGAAAACTGGTACGCGCTTAACGGGCTTCTGCCGACCCTGCATCTCGTCACCTACCCCCGCGCGGGACATGGTCCACATCATCAATATCCGCACGCTGCGGCGGCGCAGATCGCCGCCTTCATCAAGGCGACGCCGCTGCGCTGAGCCTGTCGCCTCACAGATCAGCCGACATTTAGAGCCTTGATAAAGGGTCGCGGATCATTATCCTGCGACCCATTGCTTTTTGGTGCCCGCTTCCATGACCAGCCTTTTATGGTTTTCCCGCGATTTACGCCTTGCCGACAATCCGGCACTCGCCGCCGCCTGCGCGCGCGGGGGGTCGGTGGTGGCCGTGTACATCTTGGACGATGACGAGGCGGGGGCTGGCGGGGGACCCCCCCAAGCGGGCAACGCCG
>DAISJD010000080.1:0-14517 GCA_036821645.1 Aliidongia sp.
TCCCGGTGGAGGCTTTGGTAATGGCAGGTTTTTTCGGGAGGATTATATGTATAAATGTATTACAACATAGCTTTAATTGTATCGAACGAACCGTGTGCGACCCTGCACCGCCGGGAACAAGAGAGCGGGCAGGGCGGTTTTGGTGCGAAGAGTGACCCCGATGCGGGGGCCCGGCACTGGGGATCATGCCTTAAACGATTGGGATCGAACGGATAAAAGATCAGGCATCCCGTTCATGGTCGGTGACCCGCTGACGGGCGCGACCGATATGATAACGCATGGCGAGATGCGCCGCTTCGGCGTCGCCCATGGCGATGGCGTCGTAAATGCGTTGATGTTCGTCGAGGACGCGGGCGGCGCGTTCTTGCGAACCTTCCTGAGTGATGCTGAGGGCGACGGTCATGGCGTTGGCGACGACGCCTTGGATCGTTTCCAAAAGGAACGGAAACATGTCATTGCCGCTCGCAATGGCGACGGCGCGGTGAAAGGCGAAATCCGCCGATGCGGCGAGGCTGCCATCGGCAAAGCAGGCTCCCATATCGCCGAGCGCATCTTTCATGCGGCTAAGATCGGCGGGGGTATGGCGGCGTGCGGCCATCGCCGCCGCTTCGCTTTCAAGGGCGAGCCGCACCTCGAACGAGCGCAGGTAGCTGGCGATGTCGCCAGCCGGGGCAAACCGAATCAAGCCTTGCGGCGGCCGTTTTTGCACGAACGTCCCGGACCCTTGGCGGGCGATGACGAGTCCATCGGCCTGAAGACGCATCAAGGCTTCGCGCACGACGGGCCTTGATACTTGAAAAGATTGACAAATCTCTTTCTCGGAGGGCAATCGATCGCCTTCTTTCAAGGTGCCCGCGACGATCTGTTCCAGGATTTGTCCATAGAGTTGATCACCGAGGCGTTCGCGGCGGTGCGGTTGGAGTTTCAACATCGACATCGGCGGAGCCCCTCAGGAACCCAATACTGGGAAAATCATGGATCTATTTAGGCAGTCCGTGACAGGTTTGCAACGGATTCCTCCGTCAGGATCGGGGAACGGGTTCTGGTGACAGGAACGGATGAGCCGCCTGCGCTCTGCCCTTGACCGGATGGTGGATTGCGTTATGGTTATCTTATAAGACAACTTAACAACAAAATGGGAGAAGGTAAATGCCGCGACGTTCCCTTGCCGATTTGCGCAGCCAACGCTGGTTCGCGCCGCAGGATTTGCGCAGTTTCGGTCATCGCTCGCGCGCACGCCAGATGGGCTATGGGCTTGAGGATTTTGCCGACCGCCCCGTGATTGCGATCGTGAATACCTGGAGCGATCTCAACCCCTGCCACGTTCATTTTCGCCAAAGGGCCGAGGACGTCAAGCGCGGCATCCTGCAGGCGGGCGGTTTTCCCGTCGAACTGCCCGCGATTTCCTTGGGCGAAAGTTTTATGAAGCCGACCACCATGCTCTATCGCAATCTGTTGGCGATGGAAACCGAAGAGCTGTTGCGCAGCAATCCGGTCGATGGGGTCGTGTTGATGGGCGGATGCGACAAGACCACGCCGGCCTTGTTGATGGGGGCGATCAGCATGAACCTGCCGACGGTGTTCATGCCGGCGGGGCCGATGCTGCGTGGCAATTGGCAGGGGCAAATCCTGGGCAGCGGGTCGGACGCCTGGAAATATTGGGATGAAAAGCGGGCGGGCACGATATCCGAGGCCGATTGGACCGAGATGGAGGGCGGCATCGCCCGGTCCTACGGCGTTTGCATGACCATGGGCACGGCGGCGACCATGACGGCGCTGGCCGAAGTTTTGGGCTTCTGTCTGCCGGGGGCCAGCAGCATTCCCGCCGCCGACAGCAACCATATCCGCATGGCCGCCGCCTGCGGCAGGCGGGCGGTCGAGATGGTGTGGGA
Organism: Aliidongia sp.; assembly: GCA_036821645.1. Classification (GTDB taxonomy): domain Bacteria; phylum Pseudomonadota; class Alphaproteobacteria; order ATCC43930; family CGMCC-115725; genus DAISJD01. Next base: position 1,893 of record DAISJD010000080.1, read on the forward strand.
CGATCTTTGTCCGCGCGATATCCTGAGCCGGGCCAGTTTCGACAATGCCTTGGTCGCTTTAATGGCGATGGCGGGATCGACCAATGCCATCATCCATGTCTTGGCCTTGGCGGGCCGCGCGGGGATCGATCTTTCGCTCGACGATTTCGATGCGGCGGCCCGCCGGGTGCCGGTGATCGCGAACCTGCGCCCATCGGGTCAGTATCTGATGGAAGATTTTTATTATGCAGGCGGGTTGCCCGCGTTTCTAAGCCAACTGGCCCCGCTCTTGGCGGTGGAGGCCCGCACGGTTTTGGGCGGAACCCTGGGCGACATCATCGCCACGGCCAAGGTGCATCTGCCCGATGTCATCCGCCCGATGGATCGGGCCATCGCGGCGGCGGACGGGCTTGCGGTTCTGCGCGGCAATCTCGCCCCGGACGGGTGCGTGATGAAACCTGCCGCCGCCGATCCCCGCCTGTTGAACCATACAGGCCCGGCTCTGGTGTTTCGCGATTACAATCACATGGCGGCCGAGATCGATCGCCCGGATCTCGACGTCACGGCAGACCATGTCTTGATCCTGCAGAATGCCGGTCCGCAAGGGGGGCCTGGCATGCCGGAATGGGGCATGTTGCCGATCCCGAAGAAACTGGTGCAACAGGGGGTGCGCGACATGGTGCGCCTGTCCGACGCCCGGATGAGCGGGACGAGCTATGGGGCCTGCATCCTGCATATCGCGCCGGAAAGTGCGGTGGGCGGGCCGCTTGCCCTGGTCCGCACGGGCGATCTCATCACGATCGACGTGGCGGCGCGCCGGATCGAGATGGCGGTGGACGAACTCGAACTCGCCCGCCGCCGCGCCCAATGGTCGCCGCCGCCCAAACAATATGATCGGGGGTATGGTGCTATGTCGGCCGCCCATATCCAACAGGCCAATCTCGGCTGCGATTTCGATTTTCTGACCGGCACAGCCCCGATTTCGGAACCGGAAATCCACTAAGTAAGACAGTGAAAATAAATATGTTTAAATCAGCTTCTTGAAAAAGAAGCTGATTTATAAAAATAAATAGGGAGAAAATGTCATGTTTGACTCTATGTCGATCTCATCTGCAAGAAAAGTAATATTTGGTGCGCGTTACCATATGTTGCTAATGATTTTTCTTGCAACAACGCTGAATTATACAGATAGAGCTTTGATTTCAATTGTGGGAGTGCCGATTCAAGCGGAATTTTCTATCAATTCAATTCAGATGGGATATATTTTTTCTGCTTTCTCTTGGGCCTATGTTGCCGCCCAGATCCCCGGTGGTTGGTTGCTCGATCGGTTCGGGGTGAAGCGGGTTTATGCCATCAGCATTTTCTTCTGGTCGCTCTTTTCCATGGCGCAAGGGGCGGCGGGCGTCTTTGGCGTTCAGAGTGCGATCTTCGTCCTGTTCGGGTTGCGATTTCTGACCGGCCTTGCCGAAGCGCCGGCATTTCCTGGCAATGCGCGCCTGGTTGCGGCTTGGTTTCCAACGGCCGAGCGGGGCCAAGCCTCGGCAATTTTTAATTCCGCGCAATATTTTTCACCGGTTCTGATGGTGCCGATCGCCGGTTGGGTGGCCGAAAAATGGGGCTGGCAGGCGGCTTTCATCCTCATGGGGGGGATTGGGCTTCCGTTCGTGCTCTTATGGCTGCGGGCCGTATACGGCCCAAAAGATCACCCGCGCTTGACCGATAAAGAACGCAGCCATTTGGCGGCAGGCGGTGCCCTGATGGAGATGGGGGGCGCCCGTGCTCTCAACCGCACAAAAGGTGCGACATGGTTCTATATCAAGCAGCTTTTGCAGAGCAGAATGCTGTTGGGGATCTATCTCGCCCAATTCTGTACCAATGCCCTGACCTATTTTTTCCTGACCTGGTTTCCGACTTACTTGATCAAACAACAAGGGCTCACGATCATGCAGGCCGGTTTTGTGGCGTCACTGCCTGCTTTGTGCGGGTTTGGCGGGGGGATCCTCGGCGGGATCATTTCGGATTTCATGATGCGTAAGACGGGCTCTCTTTCCTTGGCCCGCAAGGTTCCGATCATGGCGGGCATGTTTTTGTCCATGTCGATCATGGCGTGCAACTATGTCGATTCGCCGTTCCTGGTGATTGTCTTTATGTGTCTGTCTTTTTTCGGTAAGGGGGTTGGCGCCCTTGGGTGGGCAGTGATTGCAGATACGGCACCGAAGGAAATCGGCGGCTTGTCCGGCGGCGTTTTCAACTGCATCAGCGGGATTGGCGGGATCACGACGCCGATCGTCATCGGTTATTTGGTTGACGGTACCGGATCGTTCGATGCGGCCCTCGTGTTCGTTGGCATGAATGCCTTGGTCGTGATCGTCTCGTATTTGTTTCTGGTCGGCGAAATTAAGCGCGTCGTCCTGAAACCGGCCCCGGTTCGTTGATGATCGGGGTTCTTGCCTGCCTCGGTTCGGCAATCGCGGCAGGCAAGAACCCGTTACGTCTGCCGTTCGTCGGTGCAGACCGATGGCGTAAGGGTGAGACGCCCGGAACAGGCTTGTCCGGGCGCCAGCAGGATCGGGGCAAGCCATTGTGCCCAGTCTGGATGATTGAGTTGATTGGGGAGTTGCGAGACCGGTTCAAAGCAAAAAAATCCGCCATCGCGCGGGACATAGAGATGGGCGGCGCGAAAGGCCCCCTCGGCCATAAGCGCCAGACGATAGCCCGCCTCGGGCCAGGTTATGAGTGCGCGTCCGTCCCAGCCAATAAAGGTCCCATCGACCCCGTGCGCGTCCGCAACGGGTCTTAGGGCAGTAAAATCATGATCCGGGTCGACCGGTACGGGCCCCCGTGGCAATTTATCGGGGCCGGGCGGAAACCAGCGATCGGCCTGAAAGCGGCAGAACGCGCCTGCGGCATCAGGAAAGTAGGGATGCAGGCCAAGCCCGTAGGCCATGGTCTCGGCACCGTGATGGGTGAGGACGAGGGTGATGGAAACGCCCGTCTCGGTGATCGCAAGATCGAGCTCGGCACTATATGAGAAGGGCGATTGCCCATCGTGATGGGCATGAACCAGACGGATACGGGCGTGATCTTCATCGATGACCGACCAGGGGGCTTGAAAGCCGAATCCGTGAATGGCATGGGGTTCGCCCGGACGATTGGCGGCGAGCGCATAGCCGCGATCCCGCCACGTAAAGCGCCCATCGGCAATCCGGTTCACGAAGGGGAGCATGGGAAAGCAGGCGGGGCGCTGGGATTGGGGTTGGATCGGGGGTTCCTCGGGCCGCAACAGGGGGTAGATGGTCCCCCCCGGCACGGGACACCAATCCAGCCGGGTGACGGTACCGCCCCTGGCCGGTTTGAGAGCGATGGTGAACCCGTGGGCGACCAGTCGATAGTCTGCCTGAGGGGGGGGTTCGGTTGGAACGGCGTCCCGTTCCAACCCTTCCTTATCCGAGGGAGGCACCACGGGCCTTCGTCATCAAGGAATAGACCGAATGGCTTGACGCCATGAACAGCCGATTGCGCTTCAAACCGCCGAAACAGAGATTGGCGCAGCGTTCCGGCAGGCTGATGAAGCCGATCGGTTTGCCCGCAGGCGAAAAGACCATGACCCCATCGAGATCGTCGCTGCCTTCGCCCCAACCGCACCACAGATTGCCATCGATATCGACCCGCAACCCATCGGCAGTGCCCGGCCCGCAATCGATCAGCACTTTGCCGTTGGCGATGGCGGTGCCGTTGTTGACGACGTCATAGACCCGGATTTGGCGGGGATTGGTTCGGGATTCGACGATATAGAGTTTGCTTTCGTCCGGTGAAAAACACAGACCGTTCGGGCCTTTGATATCGGTTGCAAGGACGCTGACGCTGGCTTTCAGAGGGTCGACCCGATAGACGGCCTCGGGCAATTCCGGTGCGGCCATGCCTTCGTTGACATTGGGACCAAAGGCGGGATCGGTGAACCAGATCGACCCATCGGACTTGCCCACGATATCATTGGGTGAGTTCAAGGGTTTGCCGTTGAATTTGTCCAAGATGACCGTGATGGACCCGTCAAATTCCGTGCGCGTTACCCGACGATTTTCATGTTCGCAGGTAATGAGGCGCCCTTGGGCCTCGCGTGCATTGCCGTTCGCATAGCCCGATGGTTTGCGAAACGGGGCGACGGTGCCGGTTTGTTCGTCCCAACGCATGATTTGATTGTTTGGGATATCGCTCCATAAAAGATAGCGCCCATCGCCGAACCAGACGGGTCCCTCACACCAACGCATGCCGGTGGCGATGCGTTCGATCGTGGCGCTGCTCACCCAATATTTCTTGAAACTCGGATCTAAAATATGGATGGCGGGATCGGGGATGCGTTCCGATGGTTTCCATTCCGCCAAGGCCGATCCTGTGGCGGACAAGCTTGCCAAAGCGGCCCCACCCCCCAGCAGAACGGATCGGCGGGTTGCGTCGAATTTGGTTTCGGTCATGATTTCCTTCCCCAATTTCTGTGGGGGCCTTCTGGCGATTTGATCCGCTCTAAGCCCGCCGTTTTCGTTAGCCAAGACAGGCTTTGCCTGGATTGGTCGTCGATTCAACCGGCGGCCTGATAACTGGTCTTGACCGTGGTATAAAATTCCGCCGCATAGCGTCCTTGTTCGCGCGGGCCATAGCTGCTGGCCTTGCGTCCGCCGAAGGGTACGTGATAGTCGACCCCCGCCGTCGGCAGATTGACCATCACCATTCCGGCTTCGGCATGGCGTTTGAAATGCTGGGCATATTTCAAGGATGTGGTGGCGATCCCCGCCGATAGGCCGAAGGCGCAATCATTGGCGACCAGGAGGGCCTCGTCATAATCCTTGACCCGGATGACGCTGGCCACGGGCCCGAAAATTTCCTCGCGATTGAGACGCATGGCGGGCGTGGTTTCGGTAAAAAGGGCCGGGGCCATGTAATAGCCGTCCGTTTCTTTCGTCAGACGCGTGCCGCCATGAACGAGATTCGCTCCTTCGGCAAGGCCGATTGCGACGTAATCCAGATTCTGCCTCAGTTGCGCTTCCGAGGCGACCGGGCCGATATCGGTCCCCGGTTTCAAGGCATGATCGATGGTGAGTGTCTGAAGGCGCGCCGTGACGGCGGCCACGAACCGGTCGTGGATCCCGTCGGTGACGATCAGCCGGGATGCGGCCGTGCAGCGTTGTCCGGTCGAGAAAAACGCACTATTGACGGCGGCTTCGACCGCGACCGCGAGGTCGGCATCGTCCAGGATCACCATCGGGTTTTTACCGCCCATTTCCAATTGCAACTTTTTGGCCGTGGTGATGGCCTGCGCTGCAATCCCCCTGCCGGTCTGGACGGAGCCGGTAAAACTGATCCCGGCGATCGCGGGTGCCGTGACGAGGGCCGCCCCCACGACGCCGCCCCGCCCCATCACCAGATTGAAGACGCCGGGGGGCAATCCCGCCTCATCCAAGATCTGGGCCAGGGCCCAGGCGCAACCGGGCACCAGATCTGCCGGTTTCAAGACGACGCAATTGCCATAGGCCAAGGCTGCCGCCGTTTTCCAGGCCGGGATTGCGATCGGAAAGTTCCAGGGCGTGATCAGGCCGACGACGCCGATCGGTTCGCGCGTGACCTCGACTGTGACGCCGGGGCGCACGGACGCCAAGAGATCGCCCGTTTGGCGCAGGGCCTCGGCGGCGAAAAACTTGAAGATCTGTCCCGCGCGCGCGACCTCGCCCAGGGCTTCGGGCAGGGTCTTGCCTTCCTCGCGGGCGAGTAAGTGGCCGAGGGTCGCCTTGCGGGCCAGAATCAGGCTGCCCGCTTGGTCGAGACAATCGAAACGCTGCTGTGGGGTGCTCGTCGACCAGGATCGAAAGGCGTGGGCGGCGGCGTCGATCGCCTGATGGGCGAGCGCTGCATCGGCCTCTGCGTAATGGCCGACAATGTCGCCAAGATCCGACGGATTGAGATTGGGCTTGGCGATGCCGTCGGCGATCCAGTCGCCGCCGATATAATTGCGGTGGGGTTCGGTCATGACTTGTCTCGCACGGGAAAGGATCGGGTATAATCGGCGGCGGCGAAACTGCCGCCTTGGAACCGGGCGGCGATCGGATCGGTCTCGATCTCGGCCATCGCCGGTAAATCGGCATAGCGTTCGGCATCGTCGGCCGCCTTAAAGCCCAACTTGGCCAAGGCCTCGTCCTGCCACCACCGACGGCGATTGGCGGAAACGCCATAGACGATTTCCGCGCCCAGATCCGGGGCGGTTGCGGCCTTGGCGACGAGGTCGGCAAGATCGTCGAAACTGAGCCAAGTCGACAGGTGGCGCGGCTCGCTCGGGGCGGCGACGCAACTGCCGATGCGGATCGAAACGCTGGAAACCCCGTGTTTATCCCAGTAAAGCTGCGCCAGCAATTCGCCATAGGCCTTGCTCAGGCCATAATAGCTGTCGGGGCGCGGGGGGGAATGGGCGTCGAGCGGTTCGGTGCGCGGATACATGCCGATTGCGTGATTCGAACTTGCGAACACGACGCGCCTGACCCCTGCCCGGCGGGCGGCTTCGAAGATATGGAAGGTGCCGCGCAGGTTAGCATCGAGGATCGCCTCAAAGCTGTTTTCTGTGGAAATTCCCCCGAAATGGATGATCGCATCCACATCCCGGCAGAGAGCCTCGACCGCCGTCCGGTCGCCAAGTTCGGCGATGCTATAGGGATGGTCCCCTTGCGGGACGAAGTCGGTACGCCGATCGCTGAGCCGCAGGGCGAAGCCGCGTGCCGCAAGACGCGTCGCGAGGACGTGGCCCAAGGCCCCGGCAGCCCCGGTAATCAAGAGTAGCGTCATCCGCCTATCCTTTATTTTCCGGGGGTGCGGGCACCCCCCGTCGCCAGTCGAACCGGGGAACAGGCACCCCAGGCACGGTGACCGGCATGGCAAAAACGCCCCCGGATTGCGGGGCATTGGCAAGCGTCTCGGCACTCAAACCATGGCGCAGGCTGGTGATGAACAAGGTTTTGAGGTCCGGGCCGCCGAACGCGCACATGGTGGGGGCCGCAATCGGCAGGCGATAGCGGGCAACCAAGGTGCCGTCGGGGGCAAAGCGGTTGAGGCATCCTGCCGATACGCCGCAGCTCCAATATGTCCCGTCCTGTGCCGTGGCGGCCCCGTCTGGTCGGCCTTCGGCCTCGCTCAAGGTGGCGATGCGACGGCGATTGACGATCGTGCCGGAAAGCGGGTCGAAATCCCAGGCGTCGATCCAGGGGCCGCGGGAATCGCTGTGGAACAGGGTGCGGCCGTCGCCGCTCCAGGCAAGACCGTTCGAGACTATGATCCCGTCGATTTTTTTCGTTACCCCACCGTCGGGGGCGATACGATAGAGGGCCGCCACCGGCGCTTTGTCGGGCCGATCATCCATGCTGCCGACCCAAAAGGCCCCGTCCGGCCCAACCTTGCCATCATTCAACCGATTGGTCGGTCGGTCCGGCTCGGGGGTCGCGATCGAGGTCAGGAAACCGGTTTCGGGATGGAACCCATAGATTCCGCTGGCCAGGGCCAGGGCTATATGCCCATCGGCGCACAACGCAATCGAGCCGACGATGTCGGGCAGCATCCAATGGCGGGTGGTCCCATGGGGCGTGTCGAGACACCACAGACGCCGTCCCAGAATATCGACCCACCAAAGGCGTTGTGCGTCGGCATCCCAGACCGGGCTCTCGCCTAAAGCGGCGCGGATATCGGCGACGCAGGTAAGGGGGGCCTGAACCCCGTCATGAGCCGGTGCTATCATGATCCGATCGCCGATCGTTGCAGGAAACGGACTCAGGGTGGCGAGGTGGTTAAAATTTGTCAAACAAATTTTCATGAAGGCATGACAATGATTCCGAGGCGCGCCCGCAGGGCGCACGGGATGGGCCCGTCTCGATGAAACTTTCCTTACCTTTTGTTTTTATAGAAAAAATTTCAGAAGCAAGAAGCCGATGCGATCAATAGAGTGGCGATTTTATGATTTTTCTCGCAATTTTGGTAAATTTGTCTTACGTATTTACCTCACAGCCGTTTCGTGACTCACGGACCCTTTGCGAGGAGAACCCCGATATGAAGACCACTGCCGTTACCGATGCAGATTTGGGACGCTCCGTTTTGGCCGTTCCGCCCTTGGCGCGCCATGCGGATTTCAGTGTGAATGTGGCCGAGAACAAGCGGTTGGCCCGTCATTTGGTCGATGGCGGGGTGAGCAGCCTGCTTTATGGCGGCAATGCGAATTTTTACAATATCGGTGTGCACGCGTACGAATCCCTTCTCGGTATGTTGGCCGAGCTTGGCAATGCCGATACATGGGTGATCCCCTCGATCGGTCCAGATTACGGTAAGGCCATGGATCAGGTTGCCGTCCTGAAACAGACCGCCTTTCCAACGGCCATGCTGCTGCCGCCGACACAGGCGATGACGCCTGACGGTATTGCCACGGGGATCCGTCGTCTGGCCGAGGCCTTGGGCCGTCCGTTGATCGCGTATGTGAAGGCCGAGACTTACCTTGAACCCGGTCACTTGGCCGCCCTCATAGAGGATGGCGCGGTTACGGCGATCAAATATGCGATCATTCGGGAAAATCCGGCAATCGACCCTTATCTGTCCCGGTTGGTCGATATCGTCGATCCCCGCCGCATCGTGAGCGGCATTGGCGAACGTCCGGTCCAGGTACATCTCAGCCAATTCAAATTGCAGGGATTTACATCAGGATCCGTGTGCATTGCCCCGCGCCTGTCGATGCAGATTCTGGCCGCCCTAAAACGCGGCGACCATGCCGCTGCCGCTGCGCTCTGCCAGCGGTTTATCCCGCTCGAAGATCTGCGCGACGCCCATTCCCCGATCCGCGTCCTGCATGAGGCGGTGCGTCTGTCCGGCCTTGCCGATATGGGGCCCATGTTGCCGATGCTGTCAAACCTCACCGATCCCGAGATCTTGGCGCCGATCCAAACGGCTGCGCAGCGGCTGCTGGCTGAGGATCACGCCATGGCTGCTGCGGCATAAGGCGACGGACGGGATTGCAATCTGCACAGTGAGAGTGGGGGGCTTCAGAGTCTGTCGGATTCAGTCGAATCGCAGAACCGGCACAAGGTGGATGACAGGTGCCGTATTGTTACTCGGACGATTTGGTTTGAATAAAATCGACGCCGAAGCCCCCAATCTCGTGGTATGAACGCATGGTTTTTTTATTAATTCCAACCTATTGATTTATTATGACGATTTCTTGATCATAAGATCCATATCAGCGGTAAATGCACCCATGCGTCTATACTCAAATACCCGTATCGGGCGGGCAATAATTAGAAAAAAATTTATTCAAATTGTTTATATTTAATGTCTTATTAATATAATGATAGTTGTATCCCCCGGTATATGGCTGTGGTGACGGGGGAAAACCGGTCCGTCACGACGGCCTTGCAATGGAAAATCTCGCTGCGATGCGGCGCAACCACACAGCATAATGGTTGAATAAATTCTTTTAGAATGTCCTGAAGTGCGAGAGCGAGTGCCCTGTTCCAGAGGGGGATGCCTCAGGATCGTCGCACGTACGGTATATCGGAATGGGAGAGAAGAATGATGCATGACACGATTCGCCACCGTGCGACACGATCGCTGTGCGGGGTCTTGGTGTCGATCGGCCTCATGGTTCCAGGTGCCGCCCAGGCTGGCGGAACGGCGGCCAGCGATGCGCTTTTCGCCGCGATCCGGACCGGCGATGCGCCGTCGGTGCATGCCGCCATCGTCGGCAAGGCGGATATCAATGCCAGGACCGAAGACGGCGTTACCCCCGTCATCCTGGCAACCCGCAATGGCCATCTGGACTTGATCAATCTGCTCCTCGATGCCGGGGCCGATCCTTGTGCCGCCGACAACAAAGGCAATACGGCCTTGATGGATGCCACATATCGGGGCGATACGGCCAGCGCCCAGCGCTTGATGGTGACGGCCTGCGCCATCGATCAGGCGAACGCCGTGGGACAAACGGCCCTGATGATGGCGGCCCAATTCAATCGGGTTGAAATTTTCAATGATTTGATCGATCAGGGTGCCAATCTTTGGGCCGTGGATCGGACGGGACGGTCGGTCATCGCCGTGGCCACGGCCAAGGGAAACGAAGCGATTTTGGATTTGGTTTCCGAAGCGAAACTCGTGAGTGAAGCGCGGCAAACTGCGGCGACCCGGTGGTGGGACATGCCATCGATTCCCTGATCTTGCACCGGACACCTTAAAAAACCCGGATCGGCCTTGGCCCATCCGGGTTTTTTATGGGCATGGATTGGGTGCCCCGGATCGCAGGATTGGCCCGCAATCCAGGGTCACGCCCCTTTCTTACCAGACCCGGCACATTTTTTTCGGGGCCATGGCATCGCCGATTTTGCACGAAAAAGCCTGACGGAATTCCGGCAAGTTGGCGACCACGCCATTGACGCGGAATTCGGCGGTGGCATGGGGGTTGGTCAGGGCCTGCATCCGCGTCGCATCGGGGGTGCGATGTTCGCACCAGCTTTGCGCATAGGCGAGGAAGAAGCGCTGATCCTGCGTGTACCCATCGATCTTCTCGTCTTTCTTGCCTGCGATCGCCTTGTGAAAGGCGGCAAGCGCCAGGCGAATGCCGCCATTGTCGGCGGTATTCTCACCAAGGGTAAGCGAACCGTTCAGTTTCACCTCATCGATGGCGGTAAATTGATTGGCCTCGTCCACGATGCAGGCCGCGCGTTCTTTGAAGGCGACCGTATCCTGTTTTTGCCACCAATCGCGCAGATTGCCATCGGCATCGAAAAGGCGGCCCTGATCGTCGAAACCATGGGTCATTTCATGGCCGATCGTCGATCCGGTCGCCCCATAATTGATCGCCGCATCCCAGGAAACGTCGAAATAAGGCGGTTGCAGAATCCCGGCTGGGAAATTGATGTCGTTGGTTTCGCCGCTGTAATAGGCATTGACGGTGGGCGGTGTCATGAACCATTCGCCCTTATCGACCGGTCGGTTGATTTTATTCAATTGCCGCTGGGCATCGAATTCCACGGCCCGCTGATGATTGCCGAGCGCGTCGTCATGGACGACCTTGACCGGCGAATAATCCCGCCAATGATCGGGATACCCCACTTTTTCCGCCATGACGGCCAGTTTCTTCAGAGCATAAGCCTTGGTGGGCGCACTCATCCAGGGCAGGGCTTTGATATCTTCTTGAAAAGCCGTGCGCAGATTGATCAGCATTTCCTTCATCGCCGCCTTGCTTTCCGGGCCGAAGGCGGTCTTGACGTAGATCTTGCCCAGATCCTCGCCGAGATCGCTGTCGACGAGGGCGACGCAGCGTTTCCAACGGGGCTTCAATTCTTTCGCCCCGGCCAGGGTCTGGCCGTAGAAACTGAAATTCTCGTTGACGAAAGCCCTGGGCAGCAAGGCGGCGGCGGCGGTGACGAGATGGGCCCGCAGATAGGTTTTGACCGTCTCAAGCGGCGTGTCGGCAATGATTTGATCGACAGCCGTCAGAAAGGCCGGGACGGCGACATTGATCGACTTGATTTTCGGTGTGCCGACTGCCTTCAGATAGGTCGTCCAATCGAAGGCAGGGGTAAGACCGGCCAGTTTTTTGAGGTCGGTCGGGTGATAGGTTGCCGACGGGTCGCGTCGGCGCACGGCCGTCAGGCTCGCCTCGGCGAGACGGGTCTCAAGGGCCATGACCGCGTCGGCCTCAATCTTGGCCTTTGCCGCGTCGGAACCGGTCAGGACCAAGAGATTGGCGAGATGCGCCACATAGGCCGTGCGCAGATCGACGGATTTCTTGTCTTTCTTGAAATAATAGTCCCGTTCCGGCATCCCGATGCCGCCTTGGTCGGCGGCGGCGATCATCAGGCTTGCCTTGCGACGGTCATGTTCGGAACCGAAACTGAAGAAGACGTCGGCCCCGATCCGGTGCAGGTCGGCGGTGAGGGCGCTTAAGGCTTTCTTGTCGGTAAGGCCGTTGATTCGGTCTAACAAGGGGGCAAGCGGGGCCAAGCCCTTGGCCTCGATGCCGGCCTCATCCATGCAGGCGGCATAAAAATCCCCGATCCGTTGATTGTCCGCATCGGGATGGCTTGCGGCATTTTCCAGAATCTCGCGCAGCATCAGGCGCGTGCGTTCGGCCAGTTGGGAATCCACCCCCCAGGCGGTTTGATCGGGTGGGATCGGGTTGGCCTTCAGCCAGCCGTTACAAGCATGTTGGTAGAGATTTTCGCACGGCGAGATGTCTTTGTCGATCGACCAGACCATCAGGCCGTCATGGGGATCATTCTGCGGCGGCAGCGGCGTCGATTGCTGTGCCTGGGCGCCAGTGGCGACGGCACCGACGATCGCCAGCATACTGACGGTGCGGAACAGGGGGTGCGAGATCATGAAAGCCTCTTCCTGATTGCGTTTTTCTTATTGGTAAAGGAGTTTGGTCTGAACGGGAAGAGGAAGAGCCGGATCGCCAAGATGAATAAACTGTAATGTCTGGCGTTCCGGTGTCGCCGGGCCACGCGGGGAAGCCTGCGATTGGGTTTGGTCTAAAAAACCCCGATGCCTTGTGGTGGACGGCATTTTACGTTAAAAAAATCATCTCGTTGTTTTATTAAAGAAAATTTTAAGATCTGCGCCCGTCTCATGAGGGCGG
>DAISJD010000081.1:0-14372 GCA_036821645.1 Aliidongia sp.
ATCATCACCCACCCCGCAGGCGGCCCCCGAACCCGCACCGATACCGTCTGCAGGAACCGGCGCCCGAACCAAACTCGTCACCCAACCGGTTCGCTCCGGCACGCAGATCTATGCGCGAGGATGCGATCTCATCGTGCTGAATTCCGTCAGCAAGGGGGCGGAAGTGATCGCCGACGGCAACGTTCATATTTACGGTGCTTTGCGCGGTCGTGCTGTCGCCGGGGCGAGCGGGGATCTTGAAGCGCGTATTTTCACCGACCGCCTTGAGGCCGAACTCCTGTGCGTTGCTGGCCATTATCTCGTCAGCGAAGCGATTGCACCGGAATTTATCAACCAATCCGTGCAAATTGCCTTGGTCGATGATCGTTTGACCATCTCGCGCCTATAATGAAACGCTTGAGACTATTGACGGTCCCGCCATCGATCGGGTGGTCAATCACGGGCATCGACAAAGCAGATGCTCACTGCACTTCATGGATGACAAGACGCCTGAAGAAGCGCATTGTCAGTTTGATACAGATGGAGGTTGTTGTTGGCTAAGGTCATTACTGTCACGTCCGGAAAAGGCGGCGTCGGCAAAACGACGACGTCTGCGGCTTTTGCGACGGGTCTCGCACAACGGGGTCACAAGACCGTGGTCATCGACTTCGACGTGGGTTTGCGCAATCTCGACCTGATCATGGGGGTTGAGCGCCGGGTTGTCTTCGACTTCATCAATGTGATTAATGGCGACGCGAATCTCAACCAGGCATTGATTAAAGATAAGCGTGTCGACAATCTTTATATATTCCCGACGTCACAGACCCGCGATAAGGATGCCCTGCGTCGGGAAGATGTGGAACGCGTGATCGACGAGTTACGGGAAAATTTTGACTATATCGTCTGCGACAGTCCGGCCGGTATCGAACATGGCGCGCTTACGGCACTCTATCATGCCGATGCTGCCATCATCGTCACGAATCCCGAGGTTTCTTCCGTTCGGGATAGCGACCGCATTCTCGGTATGCTGGCCTCGAAATCCCGCCGGGCGGAACGCAACGAGGCAGCAGTTGAGGAGTTCCTGCTGCTGACCCGCTATTCGCCCGACCGCGTGACCCGTGGCGAGATGCTGTCGATCTCAGACGTTCAGGAAATTTTATCGGTGCCCCTCATCGGGGTGATCCCTGAATCAGAGGCGGTCCTGCGCGCCTCCAATACCGGCACCCCTGTGATTCTGGACCAAGAATCCACGGCCGGTCAGGCCTATGAAGATGCGGTTGCACGTTTTCTCGGCGAACAGCGGGATATGCGTTTTCTCAAGGCTGAGAAGAAAGGCCTCTTCCGCAGCTTATTCGGAAAAGCCTGATGAGCATTCTCAATTTCCTCTTCCGCAAACGCCCGGAAACCGCCGTCATCGCCAAGGAACGCCTGCAAATCGTCCTCGCCCACGAACGGGCCGGACGAACGGCGCCGGATTTTCTGCCGATGCTCCAGCGCGAAGTGATGGATGTCGTCGCAAAATATCTCGAAGTCTCCGATGAAATGATCAAAATCACGATGGAACGCGTCGGGGAAACATCGGTCCTTGAAATCAATGTCGAACTCGACAAGGCGAAAGTGAAGGCCGATGGCACGGGCAAATCGGCATCCGATGGCCCGATTGCCGCAAAACCACCTGTTTCACCAACAAAATCCGGTGATTTTACCCCGCCCAAAAAAATTTGATCCCCTAAGGCTGGTCAGATTGCACTCACGGGATCCCGACACCCCCCGTCCTTGCAATCTCCCGCACCAGAGACAATGATGATGGTAAACGCGCTTACAGATTTATTCCCACCGCTCGACCCAAATCGGGTCGGGTTTCTACCGGTCAGTGCGTTACACACACTCTATTGGGAAGAATCAGGCAATCCCCAAGGGGTCCCGGTCGTTTTTCTGCATGGTGGGCCGGGTTCCGGCTCATCGCCGATCCATCGTCGGTTTTTCGATCCGCGCTTTTACCGAATCATCATCTTCGATCAGCGGGGATCGGGCCGTTCGACGCCTCATGCCACGATCGAAGAGAATACGACCCAACATCTCGTCGCCGATCTCGAACGCCTTCGGGTTCATCTCGGCGTCACCCGGTGGCTGGTTTTCGGTGGGTCCTGGGGCTCAACCCTCGCCCTTGCCTATGGCGAGGCCTATCCCGAACGCTGTCTCGGATTCATTCTGCGCGGCATTTTTCTCGGCCGACCACAAGAAATCGACTGGTTTTTCAAGGGTATGGGGACGATTTTCCCCGAGGCTGCGCGCACATTCCTGAATTTCCTGCTGCCCTCGGAACGCCACGATCCGGCCCCTTATTATTTCGCACGCCTGATGCATCCCGATCCCGCCATCCACATGCCGGCGGCCATCCATTGGAAAAATTACGAATCTGCCTGCGCCAGCCTCATCCCGTCTCCGCCCCAACCGGGAGGCGACGATCATCATGCCTTGGCACTCGCCCGGCTCGAAGCCCATTACATGCTGAACGGATGTTTTCTCCCCGAGGGCGGGTTGCTTGCCCATATAGATCGGTTGCGCGGTCACCGGGCGATCATCGTGCAAGGTCGATATGATATCGTTTGCCCTGTGGTTACGGCCGATGAACTCGCCCGCGCTTGGCCCGAGGCGGACTATATCATCGCCGCCGATTCCGGTCATTCCGGCCTCGATCCCTCGACCCGCAGTCACTTGGTCCAAGCAACCGAAAAATTCAAGTCCCTGCTTGCCCGTCAGTAACCGCCGATTTCGGGCGTATTTTATCGCGATCCGGGGCCAATGGATCGAAAAACTCTAGGTTTCGGTGCGCCCTTCGCCTAGAGTAGGGCGGATCACACGGTCTTTGGCCGACATTGGCAGTTTCATCACGAGGTCAGGTGACGCAACACTGACCGTGGTTGGTTTTAGAGGATTTTGATTACGATGGGGTTTTCTCTTTCGTCACTGCGCGCTGCCGCTGCGGGGACTTTGCTTTGCCTGTCGGCCCTTCCGGCTTCTGCGCTCGATCTATCGATCAATGACGGGCCGTCCGTCGTGTTCGGTGCGGGTGCCTATGAAATTGTGCGCAACGAAGCGTCCGCTGTGTTCCGGGGCGAATATCGCTTTGGCGATAAGTACTTCTTTCTCCAACCGTTTGTCGGTCTTGAAGGAACGAGCGGCCACAATATTTACGGGTACGGCGGGTTCGGCGTCGAGATTGGCCTTACCGATCATTTGATCCTTTATCCGAACGTCGCCGTCGGGCTTTACGGCAAAGGCGACGACAAGGAACTCGGTTCCGTCATCGAATTTCGCAGCGGCTTCGAATTGGATTATCGCTTCAGCGATAAATCCCGCCTCGGTTTCAGTTTTCATCACTTGTCGAATGCTGGGATCACCATGCGCAATCCCGGTGTAGAAGAAGCCCTCCTGACCTATACCCTGCCGCTCAGCCTGTTCAGCAAATAAGCTTTGGGTCTTTCTTCGCGGCTCTAAAAAAACGGTGCGTATCCGATCGGATACGCACCGTTTTTTGTTATCGCGTTTTTGTTGTCGAGCGCCGGCAAGATCGCTCAAAAAGGCTTCGCCCCCATCGCGATCAAATTCCAGGCACCCGTCAATAAGGCAGCGATGGTGATCACCACGCCTAAGGCCCGTGGCACCGTCCGCCCCGAACTGATCGCAAGACCGATTGCGTGCAAGACGCGCCCGAGAACGATGGCAATGCCCATTTCTTGAACGAAACCCGGTGTCGCCCCGCCCAGTTCCAAAAGCAGCAGCATAACCAAAAGCAACGGCGTAAATTCCGTAAAATTGCCATGAGCGCGTACCGCCCGCATCAGGATCGGCTGCCCCCCGTCCCCCATGCCGACTTTCAGCATATTGCGCAAGACCACGATATAAAGCGTCAGAATCACCAGCAGAACGGCGGAAATTCCCACATAAAACGGCGTAATTGTCGGCATAGCGCACAAACTCCTAGAAAAAATTAAACATTACGCGACAAGCTATCCTTTGGAAAAGTCCACGAAGGGCCTGTCTGGATGATCGCAAGAATTGGCCTATCACGGTTTTAGGGCCCATTGCGCCAAAACCGTGCAAAGGCCCTCGCCCCTTTTTCGACCGAAGTAACCAAGATATTAAAGGTATTTTATACAAAAGATTATCGGTAAATTGATCCAGTCCGAAGAGAAGCGAAAAAAATCGTGCAAACTGTGGCAAGCAACATGGAAAAAACGATCTCGGTGGTCACACCCTCCGAGAAGCGCTAGGAACGGGAAGCCTGATGCAACAAATATGTGATGTCGCCGTCATCGGCGGCGGCCCGGTCGGGATGATGGTGGCCTCGCAATTGGCGCGGCACGGGATCAATGTCCGTGTGTTCGATCGTGCCGAGGACCATGCATCACCGGCCAATTCCCCGATCCTCCATGTCCGAACCCAAGAACTCTTGGAAAACATCGATCTCGCCGAGGCCATCAATGCGCGGGCCTATATGCTGGATGCCATGTCACTCCATCTGTTCGGGCACGCGCTGGGGCGCTTGCAACTGCACGGCCATGACAGCCCCTATTCCGAGCCGCGCACGCTTGACGCCCGCGCAATCCGCCATCTCCTGCAAGATCGGCTAGACGATCTCGGTGTACCGATCGAACGCGGGGCCGTCGTCCATGCCTTGAAACGAGAGGCGGACCATGTCTGTCTCCATATTCAGCATCAAGACGGCAGTCTCGAAGCCACCCGTGCCCGATATGTCATTGGTGCCGACGGACGGTCCAGTAAAACCCGTGAAGCCGCCGGCATTACCCTCCATCCCGATGCGGAAGGGGGATTTGAATTTACCGCCGTCGATGCCCATCTGCGCTGGTCATACCCGTCCGGGCGGGGCTATTGCTTCGTCACGCAAGATCGGTTTCTGTTGTTGTTCCCCTTGGATGGCGATGGGTTCTATCGCGTGTTCAGTACAGTACGGGCCACACCGAACGGTGTCAGCAACGAACCCAGCGTCGGAGAAATCCAAAGCCAGATCCGCACGATCATCGATCCCGTCGCACGCCTCAATAACGCCCGCCGTCCAAGCCGCTGGCACGGCACACCCGCAATCGCCGATCGGTTTCGCGAAGGGGCGATTTTTCTGGCGGGCGAAGCCGCCCATATCCATGTTCCCGCCAGCGGTCAGGGCCTGAATGCCGGGTTCGGCGATGCCATCAATCTCGCCTGGAAACTTGCCGCCGTAATCAAGGGGGAGGCAAAACCGGCGATCCTTGAAACTTACGGCATCGAACGACGCACATATGCCCAGGAAATCAATCATCACGCCGACCGCAGTTTCCGCCAGATGGTGCAACCCTCCGACCTCACCGATCTTGCCAGTCGCCTCTTGGGGGCCAGTTTAATTGGGCAGCAAGCCGCCCATGACCGCCTGAGACGGGTGCTCGGCGATATCGCCCCCTCCTATGCTGGCGGCCCCATGACCCATGATTTAGGCGGCAGCATCGGCCCGATTGCCGGCGACTGTCTTGCCGACGGTATCATCGTCGAAGGCAGCACCTATCGCACCTGTCGCTTGAGCCAAGCACTCCACGATCAGAACTGGTCTTTGCTGGTTTTCGCAGGCACCAATCCCGATCGCCAAGGTCACATCCCCGACCCTGCCGCCTTGCTCGACCCAATCGTCGACCAATTCGGTCATCTCGTCACGGCCATCCTCATCACGACTGACTGCAAACCGCCATCCGGTTGGGCACACCGAGTCCTGCATGACCGCGAAGCCCTGCTTCATGATCGGTATGGGGTACGCGACCCGGTTTGCTATCTCATCCGCCCGGATCGCTATATTGCGTTGCGGGCCCCCTTGAAGAAGATCGAGGATGTGCGATCCTATTTGCACCAATGGTTGGTTGCTCGTTAAGCAACAGCCCCTGGAAACAAGAAACCCCTGAAGCAACGCTTCAGGGGTTTTTAATCGGATCGGACCAAACCCCCGACGCGAAACGGGGAACGATCGCCTTGGATCAGGCGGCGGCCTTCGCAGCCTTCTTCGCGGCGGCATCCTCGATTTGCTTCTTGAGGCGGCGCGCATCGGGCGGCAACTTGTTGGCGGAAACGGACATCAAAAACGCATCGATGCCACCGTTATGTTCGACCGTGCGGATCGCATTGGTCGACAGGCGCAGGCGCACCGCAAAGCCCAATGTATCGGACAGCAGAGACGTAACCTGCAAATTCGGCAGGAAGCGACGCCGGGTCTTGTTGTTGGCATGGCTGACATTGTTGCCGGTTTGCACGCCCTTGCCGGTGATTTCGCACTTTCTTGCCATGACGATACTCATCAAAAATAGATCAAGATAACAGGTCTGCCCACGGCACGACCCACAGGGGGACAGAGCCGTATCAAGGTGGGCGTTTCTACGCGAGGCGCGGCACGCCGTCAAGTCATCCCGACACATAGAGCCCAAGATCACGGTACATAGGCTCAAAATACCCCAGAAACGGCGGCAATGGAACCGATCAGTCCAGTAAATCCGCCGCATCCGCCCCCAAAAACAAGGCCAGCAACCGACGCGCCCCCGCCATCGCGGTCATTCTGCCGTCGCGCACCGCCGATTCGATTTCGGGAATCGCCTGGGCGATCGCCGGCTTACGGCGCAACGCCGCGATCAAACCGTCGCCCAGATCCGCCCAGAGGGCCTGTTCCGCCTGGGCCGCACGCCGGGCCGCCTTGGCCCCCGCCTCGGTCATGACGGTTTGATGGTACAGGATCCGCTCCCACGCCTGGGCGAGCCCTTCCCCACTCAAGGCGGAAACCGGCAGAACCTCCGGTTGCCACGCGGCATGAACCGGGCGCAGCAATCGAAGCGCCGAGCGGTAATCGGCAACGGCGGTGAGCGCCATGGGCCGTGTCGCCCCATCGGCCTTGTTTACAAGGATGAGATCGGCCAATTCGACGATGCCTTTCTTGATCCCCTGCAACTCATCGCCCGCCGACGGCAGCAACAAGAGGCAGAACAGATCGACCATCGCGGCGACACTGGTTTCCGATTGGCCGACGCCGACCGTTTCGACCAGGATCACATCGAAGCCCGCCGCCTCGCACAGCAAGATCGCCTCGCGCGTACGCCGCGCCACACCGCCCAGCGTGCCGCCCGACGGCGAGGGGCGGATGAAGGCCCGAACGTCGCGGGCAAGATCGGTCATCCGCGTCTTGTCGCCCAGAATCGACCCACCTGTGCGTTGCGAGGACGGATCGACCGCCAGCACGGCGACCCGATGCCCAGCCGCGAGCAAGGATAGGCCGAACGCTTCGATGAAGGTCGATTTCCCGACCCCCGGCACACCGGAAATGCCGAGCCGGATCGATCGGCCCGCATCGGGTAACAGGGCGGCCAACAATCGATCTGCCATCGCCCGATGATCGGCGCGCGTCGATTCGATCAAGGTGATGGCCTGGGCCAAGGCCCGCCGATCGCCAGCCCGCAATGCTGCCGCTCGCCGCAGGATCGCCTCATCCATCGCCGTTCCTTTCGTTTTCACCACGCGACCCCATCACCAATAATGGGCCATGAGATCGCGCGCCCATTCCGGTTCCCGCACGTCGCCTCTGGGGCCGAATGCCCCCATCACAGGCTTGATGTCGAAGACGGGCGACCCATGCAGCGCATCGAGGCCCCGGACATAGACGTGATAGGGGGCGACCCGCACCAATTCGCAAACACTCATGCCCAAATGGTTGGGCCGATCTTTACCGCGCTGCGCCAAGATACCCACTT
This sequence comes from Aliidongia sp., assembly GCA_036821645.1. Lineage (GTDB taxonomy): Bacteria > Pseudomonadota > Alphaproteobacteria > ATCC43930 > CGMCC-115725 > DAISJD01. The sequence continues at coordinate 7,755 of DAISJD010000081.1, forward strand.
TCGGCCATTCGTAGCACCCGCGCGGATGACGGGCACCGCGCACTTCGTCTTCGGGGCGGGCCAGATGAAAATGATAGATCACATGGACATGAGAAAACGCGTCGAGCCCGTCGGTTGCCGTCCGGTCGAGACGGGCGGGATTGAGCCGGATGACGCTTTCGACGGTGGCCCAATGATCGTCGACCGGTGCCGTCCGCCCCCCAACAACCTGACCAATCGGCATAAGCATCAACATCGCGTCCTCCTTCAGGATGGGGATATCGGCGGATCATGGCCGTTTTGATCGGGGATCAAACCCCCGCAGCCGCCCGCAACAGGGCAGCATCCGGTTCTTTATCATCGCGCAATTGCCGCCGCCAGAGGGCGGCATAAGCCCCCTCGGCCTGCAACAAGTCACGATGGCGCCCTCGTTCGATCACTGCCCCTTGGTCGAGAACGAGAATTTCGTCGGCATCGACGATCGTCGACAGGCGATGGGCAATCACCAGGGTCGTCCGGTCGGTCGCCACTTGGTTCAGGCTCTCCTGAATGGCCTGTTCCGTCTCGGTGTCGAGCGCGCTGGTCGCCTCGTCGAAGATCAAAACACGCGGATTCTTTAAAATGACCCGCGCAATCGCCACCCGCTGTTTTTCGCCCCCGGACAATTTCAAACCGCGCTCGCCCACCCGTGTCTCGTACCCATCGGGCAATCCGGCGATGAAGGCGTCGAGGCGCGCAAGGCGCGCTGCCGCCCGCACGGCCTCGGGCGACGCATCGGGACAGCCATAGGCGATATTGTAAAAGAGCGTGTCATTGAACAACACGGTATCCTGCGGCACGACGCCGATCGCCGCGCGCAGGCTCTGTTGCGTCACGCGGCGCAGATCCTGACCGTCGATCTCGATCCCGCCGCCGGTCACATCGTAAAACCGAAACAACAGACGTGCCACGGTCGATTTACCGGCACCGCTCGCCCCGACCAAGGCGACCCGGCGTCCGGCCGGTACCGAAAAGCTGACATCCCGCAAGAGTGGGCGACGCGGATCGTAGGCAAAACTGACGGCCCGAAACCGTACGGCCCCAGGCCCATCGGCAAGGAGAACGGCATCGGGGGCATCGGCCACTTCCGGGGCCTGATCGATCAAACGATAGAGGGCTTCGACATCGGTCAAGGATTGACGGATATTGCGATAGACGATGCCCAGAATATTGAGCGGCTGATAGAGTTGCAGCAGATAGGCGTTGACCAGAACGAAATCGCCGAGACTCATGGTGCCGGCCCTGACGCCGCGCCCAGCCAAAATCATCAGCGCGATCAAGCCGATGCTGATAATCGCCCCTTGACCGATATTGAGCAGGGATAAGGTCGTCTGGCTCTTGATCGCGGCCTGTTCGAACGTTCTGCGCGCATTATCGAACCGGATGGCCTCGTGGCGTTCATTGCCGAAATATTTGACGGTTTCATAGTTCAACAGACTATCGATCGCCTTGGCATTGGCCTCTGCGTCGAGGGCGTTCATCGCCCGGCGGAACTTCACCCGCCAGCGGGTAACGAGAACGGTAAAGACGACATAGATGACGATCGTGGCGACGGTAACGGCGGTAAAACTTGGCGCATAAGCGCGCCATAGAATCGCCGAGACCAGAACCAATTCCAAAATCGTGGGCCCGATATTGAACAAAGTAAACGAAGCCAGATATTCGACCCCGGTCGTCCCCCGCTCGATCAGGCGGGATAGACCGCCCGTCTGTCGGTCGAGATGAAACCGCAAGGAAAGCGCGTGCAGATGATTGAACACCCGTAAGGCCAAGTGGCGCACGGCCCGTTGCACCACCGGAGCAAAAACCCGCTCGCGCAGTTCGGTAGAGGTTTGCGCCATCAAGCGGGCCCCGCCATAGGCGAGGATGAGCCCGATCGGGACCAAGGTTTCCCCGCCGATATCCGGTGACAACCCGTCGATCACCTGCTTATAGACCCACGGCACCAAAATGGTCCCGACCTTGGCCAACAGAATGAAGCCTAAGGACAAAACGGCCCGCAGACGCAAGTTGGGCGCATCCTCGGGCCAGAAAAACGGCATCAGTTTTTTCAGCAACTGGAAAAAAGGTGGCACCGGGGCATCATGCCCCCCGGCATCCCCCATCGCCCGTTCGGAGCGTCTCATGCCCGGACGCGCGGCGCTTCTTTTTGCACCGCTTGGTCGTCTGCGTCCACGGATTGCGGCTGGCGCAAGACCTTGACCGCAAGGAAGGTCGAGACCAGCATCAAGGCGGCACCGGCGAAATAAGGGGCACCCGCCCCCAATTCCTTGAACAGGATACCGGCCAAAGCCGGACCGACAAAACGCGCGAACGATCCGACCGACTGATTGACCCCGAGGATGGACCCCTGCTCGTAAGCGGTTGCCTCACGCGAGACGAGGGTGGAAATCGCGGGCGAGACCATCCCCATGCCCGACGCCAGCAAGATCGTTGCAAAGATGGCATAAACCGGCGCATAGCTGATCGCCAGCAGGCCGAGACCAAGCCCGATCAACACGGTACCGATCAGGAGGGTCTTTGCTTCGCCCAGTTTCTTTGCCATCACACGGATCAACCCGCCCTGCACCAAGACCAGGACAAGACCGACCAGCAGAAACACATTACCGACTTCTTTCGGTCCCCAGCCATAGCGATGTTCAGCATAAAGACCGAACGTCGTTTCCATGCCCGCAAAGGCAAAAGTCGTCGTGAAGAACAGGGTCATCAGCAAGGACAGGCGCGGACGAGCGAACGCATCGCGCAACTGCGTGATCCGGCTCGGCTGTGCTGGCATCGTGCGCCGCTTTTCCGGCGACAAAGATTCCTTCAAACTCACAATGGCACCGATCAAGGCGGCAAGCGAGAAGGCGGATGCAACAAAGGATGTCAAGGCAACGTCGCTCATCTGCGGTGTGGATCCGGCCAAATGCCCGCCGAGGGGGGGGCCGAGGGTAAAGCCAAGCCCCAACATCGCGCCCAGCATGCCCATATATTTCGCGCGGTTCTCCGTCGTCGAAATATCCGCCATATAGGCCTGGGCTACGGAGATGTTGCCAGCCGATAGGCCTTGGATGGCCCGCGCCGCAAACAAGACGAACAACGAGTCGGCAAACCCCATAACGAAATAGGCGACAACCGAACTCGACACGCTAATCAAGACGACCGGCCGTCGCCCAATCCGATCCGACAACCGGCCCCACAACGGGGCCGAAATGATCTGACAGCCCGAATAGGTCGCCATTAACATCGTCGCGACGAAGGGATCGGCACCAAATCGTTCGGCATAAAACGGCAGCAGGGGAATGATGATGCCAAAGCCTAACAGATCGATGAAAACCACAAAGAGAATGACGTACATGACAAGACCTTGAAAACAGATCGGACGATGGGAATCGAAAGGGCTGAGAACCGAACACTTAAGGTCGCGTGTCGTCCCTGCACCATGCGGGTAGAAACGAAAAAATACGCGCATGGCTGCGCAAACACGCAAGCCGACGCTTGCCCCCTTGATAAAGTTTCTTGGGGAAAAACGATAGCCCTGAATTATCCTTTTCTGCGCAACGCCACCCGCGCACAAGACAAAGCCCCCGTTTGCGGCCGGAACGGAGGCTTTGGGTCGGACGGTGACGCCGACGACGTCGGCCCGGGTCGCCAGCGACATCGGTGTGTGTCGCCAGCGACATCGGTGTGTGTCGCCAGCGACATGGGGCCGCCCGACGAGACGGGTCGCAAACGGGGCGGGGGGCGGGCCCCTGCACCTCAATGGTTCATGCTGTAGCCCGACCCCATGAACAACTCGTCGCGCAGCTTGATATCCTCGGCCAGCTCGTCATGGATGGCGGCATAAAGATCGCGGATCGACAGGATGCCGACGATGCGATTGCCCGCCACCACCGGCAAATGGCGCGAACCGATCCGGCGCATAATGTCCAGCGCCGCTGCAGGCGTATCGCCGGGCTCTACCGTTGCGGGATCGGGGGTCATGATTTCGGCCACCGTGATCAGGCTTGCGTCCTTGCCCTTGGCCACCACCCGTTGGGTAATATCCCGTTCGGTGCAGATTCCGACCAAATGGCCGTGCTCGGCGATCAAAACCGCGCCGATATTGCGATCCGCCATCAATCGGGCGGCATCAAGGGCTGTTTGCGATGGATGAAGAATGGTCAGAATCTGATCATGCACAAGATCTGGAACGATGCGTCGCCTCATGATTTCCTCCCAGCAATTGTCGGGCGATCCTCCCGCCCCACGCCAGGGACATGCCGTTACGCTTTTTCATGACCCATCAAACAAGCATAACTGACCTGTACTGGAGTTTTAGCGTGACACCCATCACGGGCAGGGTCAATCCCATCATCTCGCACCGCAATCAGCGGGAAATTCGGCTTTCCAACCGACCAAAACTCATACTTTGGTATTTTTTTCAAGGGGATGTCCCAAGGATCGCGCTGCAAAGCGCGCTTAAACGGCACCGGCTGCGCGTAAAATTTTTTCCACGGCATCGGACGGCACACCGCGTCGAACTGCGGCAGCACCAATCCCGTTCAGGGTGATGAAGGTCAAAAGCCCCCCATCGTTTTTTTTATCGTGCTGCATGTGGGCGAGCAATCGGTCGGCGGCAAAGGGCCCACCGGCGATCGCGGTCAAGGTTGCAGGCAGGCCGGTTTCGGCGATATGGGCCGATATCCGCGCCGCCGACGGGGCATCCAGGGTGCCCAGCGCCACCGACAAGTGAGCCGCCAAAACCAAGCCCACGGCCACCGCCTCGCCGTGGAGTAGGGCATCGCCGAAGCCCGTTTCGGCCTCCAACGCATGGCCGAACGTATGGCCTAAATTCAGCAAGGCACGCCGCCCCGTCTCGCGTTCGTCCTCGACCACGATTTCGGCCTTCATGGTGCAGCACCGGGCCACAGCCTGTTCCAACAACAGGGGATCGAGGGCAAGAAGACGGGGAAAATCCCGTACGAGCGCGTCGAAGAAGACCCCATCACCCAACAGGCCGTATTTGACCATTTCGCCGTAACCGGCCAGAAACGCGCGCCGGGGCAGGGTGCGCAAAACCGATGGATCGACCAAAACCAAACGCGGCTGATGAAAGGCCCCGACCAGATTCTTGCCCTTGCGGCTATTGACCCCGGTCTTGCCGCCGACAGAACTGTCGATCTGCGCCAGGAGGGTCGTCGGGATCTGGATGAAATCGAGCCCGCGCAGCAACGTCGCCGCCGCAAAACCGCACAAATCGCCGACGACGCCGCCACCCAAGGCCACCAAGACATGACGACGCTCAAGGCCGAGTGCCAAGAGCCGTTCGGCAAAATCGGCAAACCGGTGCAGATCCTTGCTCGCCTCGCCCGGCGGTACGCTCACGACCTGCCAGCAGAGCCCAGCCGCATCCAACGATGCCGTGAATGGGGCGAGATAGAGGGCGGCAACCGTCTCGTCGGTGACAATAACGAGGGGACGATCGCCCGTGACGGTGCGCATTGCCGCCCCGGCCCGATCCAAGAGACCCGCCTCGATCACGATCCGATAGGCATGGGCACCAAGGGCAACCGGAACAACCTGCACCATTTTTTTTCATCCTCATGATCATAAGCCAATCCGCAAAATCGGGATCGGCCTATTCGACACGCAGATAGCCCCCTTTATGGAGCGCATCGAGCACGGCCCGCACCGTTTGATCGGGCGAGCCCGGCAAACTATCAACCACGAGATCGGCCTCGGCATAAATGGGATAGCGCAGGGCCATCAAACGGGTGAGCACCTCGCGCGGATCGGTACCGACGAGCAGGGGCCGATGGGTTCGCCGCGTCACCCGCGCCACCAAAGTTTCGAGATCCGCCCTAAGCCACAAAGAATGGCCGACCGATCCAATCCGTTCGCGCGTGATCGGATCCATGAAGGCCCCGCCGCCCGTCGCCAGAATCTGGACGGGTCCATCCAAAAGACGACCGATCACCCGACGTTCGCAACCCCGAAACACGGTTTCGCCGTCCCGGGCGAAAATTTCCGCGATCGTCGCATTCGCGGCTTTTTCGATTTCCTGATCGGCATCGGCAAAGGGCAGGCCCAATCGTTGCGCAAGCCTACGGCCGACGCTGGTCTTGCCAGCCCCCATGAGGCCGACCAGCACCAAGGTACGGGAAAGGATAAGAGAGGGGCCTTTATGCCCATCACCCTGTATCTGCGTGCGCTCCAACACCGCTCCAAGGCCACCCGGAAAATGCCATAAAATCAGTCGATCCTGAGCCTAGCACGAAATTGCGCAAGGTCGAACAGCCCCTTTTGCACGGGTGATCGCCTTTAGCGCGGTCGTCTGCATCTTTCATCCGACCACAAAGGCGGGCGAATGGGCGATGATTTTGCTGTCACGGACGAAAAAAAACAGTAAAACCATCTGACATTACCGAGGCGATGGGCATTATGGGTAAATTTCTGACGTATTTGACACTCTTGATCATCATCGGGCTGGTTGGCGGCGGCTTATTTTTATCCTTCTGGGATTTTCCGGCCCCCACGGCAAAGGTGGAGAAGGTTTTACCCAATGACCGTTTCCCGAAATAATCGCCACCCCGTTCGTCTGACCCCGGTCGCGGCGGTTGTCATGGCGGGCCGCGG
>DAISJD010000082.1:0-14264 GCA_036821645.1 Aliidongia sp.
CCCCAGATCCGAGGATCAGACGTGCCGAGGCCGACTGGCTCTCGGCGCGCCGCCTATGATAGGCTGCCGCCCGGCCATCGGCCATCCACGCGCACGGCAATGACAAAAGGTGGGTTATGCGGGTTTTGGTTATCGGTTCCGGCGGGCGCGAACATGCCCTGATCACGGCCTTGCGGCGGTCGCCGCGTCTTACGGCCCTGCATTGCGCGCCGGGCAATGCCGGGATTGCCGCCGATGTCCCCTGCCACCCCGTGGCCGTATCGGATTTTCCGGGCCTTCTCGGCCTTTGCCGTCAAGAGGCGATCGATTTCGTCGTGGTCGGCCCGGAACAGCCCTTGGTCGAGGGTGTGGTCGATTATCTCGAAGGCCATGGCATCGCCTGCTTCGGGCCGACCAAGGCGGCCGCCCGCCTCGAAGGGTCGAAAGGCTTTACCAAAGATCTCTGCCAACGCCATGGCATCCCGACGGCCCGCTATCTGAGGACGGACGACCCGGCGGCGGCTAAGGCCGACATCATGCGGCGCGGGGCCCCTATCGTGATCAAGGCCGATGGGCTGGCCGCAGGCAAAGGCGTCGTGATCGCCCATACGACCCAAGAGGCGCTGGACGCCGTCGATATGATCATGGGGGCCCGCAAATTCGGCACGGCCGGGGCCGAAATCATCATAGAAGATTACCTCACAGGCGAAGAGGTCAGTTTCTTCGCCCTGGTCGATGGGGTCCATGCGGTCGCCCTTGCCTCGGCCCAGGATCACAAGGCCGTGGGCGACGGCGATACGGGGCCGAATACTGGCGGGATGGGGGCTTATTGCCCGGCGCCGGCCTTGACCCCGGCCTTGGAACAAGCGGTGATGGATCAGATCATCGGCCCGACGCTCCGCGCCATGGCCGAGGAAGGATGCCCGTTCAAGGGGATCTTGTTCGCAGGCCTCATGCTGACCGACGAAGGGCCGTCGCTTATTGAATATAATGCCCGCTTCGGCGATCCCGAATGCGAAGTCCTGATGCGCCGCTTGACAAGCGATCTGTTGGAGGCCCTCTTGGCGGCCCATGGCGGCAGGCTCGACACGATCAAGCCGACTTGGGACCCGCGTCCGGCCTTGGGCGTGGTCTTTGCGGCGCAAGGATATCCCGAGGCCCCACTCAAGGGCACCGTGATCCGCAATCTGGACGCGGCGGCAGGACTGCCCGATATTGCGGTATTTCATGCCGGAACGGCGCGCGATGGCGAGGCCCTCGTCGCGACCGGCGGGCGCGTCCTCGTCGTGACGGCCTTAGGCCGGACCATCGCCGACGCCCAGACCAAAGCCTATCAGGCGATCGATACGATCGATTGGCCCGGCGGTTTCTGTCGTCGCGATATCGGCTGGCGGGCCGTGCGGCGGGAAGAGACCGCGGGAACGGGCGGTCGATCCGGCTCGCCCACCGGATAAAGACTTCGTCCGATACTGTCGGCCCCCCGCGACGGGCGAACCGTCAATCGGGGGCTAACACCCCCGGCGATGCGGGCGGCTATGGACCAACAGGGCTAAGGCGGCAAGGGTGATCCCATAGGCGGCAATGCCGGGCCAGCCCGCCGTCCCGTAACACACGGCCCCAAGGGCGGAACCCAAGGCCCCACCGACAAAATAACTGACCATATAAACCGTATTGATCCGACTGCGCGCTTCCGGGCGCAGGGCATAGATCCGCGCCTGATTGGCGATCATGGCAACCTGCACGCCGATATCCAGCAGCAAGACCCCGATCATGAGGCCAACCAAACTGTGGGTCGACAGGCCGAACACGAAAAACCCACTCAACACCAACAAAATCCCAAGGCGCACCAACGGATCCGGCCCTTGTTGGTCGGCCAACCGCCCGATGACGGGGGCAACCAAGGCACCGGCAATCCCAACCACCCCGAACAAGCCCGCACTATCGGCCCCAAGCCCGAAGGCGGGACCGGCGAGATGCAGGGCAAGATTGCCCCAAAAGGCGGAAAAAGCCCCGAACAGCAAGGATCCGATAATTGACGCCTGACGCAAGACCGGCTCGCACCGCCACAAGGTAACGAGCGAACGCATCAGATGCAGATAGGTTAGGGTCGAGGCGGGCGGCACCACGGGCAAGGCCGTGCGCACCATCCAGGCCATGATCACCATCAACAAGGCGGCAAGCCCATACATGGCCTGCCATCCGGCATAACTTGCAACCAAGCCCGACAGGATGCGCGCCCCCAAAACCCCGATCAAAAGACCCGCCATGACCGTCCCGATCACGGCGCCGCGTCGTTCTGGGGTGGCAAGATGGGCCGCCATGGGCACAAGCTGTTGGGCGATCGTGGAAAAAACCCCGATCATAAAACTCGCCACCAGCAACACTGTGAAGGACGGGGTGAGCGCCGCCAGCAGCAGGGCCGCAATCAGAATCACAGCCATGACGCTGATCAAACCGCGCCGTTCGAGCTTGTCGCCCAAGGGGGCAATCAGCAAAAGCCCCACCGCATAACCCAATTGGGTGACGGTCGGCACCAAACCGATCGTCCCGGCACTAAGGCCGAACGTCTCGGCCATCGCCGCCAGCATCGGCTGATTATAATAAATATTCGCAACCGCAAGGCCGGTGGCCCCGGCCATCATCAGGATGAGGCGGTTGCTCAAGGACGGGAACGGCACAGGGTCTGCCGTTCCGACCGGGGTTTTAGGACTGTGCTGCGTCTCGTGATCCAAGACTACCTCGCCCGAACGTGCGCCTTTGTGCGATTGATGCCGACAGGGGCCGTTCCGCTCTTCTGGATGCCTTGCGGGACCGCGCGCGACAAGTGCAGTTTACGCACATCCGCCTTGGAATAAGGGGGTCTTGTCCCGCAATATTTTCCCGCAATTTTCCACCGCCCCCACTCTCCCCCGTCATCCCCGACGACCGGGCAAGCTCAATCCTGGCGCAACCGGCTGAAGAACCGGCGCAACAACGCGCCCGATCGCGCCTCATCGAAGCCGCCATAAATCTCGATCGGCGGAAAAATCGTGCGGGCATCGCGGGAAAACAACCGGGGGCCATGATCGATCGCCCCGCCTTTCGGGTCATAGGCCCCAAAATAAACCCGCCGCAACCGGGCAAACCCGATTGCCGCCGCGCAAAGCGGACAGGGTTCCAGCGTCACATAAAGATCGTATCCCGGCAACCGGGGCGTGCCAAGCCGGTGACAGGCGGCGCGAATCGCCAAAACCTCAGCATGGGCCGTGGGATCGCACATCGTTTCGGTTCGATTGCCCGCTGCCGCCACCACACGGCCCCCGACCGGATCGACGAGCACCGCACCGACCGGCACCTCGCCCAAATCCATGGCCGCCTCGGCCTCATGGAAGGCCAAATCCATCCAGCGATCCTGGCGATGGCCCCGGGCGTTCAGATCATGCATGGCACCTTCCCCCCTCCCATCCAACCGTTTTTCATCCTTTCCATCATACCGCAAAACCCTTTAAGCTTGCGGCCCCGCCACGCAAGGATTGCGCATGCCCCCCAAAGCGACCCCCATCATCGCCCTCAGCCTAGACAGCGAAGCCCCCGGCGGCTATTCGAAATTCCCCTGGTACGCGCTGCGCGAAAATTACTGCGGTTCGATCGTGCGGGCCGGGGGCCTGCCGATTGCCTTGCCCCATGAAGCGGCCTTGGTCGATCGTTATTTAGACCTCGTCGACGGGATCATTATCACCGGCGGGGCCTTCGATGTCGATCCCGCCCTGTTCGGGGCAACCGAGCGCCATGCCAGTGTCACGACGAAAGATCGGCGCACGGCCTTCGAGTTGGCCCTCGTCCAGGGTGCCCTCGCCCGCGACCTGCCGGTCTTGGGCATTTGCGGGGGCGAACAATTGCTCAATGTCGTTCTGGGCGGCAGTCTTATCCAACATATCCCCGATGCCGTGCCGGGTACGCTTGCTCATGAGCAACCGAACCCACGCAACGAACCCGGACACAGTGTCGCGATCGCGCCGGACACGCTTCTCGCCAGAATCACCGGGTGCGACACCATCGCCGTCAATTCCGCCCACCATCAGGCAGTGGCCACCCCCGGTCCCGGCCTCATCGTCAATGCCCGCGCCCCCGACGGCGTCATCGAAGGGATCGAAGATCCCCGCTATCGTTTCTGTCTTGGGGTCCAGTGGCACCCGGAATTCGAAATTAGTGCGGCCGATCGGGCCATTCTCGGTGCCCTAGTCGATGCGGCCCGCAGATCAACCCCCCAAAAGGACACGCCATGAGCGGCCATGATCACGCCATCACCGACAAGGGCGAACGGATCGCCAAACGCCTCGCACGGGCGGGTCTAGGCTCGCGTCGGGACGCCGAACGGTGGATCGCAGAGGGCCGGGTCAAGGTCAACGGCGTCGTTTTGACCAGTGCCGCAACATTGGTCGACGAAACCTCGGTCATTCACGTCGATGACAGACCCGTCCCCGAACCGGAACCGACGCGGGTCTGGCGGTATCACAAACCCGCCGGCCTCGTCACGACCCACAAGGATGAACATGGCAGGCCAACGCTGTTCGAGACCTTGCCCCCGGAACTGGGCCGGGTTATTTCGGTCGGCAGGCTCGACTATAATTCCGAAGGCTTGCTGCTGCTCACCAACGATGGGGAAATGGCCCGTCGCCTGGAATTGCCCGCCAATGGCTGGGTGCGGCGCTATAAGGTGCGGGTTCATGGCTATGTCGATCCGGTCCGCCTGATCGGGCTCGAATCCGGCATCACGATCGACGGTATCCGCTATGGCGCCATCAAGGCCGAATTGGAACGTCAACAAGGGGCCAATGCCTGGCTCATCATCGCGATATCCGAAGGCAAAAACCGGGAAATCCGCCGGGTGATGGAATATCTAGGCTATCCCGTGAGCCGCCTCATCCGTCTTTCCTACGGCCCGTTCCAACTCGGCACCCTCGACAGCGGCGGCATCGAAGAAATCCCGCGCCGCATGGTCCGCGATCAATTGGGCATGGGCCCTGTGGGCGATAAGGGGCGGAAAACCGCCCCGATGCTGACCGCGCGGGCAAGCGTTACCCGCAACGTCAAGGCCCCTCGCCCTGCAAGGCCCGCCGCCCCTGACGAAACCGATGCGGCGGCACCCGTTCTGATGCCGCGTCAGGAACCCGTCTGGCGGCCCGATGCCAAACCCATCGCCCGGACCCCCATGACGACCCCCGTGGCCCGCGCCGAGGATATGCCGCCCCCGAGGGGGGCGCGCGCGCGCGGCGCGGCGAAATCCGCGAAACCCGCACACCCAACGAAGCCCGTCAAACCCACGCGCCCCGCCAAACCGCGCAATGAACGCCCTTGGACCGTGCAAGACCCCGATGCACCTGAGAGGGCCGATCGTCCGACCGGCGGTCGGCCGGACGGCGGTCTAACCCCCGCGCGCACACCGGCACAGCGCCGATCGGACACCCTGACGCCCGCGCACCAGACCGGGCAGAGGGGACCATCCGCACAAAGACCCGGCAGCCCCGGCCCGCGTCGGCCCGCAAAACCGGGACGGCACAAGGGGTAAACCATGCGGATCATTGCCGGCACGCATAAGGGACGCGTTCTGACCGCCGCCAAAGGCAGCGCGATACGACCGACCAGCGATCGGGCACGGGAATCCCTGTTCAATATCCTGGACCATGGCGACCCGACCACCACAGGGGTTGATTTCACCGGGCACACGGTCGTCGATGCCTGTGCCGGGACGGGGGCCCTCGGCCTTGAGGCCCTGTCGCGCGGGGCCGGGCATGCCTTCTTCATCGAACAATCCCCGACCAGTCTCGCGGTCCTGTCGCAGAATATCGCCCATCTTGGCGAAGAGAGCCGCAGCACGGTTCTGCGCGAGGATGTAACCCGCGTGCGCCCGGCCCCCCGTGCCGCCCTGTTGGTCTTTCTCGATCCGCCTTATTTCAAGGATCTGGCCCTACCCGCCCTTGCCGCCCTCAGAAACGGCGGCTGGTTCGTGCCCGACGGGCTGTGCATCGTCGAAACTGCTACGAAAGAATCGATCGACTGGCCCAGTTGGGCCATCCTGCACGACACGCGCAGCTACGGGGCCGCAAAACTGTGGTTTTTGCGTGTCAGTCTCTAAAACTTCGCAAAGACGGCCAGCCAAACGCCACGGGTTGCATTGTATTTGGCCCCCATCCTCGCCATCCTACGCCATATCGGCAGGATGGGGGGCAGGATGCTGGCCGTAATCGAAATCGCCGGATCAACCGATGGCACCGACGGCTTTCCCGTTTCGATCGCCTGGGGCATCGTCGGCGGAAACCCCGATCCGGCCCTGTTCGGCCACATGCTGATCCGCCCGGCCCCCCATTGGCACGTCTGGGATCGGATGGCCGAACGGACCCACCAGATCAGCCGGACCCTGCTCGACCAACAGGGTCTCCCCCCCGACGAGGCGGTCCTGCGCCTGCGCCGGGAAATGGCGGGGGCAAGTTTGTTCTCGGATGCGATCAACCTGCATCAGGCGTGGCTCGACCGGTTGACCGCCGCCGTTCCAGGGGCGGCCGGATTTTCCCTGCGTCGGTATCGCGAATTGTTCCCCGGTGCCCGGCCCGCCGATATCGAAACCGCCCTTCAGGCGGCACCAACCCCGAACGCCCCTTTCGTGACACTCGCAGCCCTCAAAACCAAACTCGCCGTCGCCGATCAGTTTTTGTCGGGGGTAAGTCGGGCCGCCCGATCGCAGATACCGGGATGAGAGGCTGCGATCAGGCGGCTCAAAGCCAGGGTCTCGAAAAAGACAGGCTCAAGCAAGCGGCCGCGGTGCGATGACGGAGGCTTGGTCGCGCGTGCGCCCATAGACCCAACACGCCTCACCGAACGCCTGGAACAGGGCCCGCGAGACGGGATTTTCCGCCGCCCGATATTCCGGGTGCCACTGAACGGCAAGACAAAACCCGACCCCCGTCCCGCGCACCGCTTCGATTTGCCCATCGGCGGCGACGGCTTCGATCACGAGGCCAGGGGCCAACCGGTCGATCCCCTGACCATGGAGGGAATTGACCATGATCTCATCCGCCCCATCCAAAAGACCGGATAGATACCCGCCCGCGACGAGACGAACGGGGTGGGCCGGGCCATATTGTACCGCAATAGGATCAGCCTCGTTCTGGCGATGATCGAACCGATCCGGGGTCCGATGGACCTCTTGCAGCAGACTGCCGCCCAAGGCCACGTTGATTTCCTGCAACCCGCGACAGATCCCGAAAATCGGCAACCCGCGCGCCGCCGCCGCCCGAATCAAGGCAAGCGTACTGGCATCGCGAGCCGGATCGATCGGGTTATCGTCAGGCGGTGGGGGCCCGGCATAATGATGCGGCTCGATATTGGACGGGCTGCCGGTGAAGACCAGCCCGTCTAACCGATCCAACAACGCCTCGACCGGCAAGTGGGTGCCCACGGACGGGATCAAAACCGGCACCGCTTCGACCGTTTCCAGGACGGCGGTAATATATTTCTCGCTGACACTGTGGCGGGGAAAATCGTCCCCCCGCACAACACAGCAGCTGAGACCGATGAGTGCGCGCGTAGATCGGGTCATCGCGATCCCTTGCTTTCGGCGGTTCCCTTATTTTCCGGCAGGCGGAACAAATCGGCGGACAGCGACACACCCTCTTGCGGGTTGCTCAAGGCCACCGTGGTGATACGGTTCTGGGCATCGGCAATTTGCCATTGATGCAATTCCAGCGGTTGATCGGTAAAGACCAGGGTGATCGCCCCACTGCCCGGATCCTTGGTCTGGACCGCCGTGACGCGCAAGGTTTTCGGCCCCCGTTCAAATTTCGTGATCGTCACATCGCCCGACAATTGAATTCCAGCGCGGAGCAGGAACCAAATCGGGGTCGATTCAACCGGATAGAAACTGACATTCTTCAGTTCCTGATCGTCGACAGCGACGAAATCGCCGTTGGAAACGATCGTCAATTGCTGCGGCGGGGCATATTCAAAACGCATTTTGCCGGGACGCGACAGCCAGACCCGACCGTCGGCCACGGCCCCATCGGCAGTCGTCTGACTGAACCGCGCCTCAAGCGTGCGGATATTGTCGAGATAGGTCTCGATCCGCTTCAAATCCGCATAATCGGCATCACTGAGCTTGGTGGCCCGCGCAGCGGCGGCACGGGCCGGGACGAACGGGCCGGATGCCGCAAGGAGGACGGCCCCAGCGGCGGCGGACAGGAACCGGCGACGGTGCCGAAAAACGGGAAGAGAAGAACGCACGAGACCAACACCCTTAAAAAAACGAGACCGAGATCGACCGATGGCGCAACACTCTAATCATAATACCGCAACGGCAATAGCCTATCGCCATGGCAAGATTGCGGCAGGCTGTGCATCTCTGCCCACCCTGTCGCCCAAGGACCGGAAACCCGCCTAAACACGCGGCGGCGGCGGTGCCAGAACCTCGCGCTTGCCGACATGGTTCGCCCCACTCACCACATTTTCTTGTTCCATGCGATCCATGATCCGCGCCGCCCGGTTATAGCCGATTTGGAGATGGCGCTGCACGAAACTAGTCGACGCCTTACGTTCGCGCGTGACGAGGGCCACGGCCCGATCGTAAAGCTCGTCGCTTTCCTGATCGCCGCCCTGCGTTTCGCCCCCCGGCTCGGCGCTTTGCTCGTCATCTTCGGTAATATCGTCGAGATAGGCCGGAGATCCTTGGGATTTCAGGAAATTGACGATCCCTTCCACTTCGGAATCGGCCACGAACGGGCCATGGACCCGCGTGATCCGCCCGCCCCCCGCCATATAGAGCATATCGCCGCGTCCCAATAATTGTTCGGCCCCGGATTCGCCCAAAATCGTGCGGCTATCGATTTTAGAGGTCACTTGGAAACTGATCCGGGTCGGGAAATTCGCCTTGATCGTGCCGGTGATGACATCGACCGACGGACGTTGGGTCGCGGTGATGATATGAATGCCGGCCGCACGCGCCATTTGCGCCAGGCGCTGAATCGCGGCTTCGATATCCTTGCCCGCAACCAACATCAAATCTGCCATTTCATCGACCACCACCACAATGAAGGGCAACGGGGTCGAATCCAGCACCTGTTCTTCGAATTCCGGTTCGCCCGTTTCGGCATTGAACCCGGTCTGAACCCGGCGCGACAGGCTTTCGCCGCGCGTCACGGCATCGGCAAGCCGCGCATTATACCCCTCGATATTGCGCACGCCCAATTTCGACATGAGGCGATAGCGGTTTTCCATTTCCCGCACCGTCCATTTCAGAGCGACGACCGCCTTCTTCGGATCGGTCACGACCGGGGCCAAAAGATGCGGAATCCCGTCATAGATCGACAGTTCCAGCATCTTTGGATCGATCATGATGAATTTGCACTGATCCGGCGGCATGCGATAGAGGATCGACAGGATCATCGTATTGATCCCGACCGATTTGCCGGAACCGGTCGTCCCGGCGATCAACAAATGCGGCATCTTGGCGAGATCCGCCACGATGGGCGCACCGCCGATATCCTTGCCCAGGATCAAGGTCAGTTTGGCCTGACTGCGTTCATAGGCCTCAGAGGCCAGCAATTCATAGAGATAGACGGTTTCGGCCCTGGCATTGGGCAGTTCGATCCCGATCACGTTGCGCCCCGGCACGACGGCAACCCGCACCGAAATGGCACTCATCGAGCGGGCGATATCGTCGGCAAGGCCGATCACGCGCGAAGATTTCGTGCCTGGGGCCGGTTCCAACTCATAAAGGGTAACGACCGGACCGGGTCTCACCTTGACAATCTCGCCGCGCACACCGAAATCTTCGAGCACATTCAACAACAACAGGGCATTTTGCTGTAGGGCTTCTTGCGATGGCCCGCCATGACCGCGCCCGCCATGCCCCTGATCAAGCGGCGGGGCCGCAACGAGGGACAGGGGCGGCAATTCATAGGTTTGCGGGTCGAGGGTCAGGCTTTGCTGACGGTTGGTTTCCACCCGCTTGCCCGCAGCAGGGGTCGCCGGTTTCGGGGCAACAAGATCAGGGGACAATTCGCGCCGGATCGGCGGGCTGCCCGTGTGATCGGACGGAGCCGCCGGGGCCGTCGTCTGGTGCCCGGACATCGTTTCGGGGGAAGCCGCCTCGGACGGGACGATCCGGGGTTCGACGCGGGCCTGATCGCCGGAGGCGGCAGGGTTGCGCGGTCGCACGGGGGGTTGGCGCGGCCCCGTGCGGCGCATCAGATCTTCCGCCTGACGGCGCAAGGCAGGTTCCGCCACCTTACGGCCCCAAAGCCAGGTACGGAATCCGACACGCTGACCTGCCTTCGCCATGGCGACGGTGCCGACCCGTGAGGCTTTGGCCGCCGTCAAGGTCCGCCGCCCGACCTGTTGCCATTCGCCGCGCGTCAACCCGAAAATAAACAGCAGCAGCAAGGCGGCCAACCCCGCCCCCAGCATCGCCGGCAAAAAGACGAAATCGCCGAGCCCCCGCTCGTTCAACCCGGCCATCGGCCAGAAATTCCGCCCGATGACGCCGCCTGGATTCCCCGGCAGAATGCCGAGGCTAATCGCCGTCAACAACAACAAGACAGGCAGCGCCAAAAGGCGCATCCAGACCTGACGAACCGGCAAATTCAACAGCAACCGCAACGCCCAAACGGCCAAGACGATCGGGATGAGATAGCCCGCAAGACCGATCGTCTGAATTAACAGATCGGCCAGAACCGCCCCGGACGGCCCACCGAAATTGCCGCTCGCCTTTGGGGTTGCCACATTCCAAGACGGATCGGTCGGATCATAGGTCAACAACACCAGCAATAGAATCAGGCTGACGATGAACAACACCGCCCCACCAAGCGCACTCGCCGCGCGCAAGGCCAGATCCCGCAATCCCACCCCGCGATCCTTATCAAAGCCTGAAGACAGGTTCGTCATTATCGTCTCATCGGCCGCACGCCGTTCCCCTCGATTGCAGGCCCCGCGATTTTAGGCGCCGCGATTGTACGCCCTTGAACTGCATAACCGTCCCTCCCCGCCTCAGCGTCCAAGAGGCACGAACCGCATCAATTTTCCCCCGGCACCGACCCGTTCGATCCGATCCACCAGACATACCGATACGTCGGGGTCTTGCAAGCCTGCCTCGACCAGAGCCGCGCGGACGGTCCGATCGATAAAAGCGAGATCCACAGGATGAAGGCCCCGCTCGATCAATAAATCGACCCCATTGACGGTCTGGCGCATCTGCCAGGCGCCGATCGTCCCCTGTTGCAGAATGCCCAATTCCAACACGGCCGGATGCAGGGCACGCGTGCCGTACCGAAACGATTCGTAGACCCGGCCATGGACCTGCTTCACCAAGTGATAGGCCGATCCGCAGGCACAGGGTTCGGTCGCCATCTCGAACACGTCATCCACATGAATGCGCACGATCGGCAGGTCGAACCCCACGAGATTGGTTGCAAGCACCCCGGTGGATTGGGTACCGGCCGGAACGGGGGCCAGGGCATCATCGACCGGTTCCAGCACGCATTGATCTTCGGACACATGAAACCCGTTGCCGAGACGACAGGCATGGGTCCCGCCGCCCGCCTCGGTCGAACCCCATCCGACGAGCAGGCTGCACCCCGGCCAGATCGCGCGGGCGCGCCTGCGATTTTCATAAGAGAGATATTCCCCGCCCCCAAACAAGACGGCCGGGCTGATCCGCAATTGCCCGGCCTCGTGCGCGGCGCACAGTTGCGGGATCATCGAACTGGTGCAATATAAGAGATCGGGGGGCCTGCTGTTCAGCCGATCGACGATTTCATCCCAGGGCTGCCAAATCGAAAGGAGATCGGTTGGATTGTCTGGATCGTTGAAGATCCGGCCGAACGCATAAGATCCATGGGACGACCTGCCGGCTGCAATTGCGGCGATCCGCATGGTTTTATCATCGAAGCCCTTATCCCGCATCGCCTGCCAGATGGCGCGGGCAATCCCCCACCAGACCTGGGCAAACGACTCTCGCCCATAGAGATAAATGCCGGGCTTGCCGCTGCTGCCGCCGGATGTGATCAGGGTATATTCGCCAAGATAGTAATCCTGATCCGCAGTCCCGGTCACGATCGGGGCGAGAAATGCCCTGGCATCGGCCAAACGCGCCCCTGGTGCCGTCACGATCCGATCCCAATTTTCCATGAGATCGGCCTTGGTCATTGGCGGAATGCGGGCAAGATCGGCAAAGACGAGCGTATTGGGATCGAGCCCGCGCATCCGCTCGGCGTGCCAGGGCGAATGCGCCTGACAATGCGCGACGAGCCGCCGCAAGGCGCGCACCCGTTCCGCCTCGATGGTGGGACGATCCCAAGAAAGCTGCGCGATGAGCCGCTCACCCGTCGCAACCGACTGCCGATAATGGGCTATGCGCTTGTCATCGAGACTCAAGGCCGCAGTAAACGGATCGGATCGGCCGCTATCGCTCATCGCATCCTCGTCGATCAAAAGGGAAACCTACCAAAAGGAAGACCTACACGCACAGCACGTCGCACAACCGCCTCATCGCCTCGCTGACGATATCATCATCATGGACAAGTGCGACACGAATATGATGTTTGGCCGGGTGAAACCCATTCAGATCGCGATTGGCCAGATAAAGGCCGGGCAAAACCTTGAGCCCCGCATCCCGCCAAAGCCGGACCGCCGCCACCTCGCTATCGCCGACTTCCAACCACAGAAAAAAACCGCCCGGCGGTCGGTAGAAATGAAACCGCGTCCCGATCACCCGCTCGGCTGCATCGATTTTCGTGCGGTAGCGCGCCCTGTTTTCCGACACATGGGCCTCGTCGTCCCATAAGGCACCGGCGGCGGCCTGCACCGGCAAGGGCACTTGCGGGGCCCCGAAACTGCGCAGCGTCAGGAATTTTTCCAGCAAGGCCGGATCGCCCGCGACGAACCCGGCGCGCAGGCCCGCCGCATTGGATCGTTTCGACAGACTGTTGAAGACGAGAAGATTGGAAAACCCGCCCCCCAATTCCTCTGCCGCCTTCAAGGCACCGGGTGGCGGATCGCGATCGTAAATCTCCGAATAGCATTCATCGACGACCAGGAGAAAATTATAGTCCCGGGCAAGCCCGATCGCCCGCTTCAGATAATCGAGATTGGCAATCGTTCCTTGCGGGTTGGCCGGCGTCGAGAGATAGGCAAGGGCGGTATTGCGCAGCACGTCGGGGGACTGCGCCCAGAAATCCGGCAGAAAATTCGTTTCTTTCGTTGCCGACAAGGGAACGACATCGGCCCCCGCCATCACCGCCGCCCCGCGATAGACCAGATAAAACGGGTTCGGCATCAAAACGATCGGGCGACGTTGCGGCGCACTCGATTCCGGGACCATCAACTGCGCGATCTGAAACAGCCCCTCTTTCGTCCCAGACAACAAGGCGACATGCCGGTCGGGATCGAGCGTATCGGCCTTCAAGCCAAACCGCCGGGTCAACCATCCGGCGATCGATTGGCGCACCGCCTCCGTCCCGGCGACAGGCGGATAACGGTTCCAAAGATGGCTGTGTCGCGCCACGATTTCGGCCAGAAAATCGGGCGGCGCATGCTGCGGCTCGCCGACGCTCAGGATCAACGGCGATAAATTCGTCCGCAAGGGCACATCCCGCAGCAAATTATTCAGTCGCGTAAACGGATTGCCGCCCAACCGTTCCAACCGATCATTCAACCCGTGCATACATCCCCCAGTTTCGACCCGCCCAGCGCCAAAGCTTCGCCTGTGCACCGCAACAAAACACATTCAACGAGATATTTGTACAATAAAAACAACCAATGAGATTATATTTAGGGAACTGACATGACAATTAAACTATTCATAGATCAATTCATAGCGATATTTAGACCAATCTACTGAGATTGATGATAAGATTAAATCAGCAATTTTTAAATTAAAAACACGAAATATTTCATACGGGGATCGAAATTATCAGATTCAAAAATTCTATTAATTATTCGTAATTTTTTTAATAAAATTATAAAAGATAACCCCATATCATCAAAACCCACTGACTTCACCTAACAATTATAGATGCTTATCCAGCATTTTCAGCAATTTTATCAAAGATAATCGCGGTTTTGTCTTACCATTTTCATACCGAAAAAAAGCATTGACACCACCACCCACTATTTCAGCCGCGTGTCGTTGATCAAGGTTCAATTTTTTGCGAACCGCCGCGATATAATCGGAATCGACAGTGGCCGCGTTGCCCTGCTTTTGAAACGCGCCGACCCATCGACTATAGCGATCGCCCGCCTCGCGGTCCACCCCGCCC
>DAISJD010000083.1:0-14261 GCA_036821645.1 Aliidongia sp.
CTCATGCCAGATCTGATTCAGGTCATCCGCAAGCCGCGCCATCACCCCATATCCTTCTTCGTTCGTGGAACAAATAAGAACATAAAAGGTTATTGATGCGTGTCAAGCAAAATTCCTATAAAATTCTATTAATGTTCTTTTTGCGTGTAGCCAACCTCGGCAAGCCCCCACCCCCTCACCGCCGCCCGAACAAGCGTTCGATATCCTGCAGTTTCAGTTCGACATAGGTCGGGCGACCGTGGTTGCACTGGCCGCTATGGGGCGTTGCCTCCATCTGACGCAAAAGGGCATTCATCTCGTCGCCATTGAGCCGCCGCCCGGCCCGCACGCTGCCATGACAAGCCATCGTACTACAGACCGCGTCCAGCCGATTTTTCAGGCTGAACCCATCGCCCCATTCCGCAATTTCATCGGCGAGATCCCGCACCAACCCCACCACATCCCCCTGACCCAAGAGGGCCGGAACCTCGCGCACGATCACGGCCCCGGGACCGAACGGTTCCAAGGCCAGCCCCAGTTCCGCCAATTCATGGGACCGATCTGCCAAGATCGCCGCCGCCGCCGGGTCAAGTTCGACCACTTCCGGCAAGAGCAGCATTTGACGGGCCACCCCACCCGTTTCCAGAGCCGCCTTCATCCGTTCATAGACCAACCGTTCATGGGCGGCATGTTGATCGACGATCACCAACCCATCCGCTGTCTCGGCCACGATATAGGTATCGTGCACCTGCCCGCGTGCGACCCCCAATGGATAGGAAGGCGGCCCCCCGGCATGCGGGGATGCATGATCCGCCGGGGCCGGGTCCACCAAGGGGGCCTGGGGTGGAAAGGGTGCAAAGGAGGCGGCCAATTGCGCCAACTGCCGGGGACTGCCGGTCGCCGGTCTTTCTGCGTAGAAATGCCCGGCCGCCGGTGGGGACATCGCAGATGGCGTCGAGGCCGAGGGGGGTGGATAATACGCCCCCAACCCCAATTGGACCGCCGGTCTTACCGCCGCCAGGGCCGCCGCCCCGATACTGGTGGACGCCCGATGCCCCGCCTCGGCCAAGCCATGACGCAAGGCCGAGACGATGAGGCCGCGCACCAGGGCCGGGTCGCGAAACCGCACCTCCGCCTTGGCCGGATGGACATTGACATCGACCTCGGCCCCGTCGATTTCCAGGAACAGGGCGACCATCGGGTGCCGGTCGGAAGCCAGAAAATCCTGATACGCCCCGCGTACGGCCCCATTCAGCAATTTGTCCCGCACGGGCCGCCCATTGACCCACAGATATTGTTCGCGGGCCGTCGGGCGATTGAGGGTCGGCAAGCCCGCAAAGCCACTGAGCCGCAAGCCCCCCCGTTCGGTCAGGATCGGCACCGCATTATCGGCAAAATCATGACCCAAGACCTGATCCAGGCGCAACCGACGCGCCTCGACCGGATCGGGGTCAGAGATCGCCGCCAAGCGCAGAATCACCCGATCCCCGTCGCTCACCGTCCAGGCCAAGGCCGGATGCGCCATGGCGAGACGACGCACCGCCTCCACCACCTGATCCCGTTCGGCGCGGGCGGTTTTCATGAATTTGAGGCGTGCCGGGGTCGCATAGAAGAGATCGCGCACCTCGATCCGGGTGCCGGGGCCATGGGCAGCCGGGACGACCGGCCCCTTCACCCCCCCATCGACCGACAGGCTCCAGGCGTGATCGCTACCCCGAACCCGGCTCGTCACCAACAGGCGGGCGACGGCCCCGATCGAGGGCAGAGCCTCGCCGCGAAAGCCGAAACTATCGATCCGGGTCAAATCGTCGTCGGGCAGTTTCGAGGTGCAATGACGTTCGACCGCCAAAGACAGCATCGCATCATCCATCCCACACCCATCGTCGCTGACCACGATCAAGCTTTGCCCGCCGTCGCGCAAGGCCACATCGATCCGGGTCGCCCCGGCATCCAGGGCGTTTTCCACCAATTCCTTGACCGCCGCCGCCGGTCGTTCAATGACCTCGCCCGCTGCAATGCGGTTGATGGTCACGGGGGATAATTGGCGAATGATGGGACTGTTCTTGACGGTCACGATGGTGCTTGCCTTCGGCGGATCAATCGGGCTTTAAAGAGGGACGTCCCCTATCGAACGAAAGATCTTTATTGTGCCGCTTGATCTGGTGATTTTTGATTGCGACGGGGTATTGGTCGATAGCGAGACGATCGCCTGTCGGGTCGAGTTGGCAATTCTAGCCGAACTTGGTCATCCGATCAGCAAAGAAAGATTTTTACACGATATTGTCGGGACTAAATCCCGCGATGGCTTGCAGATCTTGGAAGCGATGTGGGAAAAACCCCTGCCTGCGGATTTCGAGACGCGGGTCGCCCAGGCCCTGGCCGTCGCCCTCGAAGCCGAACTCACCCCCATCGCCGGGATGGCGGACCTGCTTCGGGACGTGACGCTCGCAAAATGCGTGGCCTCGTCCAGCAGTCCGGCGCGGATCGCCTTGAGCCTCGCCCGGACGGGTCTTTTACCGCTCTTGGATCCTTATCTCTATAGTTCTGAAATGGTCGAAAATGGCAAACCGGCACCGGATTTATTTCTGTATGCCGCCCGCCAACACCAGGCCCGCCCGGCATCCTGTCTCGTGATCGAAGACAGCGTGCCGGGCGTTCGCGGTGCCAAGGCGGCGGGGATGCAGGCGATCGGCTTCACGGCGGGGGGGCATTCCAGTGCGGATTTGCCCCAACGGCTCAAGGCCGCCGGTGCCGATCACCTCGTCGCAACGGCGCCGGATCTCGCCCGGCTTATCGCACAGCTTCACGCCGGACGGACGGCCTGATCATTCCTTAGGATCGAGCACCATATCCGGCGTCACCCCTTCCGGATCGCCCACCACGACAAAGGTGAGATGGGCAGGATCGAGCAGGCGTTTTGCCACCCGGCGAACATCGTCCACCGTCACGGCCGCAATCAAGGCCGGACGACGGTCGATATAATCCATGCCAAACCCATTTTGCCGAATGCCGATCAGGCGACCGGCAATGGCCGAGGTCGAGTTCAGCCCTAAGGCATAGGATCCGCTGAGATAGGTCTTGGCGTCATTGACCTCCGTCTCGCTCGGCCCCTCATCGCGCAGCTTGGCCCATTCCTCGCGCACGACCTTGATCGTTTCCGCCGCCTTCGCATTTTGCGTGCCGACCTGCCCCGCCAGTAAATCGACATGGACATTATGCTGCAAGCCGGTGGAAATCCCATAGGCAAGGCCGCGTTTTTCCCGAACCTCGTGGCCGAGACGCGAATTGAACGCGCCCCCGCCCAGAATGTGATTCAAGACCAAGGCCGGATAAAAATCCTTGTCTGTCAAGGCAATACCCGGCTGAGCAAATTGAATGACGCTCTGTGGGATCGGCTTTTTGATCAGATAGAGCTTACCGTCCGTCTTCGGGACGACATCCGCCGGTTCATGGGGCATCGCCACCTTTTCCGGCAGCCCGCCAAAAGTCTTGTCCAGCAGGGGTTTGAGCGCGTCCGGCGTAATATCGCCGACCACCGTCACCTGCAACGTATCGCGCCCGAGACGCTGCTTCATGAAGGCACGGAAATCATCGGGCCCCAAGGCCGCCACACTGGCACGAGTGCCCAGATTGGGCCGCGCATAAGGATGGGTGCCGTAGATCAGTTTCGCCATGGTCCGCC
This sequence comes from Aliidongia sp., assembly GCA_036821645.1. Classification (GTDB taxonomy): domain Bacteria; phylum Pseudomonadota; class Alphaproteobacteria; order ATCC43930; family CGMCC-115725; genus DAISJD01. Next base: position 3,662 of record DAISJD010000083.1, read on the forward strand.
CGGCGATCGCGTCGGGGTTTTGCAACTGACTATCGATCCCTTGACCCAGTTGCGCGCGGACCCGTTCGACCGCCTCGGCATCGAAACGCGGTTCGCTCAAGGCAAGGCGCAAGAGATCGAACACCGCATCGCGATTCTGGGTCAGGGTTTGCACGCTTCCCCCCAGATAATCGGAACCGGGCGAAAATCTGATCGAAGCCGAGAGGTCGTCGAGCTTGCCCTGAAACGCCCCGGAATCGAGCGTCCCCGCCCCCTCATCCAAGAGCGAGAAGGTAAACGTCGCCAGCCCCGCCTTGCCCTCGGGATCGTTCGATCCGCCACCACGCAGGCCGAAGAACAAACTGATCACCTTGCGGCTGTGATCTTCGACCAGCCACGCGCTGACCCCGCCGGGGCTGGTCACGGGCTGCACGGTAATTGCCTGGGCCGGCGTCTGCATCACGCCAAGCGTGACGAGCATGGTGCCCAACAGCGTGATCGGGTGCGTAAAACGGGTTATGAGGCTCATCTGATTTCTCCCGACGGGGGCGGCACGGGGGGTAAATTCGCCAAACTTGCCGGATCGACGCCATCGGGCGGCAAGAGATGGCCGGTTACGGCTGTTTTTTTCTCCAAGACGGCCTTTGCCGCGGCCATCACCTGTTCCGGCGTCACCGCCTTCACATGGTCCGCCCAGCCATCGACATCGGCGAGCGTGCCGCCGGTCGTGAGCACCCGCCCAATGATCTCGACTGGGGCGGTCAGGGAATCCAACTCGAATTCCGCGTCATTGATCATACGGGTCTTCGATTTTTCGACCTCGTCCGCCGTAACACCATCTTTCAGAAGCTTGGCAATTTCGGCCTCGACGGCGCTTGCAACCTTCTCCATGGCAACGCCCGGTCTCGGTGTGACATAAAGCCCGAAACTGCCGAGATCGAACCGATCCAAGCCATAGCCAACCCCGGCGGCGGTGGCGATTTTTTGGTCGAGCACCAGGGATTTATGCAGTCGGCTGTTGGAGCCGCCCCCCAGAACATCCGCCAAAATTTCCAATGGAAAGGCCTGTTTCGTGTCGCCCGCATGGACTGTCGGGGCGAGATAGTGACGGCTCCATCGGGGCGCGCGAACCCGGTCATGCTTCAAGACGATCAAGGCATCGGCGCTGCGTTCGGGTTCCGCCGGATGCACCCGTTCGGGCACCGGGTGTGCCGGGATCACGCCGTAATAACGCTCGGCCAAGGTCCGAACTTGGTCGACCGTCACATCACCCGCCACGATGAGGACGGCATTGTTCGGCGCGTACCAGGTGTCGTAGAAGCGCTTTTCCGTCGGCACGTCGAGTTTCTTGATTTCCTCGGGCCAGCCGAGCACGGGAATCCGGTACGGATTGTTGAGATAGAGTGCCGCCTCGACCTGTTGGTCCAACAAGGCCGCCGGTTGATTGCCGGTGCGCATGCGCCATTCTTCCATCACGACGTCGCGTTCCGGTTTCAGTTCGGCATCGTCCAAGACCAGATTTTGCATCCGATCGGATTCAAGCTTCATCACGAGTTCGAGCCGATCGGCAGCCACGGTCTGAAAATAGGCCGTATAGTCCCATGAGGTAAACGCGTTTTCCTGACCGCCTTGGCGTTCGACCTGTACGGAAAATTCCTTCGGCTTCACGGTTTTCGTGCCCTTGAACATTAAATGTTCGAGAAAATGCGCAGCACCGCTATGGCCGCGCTCCTCATCGGACGACCCGACCTTGTACCAAACCCAATGGCTGACCGTCGGTGCGCGATGGTTTGGGATCACCACCACCTGCAAGCCATTTTTCAAGGTAAAGCTTTCTTCGCCGAACCGGGTGGCGGCATCCGCCGTCCCCCAGATGCCGACGGCCAAGGCGAAGAGTGATACAGCAAGGCGACGCATCGGTTACTCCCGTTTTAAGCGGACTCTGGCGAAACCGACATCCGGTTCGAGCCCTCAATCCACGCGTTTTACAGAGGGGTCACAAAACAGAGGGATCACAAACAAGAACACCCGCTCAGCATGCATGCTGAGCGGGTGCTTTGGCATTATTTACGCCAAAATACGTGTATCAGAGTCATCGATGCGGACCCACGCATGCAGGACAGGGCCTAAAACACCCCTTCGAGGAGTGCCCGCTTCTTGCGTTCGATCGTGACGGTTTGACCGCTGGTGACAGGCTTGCCGAGAGCTGCATTTTCACTGAGGCGCTTGGCTTCCTTCACCGGATCCAATTCTTCCTTATCGGCAGGATTGACGGTCGATTGCAGGAAATTGATCCGATCGATAAAGCTTTGACTCGTGGCCAATTGCTTGGTTTCGGCGTCGATCTTGGCGCGAATGCCATCATCGCTCGATCCGACCACGCCGAGGAAGGCCTGTTCGCCCGCACTCAAGGACGTATCGGCATTGGGGTTTGCCGCCGCTTCCTGCTTCAAGCGGAAAATTGTCGTCTTGGCCTGGGCCGTGGTGGTCGGGGTCGGGGGCTTGTCATTCTCGCTCGCCGGGGCGCGCAACGAGAAATCGGGCGGCACGGTCAATCGCTGACCCGCCACCACCGTGAATTCATCCGGCGTCGTCTTTTCGAAACCAAGGGCGCGCCGCGTATCGGTGCAGCCGCTTAGAAGTCCAGACCCCATGATCAGGGCCGCTATCATCAATACCGTGCGCTTCATGCCACTCTCGATTCCTGTTGCCATCTCTATTTAGGCTGATCTGGTCGTTTGAGCAAGTTGTCCAACACAAGTATGGCAACGCCAAGACAAATTGCGGCGTCCGCCCCGTTAAAAATATACCAATGCCAATCGCCGACATAAAAATCGATGAAATCGACCACACCGTCGCGCCAAATCCGATCGTAAAGATTGCCGAGCGCACCGCCGATGACCATACCCAAGGCCAATGCCGTCTGCAGATTGGCCGCCTGCCAGAGCCAACGCACCAAGGCAACCACGATGCCGCCCGCGACGAGCGCGAGAATCAGCGGATAGAAACCGCCGCCCTCGCTGAACATGCCGAACGTGACCCCGCGATTATGGGCCAAATAAAAATTGATGGTCGGCATAACGGGAATAAACCGCTGTCCCGGCGGCAGCAGCGCAAAACGATCGAGGATCAGGCCCTTCGAGACCTGATCCAGGGCCAAGACGGCAAGGGCGATCAAAAGGCCGCCCAGCACCCGCCGGTTTATCGCCGTCACGAGCGGATACCCGCGCCGGCCTGATGATGGGCAACCGCATCGTCGCAGCGCCCGCACAGCCCCGCCGGATGGGTTTTCACCTCTGGCAGCACCCGCCAGCACCGTTCGCATTTCTCGCCCTCGGCCTTCGTCACCACCACCGCGACTGACGGGACATCCGCCATGGTGAACGCCCCGTCAGGGGCCGGGTCGAGACTGAACGTCGCCGCCGACACGATGCCGATCTCGGCCAGATCGAGCCCGTGCAGGGCCGCCCCGTGATCCGCCGTGCCATAGATCGTCACGGCCGCCTGAAGACTCGACCCCAAGGTCTTGGCCGCCCGTTCGACCTCGATCGCCCCGGTCACGACCCGGCGCACGTCCCGCACCCGCCCCCACCGGGCGGCCAGCGCGTCGTCTCGCCAGTCGGCCGGAATCGTCGGATAGGTTTGGAGATGGACGCTTTGATCCATGCCATCGCCGTGCCGCGCCAACCAGGCCTCTTCCGCCGTAAAACACAGAATCGGGGCAAGCCACGTGGCAAGGCAGGTAAAGACCTGGTCCAGGACTGTGCGCACCGCCCGGCGACGCAGATCGTCCGGCCGATCGCAATAGAGCGCATCCTTGCGGATATCGAAATAAAACGCCGACAGATCGACCGAACAAAAATTATGCAATTGGGTATAAAGGGCGTGAAAATCGAAATTCGCCGCACTCTGCCGCACGACCGCATCAAGCTCGCTCAACCGATGTAGGATCAATCGTTCCAATTCCGGCATGGCGGCGGGTTCGACCCGTTCGGCCGGATCGAAGGCGCTGAGTGCCCCTAAGAGATAGCGCAGGGTATTGCGCAGGCGGCGATAGACGTCGACTTGATATTTCAGGATTTCCTTGCCGATGCGAATATCGTCGTAATAATCGGACGCGACGACCCAGAGGCGCAGAATATCGCAACCCGATTCTTCGATGATCGTCTGGGGGGCGATGATGTTGCCCAGCGACTTCGACATTTTCAGACCCTGATGGTCGAGCACGAACCCATGGGTCATGACCGCCTCATAGGGGGCCCGCCCCCGCGTCCCGCAGGATTCGAGCAGGGACGAATGGAACCAACCGCGATGCTGATCGGACCCTTCAAGATAGAGATCGGCCGGCCATGACAATTCCGGGCGTTGTTCCATCACGAAGGTATGGGTCGAGCCCGAATCGAACCAGACATCGACCACATCCTTCACCTGTTCATAGGCGTCAGGATCGTAGCTCGGCCCCAAGAAGGTCGCCGCCGGTTCGGTGTACCAGATATCGGCCCCGTGGGTTTCGAACGCTGCCGCGATCCGATCGATCACCGCCTGATCGCGCAGGACCTTGCCCGTCGCCTTTTCCACAAAGATCGCGATCGGCACGCCCCAGGCCCGTTGGCGCGAAATGCACCAATCGGGGCGGCTTTCGATCATGCTGCGGATCCGATTGCGCCCCTGGGCCGGAACCCAGCGCGTCTCGTCGATGGCGGCAAGGGCCTTCGCCCGCAAGCCGTCGCTATCCATCGAAATGAACCATTGCGGCGTATTGCGATAGATCAGCGGGGCCTTGGAACGCCAAGAACAAGGATAGGAATGCAGCAAGGTTCCTTGGGCCAAAAGCCCGCCCGCCGCCTCGATCGCGGCCAAAACCGCCGGACCCGCATCGCCCGGCTTGCCGTGCGGGGTAAAGACCCGCTTGCCTGCAAAAAGGGGGACATGGGGATAATAGCTGCCATCTGCATCGACGGTCTGCGGCAATTCCAGCCCGAATTTGAGGCCGAGTTCGTAATCATCCTCGCCATGACCGGGGGCCGTATGCACGAAGCCCGTCCCGGCATCCGCCGTCACATGATCGCCCGGCAACAGGGGAACGTCGTATTCATAGCCCTGCCCGCGTAAGGGATGTGCCGCGATCGCGCCGTCGAGACAGGTTCCGACGAAACGATCGTCGATCCGGTACCCCGTGATCCCGGCTGCCGTCGCGACGGCGTCGATCAAGGCTTCGGCGATCAAGAGCCGCTCGCCCATAATGGCCAACGATCCCTCGGAGACCGATTCCACCACCAAGACCACATAATCGATCCCAGGCCCGAAGGCGACCGCCCGATTGGCGGGCAAAGTCCAAGGGGTCGTCGTCCAGATCACGACCGACGCGCCGGCGACCGGGTCGTAATTGTCCGACACCAAGGGGAACCGCACGAAGACGGTGGTCGAGGTCTTATCGTGATATTCGACCTCCGCCTCGGCAAGGGCGGTTTTTTCGACGACCGACCACATGACGGGCTTTGAGCCGCGATAGAGGCTGCCATTCATCAAAAACTTGCCGATTTCGCGCACGATCTGTGCCTCGGCCTTGTAATCCATCGTCGAATAAGGATGGTCCCAATCGCCGACAATGCCGAGCCGCTTGAACTCGGTGCGTTGAATATCGAGCCATTCATCGGCAAAGGCCCGGCATTCGCGCCGAAATTCATCGACCGGCACGTCATCCTTATTCTTCTTGGCGTCGCGGTATTTCTCTTCGATCTTCCATTCGATCGGCAGGCCATGGCAATCCCAGCCCGGCACATAGGGGGCGTCCTTGCCCAACATCTGCTGAGAGCGCACGACCACGTCCTTCAAGATTTTATTGAGGGCATGGCCCATATGCAGGTGGCCGTTTGCATAGGGCGGGCCGTCATGCAAGACGAATTTGGGCCGACCCGCCGCCTGATCCCGCAGTTTCTGATAGAGTTTTTGCGCATCCCACCGGGCAAGCAAGCCGGGCTCGCGTTTGGGAAGATCGGCACGCATGGGAAAATCGGTGGTCGGCAGGAATACGGTCGCGCGATAATCTACGGTCATGATCACGATCTACTTCTAAAAATCGGCCCAATACAGCCCGCCCATCGTCTGGCGCGCGTCTTGAAAGGGCAAGGACATTCAATCGGAAAACGGCAGCGATCCGCGCCGCAAAGAACCCGGCCCCGCCTCAGCGAGCCGGGCGGCTAATTCGTTCGCACATCAAGATGCGCCTTACGGGATGAGTAGGGGCGTCACGCATAGCGACGACCATAGGCAGTGATCGCGTGGGCGTCAACCGGTCCGCGCTCATAGCCCGATCCCACAAACCAAAACACCCCGCAGAAAACGGGGTGTCGGCAAAGCGGTATCGGCAATCGACTGAAAAGTCCGTTCAGCCGAACTGCCACTGGCGAACCTTGCCCGTATCGACATGGACGAAACCCGATCGCGGATAGTATCCGACCCCGCCTTCGGCCAGATTGAGGGCGGCACGGTGCACGGTATCGATATTGTGTCCCGGCAGCATCACATCGACCGCCTTGCCTTCCATGTGCAGGCTATGTGGGGCAACGCCGGGACTGGTCGCCACCATCCGGCGGTTCGTGGCGGGCGAACGATAGCCGGAAATGATCGTAAAGGGTTCGCTCGTCCCAAGGGATCGGCGCAAATCGACCAAGAGATCCATCAGATGCGGGTCCATCTGATGCATCGAATTGTTGTTGTGATCGCGCATGACGCGGGCGATCTGGCGCATGGCATCGGGCAAATATTTGCCGTTGCGCCAATAGACCAATTGCGCCTGTTCTTCGGTATGGGCATTGACGAGGTGGATCATCCGTTCCGGTTTGCGCGGGATCGCGGCCACGGTTTTATGCGGGGCCACCTTCACCAGTTTACCGGCCGCCATGGCAGGCGTCGTCGCCACGAGGCTTGCCGCCCCTGCCATCAAAAAACCACGTCTCGACAATACGCTCGACATCCGCTCTTCCCCCGTCAGCGACGCTTCGTCTCTGTCAGGTAACGCATGCGGATATCGAATGGCAACCCTGTCTTTTATGTTACTTTTTTATTGACTCTGTGTCTCTGGTGCCTCAATCGGTGCTTTTAGCACCATTTCCGGCTGTAGAACCGGCGGCGGTGGCGGTGGCGGCGGATTGGCAATTCTATAGGGATCAGGATGATAGATCACGGCACCGGTTGAGCCGACTGTTGCCGTTCGGTACTGCAAATAAATTGGGATACTTTGTTCCAAAGCAAATTTTTTTGTCGTGTATGTCCCTAAAGAGGCCTCGACATCCTCCGCTTTCCAGCGCTCCTCGCCCAGAATCCACCGGGCGACATCCTCGATTCGCTGCACCCGGACGCAGCCGTGACTGAAATTTCTGAGATCCCGCTCGAACAAGGTCGGTTGGTTGGTGAAGTGCAGAAAAATCTCATCCTTGTTCGGCATTTCCAAAAGGATTTTGCCCAATGGATTTTTCGGACCCGGCTTTTCGACGTGGGCCTTGCCGCCAAATTCCTTTTCCACGATGCTTTTCGGCACATGCCAACTGGGATTCACCCAAACGGCCTGAATTCGGGTCGAAAAAGCCGGGGTCGGGTTCTGGACTTTCCCCACCACCGCCCGACTGACGATCACCGGCACGTCATCCTGCATGGCATAGACGAGACCGGCCGCCAGATTGACCAGGATATATTTTCCCTTTGCGGGCGGATCGGGCTGCTTCAGGCTTTGCTCGATCATCAAGAGGCGGTTGGCATCCATTCCCCGCAAGGCACGGCGGGTGGAATTGCCCAACACCCCGTCATCGACGAACCCGGTATCCTGTTGAAACTGCCGCACTGCCGCCACCAAGGTCGGGTCGTAAATTTCGGCCTCGTCCGGCTTTAGGGCGGGGTCGGGCTCAGCCAGATAATGCCGGTCGATCAGGGCGCGCCGCACTTGAGCCACCGTTTTCGATCGCTCCCCCGGCCGAATGGGCTTGCCATCCTGAATCGCGAGAAGACCGAGAGCAGGCACCGCCGTCAACACATCCCGCTCAAGACGCAGTTGAGCCTTATCGCCGAAGGGCGATGACGCCTGCACTGCCACCGGTGGTGATGCAAAAAAAACACATGTTAAAAAGGCCGAAACCACGGTCCGCCGCATAATTTGCAACTTCCAGACGACAAAATGACAATTCAACAGACTTAACCTGCCTTGAAGTCACAATCAATGGCCTGCTGACTTCTTCTCATGACAGACGCCAATATGTTGTATATCGGCAACGCACATGCCGCAAAGTCGCCACAATCAGCCAATTCGTCCGTGTCTCCCCTGGTATGGAGCCGACGATGAGGCGTGAAATTTGCCGCTCATGAGCCTTGACAGGATTAAAGGACGCAGTTATGCGAATGAAACTTCATTCACATCACTGCGTCCCGATGAACCAACCTATCCAAAGCGATCTTTCGCCATCGACTCTGTCGGTCAAGAACCGCATCGATCAAGCCGCCATCCACCTGTTCGGGACCCAGGGCGTCGATGCCACGGCGGTCCCCAGTATCGCCGAACGGGCGGGGGTGGCGGTGGGCTCGATCTATCGCCATTATGCCAATAAAGGGGCCATGGTAAAATCCCTCTACCGAACCCATTATGCGGCATTGGACCGCGACCTTGCCCACGCCATCGACCAGGAACGGGGCACAGCGGCCAAAATTGCCGCCATGATCGCGGTCGTATGCGATCTCTTAGATCGGGATTGGGCGCTCGGCCGCTTTCTGCTGATGGAACAACACAGCGCCTTGACCGGCTTCGACCACCCGCACAATCCGGTCGATACGGTCCATCGGGTGATTGAGGACGGGCTTCGTTTGGGCGAGATCAGACCGATCGCACCGGGACTTGCCGCAAGCTTCATTATGGGACCGGTCGTCCAACTTGCCACGTTCAAACTCTATGGCCGGTTCCAGGGCGCCCTGCGTCCCCATGCCGACGATCTCGCCTACACCGTCTGGGCCGGTCTGCGCCCCGCCTTGCCTTTACGACCCACCACACCCGGAGAGACAGTATGAACGGCCCTTGGCATCTTTTAACCCGCCGCCGCTTCCTGCCCCTGCTCATCACCCAAATCGGCGGTGGTCTCGTCGACAATCTTGCCAAAAGCGCTTTTTTGGCTCTCCTGACCTTCGGCACGATCGCGGGCGGTTCCGCCGATCCGAAAAGCCTTGCAGCACTCGCCGGGGCCTGTCTCATCATCCCGTTTGCCCTTTTTTCGGGTACGGCCGGGCAATTGGCCGATCGCTATGATCGTCGCCGTCTGTTGATCATTCTGAAATCCGTCGAACTCGTCACCATGATCGTCACGGCGGCCACCCTCCTGACCGGCAGCATCCCCCTCTGTCTCATTGCCTTGTTCCTCGTCGGGACCCAGGCGACATTCGGCAGTCCGGTCAAATTCGCCTTGATGCCTTTTCACCTCGCCCCCGACGAATTGATCGACGGGAACGCGTTGATGGAGGGGTTCACGTATCTTGCCATTTTGGGCGGCACCTTGGCGGGTGGCATCGCCACCGCCTTTTCGTGGGGGACCGAAGCCGCCTGCCTGCTCCTCGTGGCATTGGGCGTCATCGGCCTCATCGCCGCCTTCTGCGTGCCGCCGGCCCCGGCCCCGGATCCATATCTCGCCGTCATCTGGAACCCGATCCCCTCGACCCGCGATATTCTGCGCGCGGCCCACGATGACCGCAAAGTCTGGCAATCGATTCTCGCCGCTTCTTGGTTTTGGTTGGTCGGATCGGTGCTGTTGACCCAGTTTCCGGCCCTTGCCAAAGAAATCATGCGGGGCGATGAAGCGGTCCTGACCCTGTTGCTGGTTCTGTTTTCCGTCGGGATCGGGATCGGATCGCTCTTGTGCGGGCGGCTGATGCGGGGACGGATCGACGGGCGCTATGTGGCGGCGGCGGCGGCGGCCATGGGGATTGCCTGCGTCGATCTGGCGACGGCAACCCATGGTTTTATCGCTGGCGAAGCCCTCACCCCGATCGATTTAATGCTGCGGGCGGACGGCCTCAGGCTCTTGATCGATCTCACCCTCATCGCAATTGCGGGCGGCGTCTTCGTCGTGCCGCTTTATGCCATCATCCAATCGCGCACCCCAAACCATGAACAGGCCCGGGCCATTGCCGCCAACAATGTGCTGAACGCGATCTTCATGGTGGCAGGGGCCGCGATCACCGCACTCGCCTTTGCCTTGGGCAGCGGCCTCGACGATATTTTCACCCTGCTGGGCGTCGGCTGCTTCATCGCCGCCCTTTATTCGCTCAGTCTTCTCCCGATCCCGTTCATCCCGCTTTTGGTCAAGCTTTGGTTCACCTATTGCTACAAGGTACGGGTGATCGGGCTTGAACATTATCCGCACAATGCCCCCCGCGCCCTCATCGTGGCCAATCATCTCTCGTTCATGGACGGCGCGCTGCTTGCGGCTTTTCTGCCCGCCCGTCTCACCTTCACCGTCAATAGCTTCGTCGCGGTGAAATGGTGGGCGAAACCGTTTTTGGAAGCGGTCGAACTGTTCCCGATCGACCCCTCGAAGCCGATGTCGATGAAATCCTTCATCAAGGCTCTGAAGGGTGAGGATGGGAT
>DAISJD010000084.1:0-14235 GCA_036821645.1 Aliidongia sp.
GTCCCACCGCCCCCCAACGAACAACGCCCCAAACGGGGCGTTGATAAAGGGTCTTTCAGGCCATAAAGGCCAACTAAACGATCAGATTCAGCAATTGGCCGCGACCGGACGTACTAAGAGGTTGTGCGCCCGGCAGGGTCGCATGGGATCGTTGATAGGCAACGGACGGCTTGCCGCCGGTCGCCTGATTGTCGGCCAGGGCCGCAGCGAAGGGGGATGTCGTCACATCGCCGATCGGGGTGATCGCTGCCTTGTTGCGCTGATCCTGATCGGCAATGCGTCCCGGCAACCCCACCGGACGGCTGGTATTGACTGGCAGGGCAGCCCCCCTACCAACGCCGATGATGCTCATGCAGGCCTCATTTAAGAAATCAGACGAATACAGGAAACCGCAAGCGAGCCGACCGTGCCATCACTTTCGCAAGAATGGTCGAGATACCGACCGGCCCAACAAGATTGCATTTAATATAAAATCGAGAGATTAACAAACTCCTGCCGCGACGCAAGGAATCGGCGTCGGCAGGCGTCTTTCGCTGTCTGGGTCGAAAAAATGCAATTTTTCCAATGTGCTATTCACGGATACCTGATCCCCGATTTTCCAGGAGCACGGACCTTGAAGACGCGCCAGCAGCACATCCATTCCCCCGTTTGGACGAATATGAACGATCGAATCGGCCCCCAGCCGTTCGATCAGGGCCACCTGTCCCTGAAGACCGGCCCCGGTCGCTGACACGGCGATATCCTCTGGACGAATGCCGAGACGATAACGAGTTGCGGGTGGGCCAGCGACGGCCATCGGCCAGACACCACCCCGATCCAAGACAAGCCGTCCGACCACATCCGTCGTCACAGAGACGAGATTCATCGACGGTGCCCCTAAAAACCCCGCCACGAACAGGGTATCGGGCCGTTCATAAAGATCCATCGGTACCCCGACCTGTTCGATCCGCCCCGCCCGCAACACCACGAGCCGATCGGCCAAAGTCATGGCTTCGACCTGATCATGGGTGACATAAAGCATCGTAATACCGAGACTTTGCTGCAATTGCTTGATTTCGATCCGCATCTCGTTGCGCAATTGCGCATCAAGATTCGAAAGCGGTTCATCGAACAAAAACAGGGCCGGTTTTCGCACCAAGGCCCGGCCCATGGCGACCCGTTGACGCTGCCCGCCGGAGAGTTGTTTCGGTTTACGGTCCAAGAGCGGCGATAGGTGCAGAAGCTCGGCCGCCCAATCGACCCGCCCCTTGATCGCCGTCCGGTCGAGCCCACGCAGGCGCAGACCATAAGCCATATTCTCGAAGACGGACATATGGGGATAAAGCGCATAGTTCTGAAACACCATGGCAATATCCCGGCGACTGGGGTCGAGCCCGTTCACCCGGCGCCCCCCCAAAGTAATGTCGCCGCCGCTCGGCGCGTCGAGACCGGCGATGAGGCGCAATAAGGTCGATTTACCGCACCCGGACGGGCCCACCACCACGATCAGTTCGCCAGGCTCGATCGCAAGATCGAAGCCATGGAGGATCGTGTCAGGCCCATGGACCTTGCGTACTTGGCAAAGAGTAACCGCCGTCATCCGTTATTTCTCGCTTTCAACCAAGCCTTTGACGAACCAACGCTGCATCAGAACGACGACCGCCATCGGCGGAACCATCGCCAGAATGGCCGTCGCCATGACCAATTCCCAGGCGGTCTTGCTCTCGCCACCGCCGATCAGACTGCGGATCCCGACCACGACGACCGAGAGCGACGGCGAATTCACGATCAATAACGGCCACAGATATTGGTTCCAGCCGTAAACGAACATGATCACGAACAATGCTGCGATATTGGTGCGGGACAGGGGCAACAGGATATCGCGCATGAACCGCAACGGCCCCGCCCCGTCCATCCGCGCCGCCTCGACCAATTCTCCGGGAATCGTCAAAAAAAATTGCCGAAACAACAAGGTCGCCGTGGCGGATGCCAAAAGCGGCAAGGTGAGACCCCCATACGTATCGATCAAGCCGACATTCGCCACGATCTGATAAGTCGGCACGATGCGCACTTCGACCGGCAACATCAGGGTCAGGAAAATCGCCCAAAACGCAACCATCCGCCCCCGAAACCGAAAAAACACGACGGCAAAGGCGGATAAAAAGGAAATCACGATCTTACCGACCGCGATCGACAAGGCAACGATCAGGCTGTTCATCATCAGATGACCGACCGTCCGGCCGGACAGTAAGGGAAATCCCTCGGTCAAGGCCCGCCAATAATTGCGGACGAGATAAGGGCCGGGCACGAGGCTCATGGGGGCAGCCAAAATATCGTCACTCTCAAGCGTGGAAGCGACGAATGCCACATAGATCGGCACCGCCACGATCAAAATCCCGACGATCAAGACCAAATGGGCAAAAAAATCGGCGAACCGCCGAGATAACAAGAAGGGCGTCATGCGTAATGCACCCGTTTTTCGACATAACGAAATTGCAGGGCGGTCAAGGTGACGACGATCAACAGCAACAAGACCGATTGGGCGGAACTCGATCCAAGATCGAGCCCGACAACCCCGTCATCGTAAATTTTATAGACCAGAATTTGCGTCGCCCGTGCGGGGCCGCCGCTCGTCACCGCATGGATGATCCCGAACGTTTCAAAGAAGGCATATGTGAGATCGGTGATCAGCAAGAAGAACCCGACCGGCGAGAGGAGCGGCAGGATTACGGTCCAAAACCGCCGCCAAGGCCCCGCCCCGTCAAGCCGCGCCGCCTCGATCAAACTCAATGGAATCGACTGCAAGCCCGCCAGGAAAAACAAGAAATTATACCCGACCTGCTTCCAAGCCGCCGCCATGACCACGAGGGCCAACGCCTGATCGCCGTTCAGCAACGGATTCCAATCGAACCCGAACCGACGCAGCCAGATACCGATGATGCCAATGCCCGGATTAAACAAAAACAACCAGACGATCCCGGCGATCGATGGCGCAATGGCATAGGGCAGCATCAAAAAACCGCGATAAACCTTCATTCCCTTTAGACCGCGATCAGCCACCAAGGCCAAACCCAATCCCGGCACCAGGGCCAGTATCGTCACGGCCACACTGAAAAACAAGGTCGTGAAAACTGAGGCACGATAGCCCGGATCCACCAGCAACGCCGTGAAATTGTCCAAGCCCACGAATTGGGCGGCAAGACCGAACGGATCTTGCCGCTGAAACGCCAATAAAATCGCCTCGGACATGGGGCTGTAAAAGAAAAGCGCCGAGATCGAAAGCTGCGGTGCCAGCAAGAGCCAGGGCAACCATTTCTGGGGAAATGTCGGTGTCATCCTGTCTCCTTGCAGCAACGCATGGGTTACCCCATGGACCAGGGCGGGCTATGGGTTCGCTTTTTCGAATTGGCGCAGAATCTGATCGCCCCGCTGCTTTGCCTTATTCAGCGCTTCCTCGGCAGTTTGCTTGCCGGCGAAGGCGGATTCCAATTCCTCCGCGATCACATCGCGGATTTGCGGCATATTGCCAAGGCGCAGGCCCTTGGAATTATCCGTCGGCGTGCGGGCCGACAATTGCAGCACGGGAATTTCCCGTTCCGGGTTCTGTTGGTAAAAACCCGCATCCTTCACCGCCTGATATGCCGCCTTGGTGATCGGCAAATACCCCGTCACTTCATGCAGATCGACCTGCAACGGGGTTTGGCTCAGATAGGTGAAGAATTTGGCGACCCCCTTCAACTCGTCCGGCTTTTTATTGGCGAATACCCAGAGGCTCGCCCCGCCGATGACGGAGTTGCGCGGGGCCCCCACCGCCTCGGGGTAATAGGGCAATTCGCCAAGACCGAAGGCGAATTTGGCATTGGCTTTCAGATTGCCGTAGAAGCCGGACGAGGTCTGAATCATCCCACATTCGCCGGATAGAAACTTCGCTTCCGCCTCGCTTTTGCGCCCACCGTAATCGAAGGTTTTATCTTTCTGGGCGGCGGCCAGGGCCGCAATATGCTTGACCTGAAGGGGGCCGTTGAAGGTCAATTCGGCATCCCGGCCCGCCATCCCGTTCACCTTGGTCGCAAACGGCAGATCGTGCCAGGCGCTGAAACTTTCCAACTGCGCCCAACTGATCCAGCCCGACGTAAAGCCGCACGCCTGACCGGCCGCGCGCAATTTGCGGGCCGCCTCGAAAAATTCGGGCCAGGTCTTCGGGGCCCGGTCGGTGGCGAGCCCCGCCTTTTGGAACGCATCCTTATTGTAATAGACGATCGGGGTCGAACTGTTGAACGGCAGGGACAGCATCTTGCCGTCGGCGGTCGAATAATAGCCTGTTACGGCGGGGAGATAGGATTTGGAATCAAACGGCTCGCCCGCCTCTTCCATCAATTGCCAAACCGGCTTCACCGCCCCCTTGGCCGCCATCAAGGTTGCGGTCCCGACTTCGAAGACTTGAAGAATATGGGGCGACGTACCGGACCGAAAGGCGGCGATCCCGGCATTCAACGCATCGGGATATTCACCCTTATAAACCGGCACCACCTTATAGGCTTCTTGGCTTTTATTGAAGCCATCGGCAATGGCCGCCACCCGATCGGCATTGGTGCCGGTCATCGAATGCCACCAGGATAATTCAACCGGTGCCGCCAGCGCCGACAGAGGCCCCGCCACCAGGAAAACGGCACTCATCGCCCCCAGGCGGCGCATCCTCTTCAATCCCCGTTCACTCGTCATCGCATCCCCCCTTTTGCGCGTCGCGTGACGAAACCCCATACACGAAGTCCCGCCGTCGCGCTATAAGAGGCAATGCAAAACGCACGAGAAAACACCCCGGCCCCGCCGAACCCGGCCCCGATCACCCTACCCGACGGGCAGAATCTCGCCGTAAAATTGCGGGTGAGCGCACGCGCAAAGCGTGTGGCCTTGCGCCTGCATCCGGCGATGGATCATGTCGAACTGGTCGTGCCGGTCGGTGCCTCGATCGATCGGGCGCTCGTGTTTTTGGCAAGCCGCACCGCATGGATTGCGGCCCAATGCGCCCGCATGCCCGCCGCCGTCCCGTTTCAACCGGGGGCGATCATTCCCGTTTTGGGTCAAGACCGTATCCTCCGTGCCCTCGGGCCCAGCCGGGGCATGTACCCGCCCTTTAGCCTGTCGCCAACCCATATCGACGTCACGGGGCCGATCGACCATCTGGCCCGGCGCACGCGGCGGGGTCTGGCCGAAACCGCCCACCGTCTTTTGACGCAAAAATGCACGCATCTCGCGCATCAGATCAAACGACCGATCGGTCGGATCAGCGTTGGCGATGCCAAAAGCCGCTGGGGCAGTTGTGCCGCCACCGGCAATATTAAATTTTCGTGGCGTTTGATCATGGCCCCGGAACCCGTGATGGATTACGTCGCCGCCCATGAAATTGCCCATCTCGTCGAACTCAATCACGGCCCCCGGTTTTGGCGTCTCGTCGCGGACTTGCACCCGACATTTGCCGCCGACCGCGCCTGGCTGCACCAGCATGGCGCGCAGTTGCTCCGGTACGGCTGACCCTGGTCACGACCAAGCGCGCGCCCGGCAGAGTTTCAAGAACGCATCGAGCGCCGGTCCCGCCCGGCGCCCGGCCAGAACGGATAGGGTCACGGTATGGCGCGTTTCGGTGATGACCCGCGCCGTCAATCCCATCGGCAGACTGTCGCCTGCCCGCCCGGCGATCACCCCGCGCCCCAAACCGGCCGCGACCAGGGCCGCGATGCCGGTATCGACCGCGTGGGCAATATGGTCATCGCCAATCCGCGCCTCACCCAAGAGGTCGGCCACTTCGCCAACGCAACCGCTGGGCAGGATCAAGGATTGTTGCGCATTGCGCCCCATATCGGTCCCCCGCGACAGCCAACAGAGATGATCCTGATAGAGCGGCCATCGCTGTATGCGATCCGGCAACCGATCGGGCGACGGCGTCAGGACGGCATCCAATTCCCCATCGGCCATGGCAGCCGCCAACTGATCCGTCGGCCCCACCCGCAAGGTCAGGCTGAACCGATCGAAGCAATCCGCGATTTCCGTCAAAACCGGGTTCAGCATCGCCACCGGAACCAACGGCATCAGGCCAAGGCGCAAGGGGGCGGCCTCCTGCCGCATAAAACAGGCTGCGTGTTCCTTGGCCGCCATCGCCGCCCGATAGGTTTGCCCTAAAAACGGCAACAGCCGCAATCCAAGCGGGGTAAGACGTGTCGCCTGACGGTCGCGATGGACGAGGGGGCCGCCCAACTCGGCCTCCAATCGTTGGATCGCCTTGGTCAAGGCCGGTTGCGTGACATGACAGGTTTCAGCCGCCCGGGTGAAATTCAAGGTCTCGGACAAGGCCAGAAAATAGCGAACCTGATGCAGTTCCATGGGATCAGAAAACCGACATCTCGGTCGTGCGGGTCAAACTCTCCAAGGCGGCCGTCCCCACCAGGGAATTGCCGGACCGGTCGAGTTCGGGCGACCAGACCGCCACGCAATATTTATCGGGCAAAACTGCGACGATCCCACCGCCAACCCCGCTTTTGCCCGGCAAGCCAACACGATAGGCAAAACTGCCGACCGAATCATACATGCCGCAGGTCAGCATCAAGGCATTGAGGCGTTTGACCTGTCGTTCCGTCAAAATCGCCTCGCCCAAGATCGGCGATACCCCCCGATTGGCCAGCGGCAAGATCGCCTTGGCAAGATCGACGCAACTCATGCGTAAGGCACATTGATGAAAATAGGTATCCAACACCCGCCCGACCGGGTGATCGATCCGGCGATGGCTCGCCAAAAAATTGGCAAGGGCGGCATTGATGAACCCAGTTTCCTGTTCCGATGCGGCAACGACGGGATCGAAATCGACCGTGAAATTTTGCGACAAGACCCGGGCATAGTCGCGAATGGCCGCCTTGGCATCGCGCGTCACCGACAGAACGCAATCGGTCATGACGAGCGCCCCGGCATTGATGAACGGGTTGCGCGGCACCCCCGCCTCATATTCCAACTGCACCAGGGAATTGAAACGATTGCCCGACGGTTCCTTGCCGCACCGGGTCCAGACTTCGTCCCCCATCCGGCTCATGGCCAGCATCAGGGTAAAGAGTTTCGAGATGCTTTGGATCGAAAACCCCTCGTCGGCATCGCCCGTTTGGTGGATGGTGCCATCGACCGTGACCAGGGCCATGCCGAATTTCGTCCCCGGCACCGCCGCCAGTGCCGGGATATAATCCGCAACCCGCCCCTTGCCGAATAAAGGACGCATCTCTTGGGCAATATCGTCGAGGATGGTTTGATAATCCAATCGTTCCCGGCCTGACCGCATCGCCCCCTCCGCCGTTCGCCAAACCCAGCGCCCCTTGTCTTTGGTCGGTGCAGCCCTCAGGCAGCAAGCCGCGCCAAGACTTGATCGCGCCCAATGAGCGGCAGCAGCTTCGCCAATTCCGGCCCGTGATCCACCCCCGTCAAGGCAAGACGCAAAGGATGGAACAGGGCCTTGCCCTTGCGCCCCGTGGCCGCCTTGATCGCCCCGGTCCAGGTCGACCAACTGGTTTCATCCAAGGGGCCATCAGGCAACAGACCGGCCGCTTGGGCCAGAAAATCCGGGTCCTCGTGCACCGGGTCAATCGGGCCGGTCACGACGCGCCACCAGGTCTCGGCCTCAGGGACGCGGGTGATATTCGCGCGCGCCATCAACCAAAACGCCTCCCCCGCCCCTGCGGGCAATCGATGCTTCACCGCCTCGAACGGCAGGACATGCATCTGCTTTTCATTGAGATGCCACAGTTCCGCCTGATCCAATTTCGGACGGGATCGCCCGAAATGGCCGAGATTGAATTCCGCGATCAATGTTTTAAGATCGGGTCTGAGTTCGATCGCATCGGACGTGCCGAGTTTGGCCAGCAGGCTCAACAGCGCCATCGGTTCCACCCCCTCGTCCCGCAGGATTTCAAGGCTGGTCGCCCCCAACCGCTTCGACAGTTTTTCCCCGCTGGCATCGCCGATCAAGGCGAAATGCCCGAAGGACAATTCAGCGACGGCATTGGGCCGCCCGCAGAAATCGGCCAGGGCTGCGAAAAGCTGAATTTGAACGGCGGTATTGGCGACATGATCCTCGCCGCGCAGCACATGGGTAACGCCGAGATCGAGATCGTCCACGACCGAGGCCAGCGTATAGACCGCCGCCCCATCGGCCCGGATCAGAACCGGGTCCGACAGATTTTCCCCCTCGAACGATACGGGCCCGCGCAAAAGGTCGGTCCAGGCGACCGTGCCGGCATCGAGTTTGAAGCGCCACACGGTGGGGGCCCCCGAGGCGATGCGGGCATCGCGTTCTTCGGGCGACAATTTCAGGGCCGCCCGGTCATAAAGTGGCGGTTTGCCCCGGCCCAGGGCCAATTTTCGCTTCAGTTCCAGCTCTTCGCTGCTCTCAAAGGCGGGATAAAGCCGCCCGATGGATTTCAGATATGCCGCCGCGGCGTCATAGCGGGCAAGCCGATCGGATTGGCGGGCAAACCGATCCCAGGTGAGGCCGAGCCAACGAAGATCGGTCTCGATCGCCAGGGCATTGGCCTCGGTCGAACGTTCGCGGTCGGTATCATCGATGCGCAGCAGCATCGTGCCGCCATGGGCGCGGGCATAAAGCCAATTGATCAGCGCCGTGCGCAGATTGCCGAGATGAAGGCGGCCCGTGGGGCTGGGCGCGAAACGAACAACGGGGCTCATGACTGGACCTGAAAACCATTAGTGATGGGATAACGCCGTTCGCGACCAAAGGCATGGCGCGTAACCTTGACGCCGGGCGGGGATTGTTTGCGTTTATATTCGGCACGGTCCAACAGTCGCCAGACCGCGACCACCGTCGCGCGATCATAGCCAAGCCCAACCAAATCTTCGAGGGATTGTTCGCCTTCGATGAGACCGGCCAAGATGCCGTCCAACACCGGATAGGGGGGCAAACTATCTTGGTCGGTTTGGTTGGCACGCAATTCCGCCGTCGGCGGCTTGGTGATGATCCGGTCCGGCATCACGGGTCCGTCGGGACCTAACAAAGAGGCGGGCCTGTTGGCATTGCGCCAGCGGGCCAGGGCAAAGACCTGCATCTTATAGAGGTCTTTTAGAACCGCAAACCCGCCGCACATATCGCCATAGAGTGTTGCATAGCCCACAGCCATTTCCGACTTGTTTCCGGTCGACAAAACCATCCAACCGAATTTATTGGAGAGCGCCATCAGCGTGACGCCCCGGATGCGCGATTGCAGATTTTCTTCGGTAATGTCGCCCGCCCGCCCGGCGAAATGGGATGCCAGCATCCCGGAAAACGTCTCGACCGCCGGTTCGATCGCGATCGTATCGAGCGATACGCCAAGCAATGCCGCCGCCGCCGCCGCATCGTCCAAACTGTCTTGCGACGTATAGCGCGACGGCATCATCACGCAATGCACCGCATCGCGCCCCAGCGCATCGACCGCAATCGCCGCCGCAATCGCCGAATCGATCCCACCCGACAGCCCCAAAACGACGCCGGGAAACCGATTTTTGCGCACGTAATCGCGCAAGCCCAGGACCAGGGCCTGCCAAAGGGCGGCGTCGCCCTCGTCCGGGGCAACCCGGTCGCCCGGTTCCAACGCCCACCGATCATCCGCGTCGAGCCGCCAGTGGGTTGCGATCAGGCTTTCTTGAAAGGACGGGGCCTGCACCGCAAGGCCACAATCGCGGGTGAGACCGAAGGAGGCCCCATCGAACACCAACTCGTCCTGACCACCCACCTGATTGACATAGAGGAGTGCCAGACCCGTCTCGCGGACGCGGGCCACGGCATGGGCCAACCGTTCGTCGCCCTTGCCTTGCTCGAACGGCGATCCGTTCAGCACGATCAGCATCTGCGCGCCGGATTCTTCGAGGGTTTCGGCCACCCCGGCAAACCACATGTCTTCACAGATCATCACGCCGAGGCGCACGCCGCGAAACGCCATCGGCCCCGGCATATCGCCCGGCACAAACAGGCGTTTATCGTCGAACACCCCGTAATTGGGCAATTCATGTTTATAGCGCACCGCTTGCACCCGCCCCCGGTCGATCAACACGGCGGCATTATAAAGGCGTCCCTCGGCAAGCCAGGGCGTGCCCACCAGCAAACCGGGGCCATCGGCACCTTGGTGCGCAGCCAGGCGATCGATCGCCGCCATACAGGCCCGCACGAAGGCGGGTTTCAAGACGAGATCGTCGGCGGGATAACCCGCCAGATAGAGTTCGGGGGTCACGACGAGATCGGCCCCCTGATCGCGCGCCACCACCATCGCCGCCTGCAATTTCGCCAGATTACCCGCCACATCCCCAACATGGGGATTGGCCTGGGCCAGCAGGACGACAAGACGATCGGGGGATGGCACGGTGTCACCTCAACAGTCGGAAAAAACCAAACGGGCAGGACGAAACAAAGGGACGCAATCGCCGGGAATGCCCGGACGATGACCGGTTCGGCCTTGAAAAAGCGCTGCTTTTATCGCCGCCACGCCCAAATTATGCCATCACGCGCATAAGGTGCCCACTCTAGGAATGATGGCGGCTTGTGTCAACGCAAGAGACCCCTGCCCTTAGCGCACATCGGATCATCGACAAACGGCAATGGCCTGTTATTAACTAAGCCATGACATATTCCTGGAATAGTGTCGTTCGGGTTTTCTCTTAGAGGTCCGCATGCCGACCCGTCTTTCTGCCTTGATCATTCCCTTGCGTTCCACGATCGCGTTCGTCTGCGCACTCTTCGGCACCACGCTTGCGGCACAGGCGGTACCGGCGGCACAGGGCCCGGTGGTCATCGTTTATTCCGATCGTCATCAAGTCGAAGATCGGGCGATCTTTAACGCCTTTACCAAAGAAACCGGCATCCGGGTCATTTTGCTCGATCAGGAACGCGATCAATTGTTGGAGCGCCTGAAAAGCGAACGGGCCGCCCCCCACGCCGATCTCGTGATCTCGGTCGGGATCGTCCAACTGACCAAACTCGACAGCGAACATCTCTTGCGCGATATCGACGACAAGATCCCCTATCAAACCGTGCCCGATTATCTGCGCGCCGCCAACAACCATTGGGTCGGCCTCGCCTCGTGGGCGCGCATCATCGCCTACGACAAATCGGCGATAGAGGTGCCGCCCGCCCGCTATGAAGATCTGGCCGCCCCGCAATTCAAGGGGCAATTGTTGGTGCGCTCCGCCACGAGCCCTTACAACCAAGCGCTCGTCGCCGCCATCCTCGCCAGCGACGGCCCGGAAAAAACCGAAGCCTGGGCCCATAATCTGGTGGAAAATTTCGCAAGACCGCCCCAGGGCGGCGATACCAACCAATTGATGGCCTTGCAACAGGGCGATGGGCATTTGGCCGTGATCAATACCCGCTATTGGGCGCGCTATGCCGCGTCCAGCAAAATCACCGATCGCGAGATCGTCGACAATCTCGGCCTCGTTTTTCCCAATCAGGCCGATCGGGGCACGCAAATCGATCTGGTGGGTGCCGGTCTCATCGACAAATCCCCCCACAAGGCCGAGGCGCAGCGGTTGCTCGGCTATCTGCTGCAAATGCCGGTGATCGAAAAATTCGCCAGCGCCAATTTCGAATATCCAACGCGGATCGACGCAAAACCGGACCCGATCCTCGCAGGCTTGGGGCCGTTCAAAATCGACCAACACGGCCTCCACGCCCTCATGACCGATCTCGGCGAGGATGCGCGCCGGATCATGGCAAAAGCCGGTTGGGAATAAGGCCCGGTCGCAAGAGCGACCCAATGCGCGACCCACGGGAGGCATAAGTATGGTACTGCACAAGGTGAAGCCCGATGATTATTGCGTAACGCCGGGCCAAAAACTGCGCCATATCATCAACCATCCGACGGTTGAGTTTAGCGAGTACGAAAAAAGATTGGCTACCCAGCAACGGCATCTGCAACGAGTTCAACAAGCCTATCTCGGCACGCGGGAACGGGCGATCGTCGTGCTCGAAGGGTGGGATACGGCCGGCAAGGGCGGCCTCGTCCGGCGGATCGGCTGGGCCCTCGACCCGCGCAGCTTTCGCGTGCACCCGATCGCCGCCCCCACCGGCATCGAACAGCACCAACATTACCTGCAACGCTTTTGGAAAAGCCTACCCGCCCATGGCGAGATCACGGCGTTCGATCGCACCTGGTATGGTCGCGTCCTGGTCGAGCGGGTCGAAGGCTTTGCAACGGCGTCAGAATGGCAACGTGCCTATCGCGAAATCAACGAGTTCGAGCGCATGCTCTGTGATGACGGGGTGCGTCTCATCAAGATTTTCCTGCACATCACGCCCGATGAACAAGTAAAACGCTTCAAGGATCGCCTGTCCGACCCCCTGAAACGCTGGAAACTCTCGTACGAAGATTTCCGCAACCGCACCCGCTGGTCCGACTATGAGACCGCGATTGAAGCCATGTTCGAAGAAACGTCCCATAAACATTCTCCGTGGTATCTCTTGCCCGCCAACAACAAACCCTACGCCCGTCTCGCCGCCTTCGAGATCCTGATCGACCGCATGGGCGCCGGTCTTTCCCTTGACCCCTGCCCCCTCGACCCGAAAATCAGCGAGGCGGCGGCCCTGTTGTTCGGACCGCTTAACCAGAAGTAGAGAGCCTATCAGATAATTTTAGATAAATGTATCTAAAAGTGACCCAATCCCGCCGGGTGTCGGGCTAAACCCACCGCCCCCGGTGCTGGACCGTTGCAGCGGCTGGTTGGTGGTTTTTTCGACCTGATGACGATCGGCCGCTTGACCGCGCACGCTGCCGACGGAGCCGATGCGCCCGGCGGAAACCACCGCACTCTGCCCCTGATCCTGTTGCGACACACCCGACGCCAGCCGACTGCGCTGCTGCTGAACCTGTTCGAGATAGGCCCGGTAGGTCGATCCCCCGCCGCCGATCGATGCAATCGCCATGTTCCGCCTCCTTCGTCATCCATCCTCCGTACGGTCAGAAAACCTGCCGCACCCGAAAGCCAATGCGAAACCCGTGCCAGCATTTTGGCGGTATCAGAATATGTAAACGATAGAGTTGGACACAATTCGATCGCCCCCACTACCCAACCGGCAGCAATGACCCGGCATATTCTGCCGATCATGGTGGGATGAGCGGCGGTAAATTTTATTCAAACACCTATCAAACAATTCAAACGAAAACCGCTTGCCACCCTGTTGCCGATCCTGTTCCCGGCCAACACACCGGCCAGCCGCAACGCCTCTTTCAACCGCCTCGTCACGGCGATGAACACAACCGCCGCCGACCAGGGCATTGGCGTCACCATCCGGGTGACAGCGCAAAAATCGGGTGGTGCGGCCAACCGCTTCGTCTGGTGCGAAGGGCCGGAACCCCTGCCGACCCCTGATGACGGGGCCTTGCAAAGCATCCCAGCGGCCAGTTTGATCACCCATCAACGGGCGATGCCGGTTTCTGCCCCCTTACCCTCTATCCTGTTGCTGACCTTCAATCCCCATGAAACACAGGCGGTGTTTGCGGCATTCGGGCGCAACACGGCAACCGACATGGGTGCGCCCTATACCGATCTTGGCACCTCTGGCGGCGTCAGGATTTACCATGGGATCAGCGGTCAGGGCCGCTCGGAGGCCAATAATGCCGCCAAGGATGCGATCACGGCACTAAAGCCCTGTGCCGTGATCGCGGTCGGGATTGCCTTTGGCATGGATCCGAAAAAACATCGGATTGGCAATGTGTTGATCTCTGAATATGTCATCGATTATGAAAGCGCGCGCCTTAATGCCAATGGCACATCGATTCATCGCGGCGGCATGATACCGGCCAGTTATAACTTGGTCGAGGCCGCGAACAAGCTCGTCCACCAGCATCTTAATGATCTGACCTTCCCAAAACTCCATCTCGGCACGATTTTGTCCGGCGACAAGCTGGTCGATGACCCCGTGTTCAAGGAGGAACTGCGCAAACTCGCACCAGAGGCAATCGGCGGCGAGATGGAAGGGTCCGGCATTGAACTTGCGGCAAGGCGCACGAAAACCGATTGGATCGTGATCAAAGGGGTCAGCGATTACGGCGATGGACAGAAAAATACCGGATCGAAAGAGGCGGACCAAAAACTTGCAGCCCAAAACGCCATGATCGTCGTCAAGGCGATGCTTGAACAAGGCCCGTGGGAACAGCCCGCCCGCTCCGAGCCGCCGCACTGGCCGATCCCCGCCCAGCCGCCGGTCCCCTTGCCACGTTTCCAGCTCCCGGCCGA
>DAISJD010000085.1:0-14007 GCA_036821645.1 Aliidongia sp.
CATCATCGCCCGGCCCATCCTCCCCCATTTTCGGCATAACCCGTACCTCAAGTAGGCCTGAGGCGCGCAATTCCGCCAGATTGGGCAAATCGTCCAGCGAATTCAAACCGAAATGCTGCAAAAAACCTGGGCTCGTCACCCAGGTAACGGGACGGCCCGGACTCTGACGGCGGCCTTTAGGCGCAATCCATCCCGCCTCCATCAAGAGATCGAGTGTGCCCTTATGCAGGCTGACACCGCGAATTTCTTCGATCTCGGCCCGGGTGATCGGCTGTTGATAGGCAATAATCGCCAATGTTTCGATCTGTGCCCGGCTGAGGCGTCTGACCTCATTCTGAAAGCCAGCGAGTCCGACTGCAAGATCGGGGGCGGTGCGAAAATGCCAGGCCCCGGCCGTCTGAACCAGTTGAATGCCGCGCTCTTGATAGTGAAGGCGCAGATATTCAAGCGCACGCGCAAGATCGCCCGCAGCCCCTTCGGTTGAGTGGCCGAGGATCTGACGCAGATCGGCCTCGGTCATCGGCGTCTTTGCGGCAAAAATCGCCGCCTCGACCAGGCGCAGAACCGACTGCGCCGGTACATCAAAGACCATGCGGTCCCCCATCGCAGGCCCGAACATAAATCGGACCGAACGGTTTTTCCTGTCGGATCTCGAAATGACCGGCCTTGGCCAGTTCAAGACTGGCAGTGAAGGTCGCCGCCAAGGCGGAACGGGCCAGATCCCGGGTGTTGAGCTGAGGTGGCAGGAAACGCATCAACATCTGCCAATCCATGGACGAACCGACCAAGCGTCGAAGCCGCTCTAAGGCGTCGTCCACCGAATAATAATGGGGGGCTCGGATCGTCAAGACTGGCGGATTGCCAGCCGCTTCGATCCGACCATAGGCCTGCAACAGATCGTGCAGGGTCACGGCATAGACGATCGTCGGTCCGGCAGGATGAGCATTCACGGTGGCCGGGGGTGTTTCGACCATCCCCCGCAAAAACACATCTCGTCCCAAGAGGGGACGCATAAACAAGGATTTGGCGGCATCCTGCATCGCCTGAAGCCGCATGAGACGCCTGTGCAACGCCTCGGCCAAGACCGCACCCGACGGTTCATCGTCATCGGGCAATGGCGGTTCCGGCAGCAGCAGACGCGATTTCAAATAGGCAAGCCAAGCCGCCATCACCAGATAATCGCCAGCGAGTTCTAGCCGCAACCGAACTTCGGCGATAAAGGCAAGATATTGATCGGCAAGCGCTAAAATCGAAATATGCTTTAAATCAACCTTTTGGTCGCGTGCCAGATGCAACAACAGACTGATCGGCCCTTCAAACCCCGCAAGATCGACGATCAACTCGCCGCCATCGGCACCGACCGGATCAGCCAAGGCTAAAACCAAACAAGAAAAACAACTGACTGCTGAGCCACGCGGACGGGATGGAAACAAGGTAATAAAACGGGCTCGTTACACGCAATAATTGTGGAATAAGGATAAAACCGACTATGATGAGCCCCATGCCGCTCGGGGCCAACGCGCGCAACTGATGATTATAAGGACGCGGCAAAATATTGATCAGAACATGCCCGCCATCAAGCGGCGGAATCGGTAACATATTGAAAATGGCAATCGACACATTGAATTGCACCGTGATCAGCAGCGTTCTCACATACCAATCATAGGCAAATTCCGGCAGTTGCTCGTGAATGGTGAGGAGTGTCAAAGCCCCCATTGCAACGAAAATATTGGCCGCCGGTCCCGCGATCGAAACCAGAATGTCATCGCGTCGGGGATGCGTGTAGTTTCGTGGATTGACTGGAACCGGCTTTGCCCAGCCAAAAATGCTGCCACCCAAAATGATGCCGAGCAACGGTAGGATGACCGTGCCAAACGGATCGATATGGCGCAATGGATTGAGCGAAACCCGGCCGAGGAACCACGCGGTGCGATCGCCGCAGAGATAGGCCATCGTCGCATGGGCTGCCTCGTGAAACGTTAACGCCAAAAGAACAGGTAAGGCCCAAATAGAAATTGTCTGAATGACAGCATTCGGATCCATGGAATTTTCCTAAAATTTATTCAGACGAGAATGATCGACTGAAATCGTGGTGATTATGGGGCCATAAGACGGTCGAACAGGATTTGGGCTTCATCACGATCGATAGGGGGTGGCGTCAACCGTGCCTGGAGTGCCGTCGCCAACCGTGCCGCGCCGCGCGCATCGAGCTGACGCGCCCCATCCGCCACAGCAGTCATTTCATCTATGTTACCGCTGCAATGCAAAACGAGATCGCAGCCCGCCCGCAGGGCTGCCCTGGTCCGTTCGGTAAAATCACCGGTCAGGGCCTGCATACCGACATCGTCCGACATCAGGACGCCATCGAAGCCGATCTCACCGCGGATCACCGTCTCGATCACCTGAGCCGACAGGGTTGCGACCCGGTCTGGATCGATCGCCCGATAGACGACATGAGCGGTCATCGCGAAGGGAGCGTCAGAGAGGGCGCGAAACGGCGCGAAATCTTGCACTGACAGGCTTTGATGCGCCGCCTCCACGATCGGGCAGGCCAGATGACTATCGACCCCTGCCCGACCATGACCCGGAATATGTTTGATCACGGGCAAAACGCCGCCCGCCATCAAACCGTCCATCGCCGCGCGGGCAAGATCGATCACCGGCGCAACAGTTTGTCCGTAGGCCCGGTCGCCAATAATGTCATGAGCCCCCGAAACGGGGATGTCGAGGACCGGGGCGCAATCGACCGTAATCCCAAGATCGGCAAGATCGGCGGCGATCATCCTAAAATTAAGACGAACCGCCGCCGCGGCACGGCGTGGGTCCGACTGATAAACCGTTGCAAAAGCCTTGGCCGGCGGGGCATTGCGCCAATGGGGCGGGCGCAGACGCTGCACCCGTCCACCTTCCTGATCGATCAAGATCGGCGTATCCGCCCGCCCGGTCAAGGCCCGCATCTCGGCCGTCAAATCTCGGATCTGTTGCGGGTCCACGCAGTTGCGCTGAAACAGGATGAAACCCGCCGGTTGGACTGCCGCGAAAAAAGATCGTTCAGCGGCAGTCAGTGTCGGACCGGAACAGCCGAAGATCAGCGCCATCGGCACCGCAGGATCATTTGACAACGATGCACCCGATAGAGACATTTTTCAAATCACTGCACAATTGATCGGCCTTGCCCTTGTCTGCGATGGGGCCTGCCTGAATTCGATAGAATACGCCCTTTTCGCCCAGATCAGCCCGCATGACCGTCGCACTCAA
This sequence comes from Aliidongia sp., assembly GCA_036821645.1. Taxonomy (GTDB): domain Bacteria; phylum Pseudomonadota; class Alphaproteobacteria; order ATCC43930; family CGMCC-115725; genus DAISJD01. Next base: position 3,259 of record DAISJD010000085.1, read on the forward strand.
TCCACCCAGCAAGGTCGGATGCGCGCGTTGCAGACGTTCGAACTCTTTGCGCGCCGACGCCTCGTCCTTGGTGGCACCGATCTGAACTTTGAGCCCTGCGACTTGCGCGGCGGCGGCAGAAACCGTGGCCGATACCGGTGGTGTCGTCGGGGGAATCGGCAGAGGCTTCGTTGCCGTCATGGGGGGCGATACCTGCGCCTGCGGTCCCACTTGAATGATCTTGCCAACCCCACCGACCGAACCGCCCCCTCCGCCCGGCGGCGGGACCGAAATCACCTTCGAGCCGGAAGACACCGGCGCAGACATCCCTGTCGGCACGTCCGGTGTGACAAGCGTACCGGTCGCCGGAGCCGCCTGTTGACTGGGGCCGGGCGATGCGAGCGGTACGGATTTCGGCAGGGGCTTTTCACCCACGGCCTGTGGCTCCAAAGGGGTCGGAACGGCGCTATTGCCCGGCAGGACCGGCGTCGTTGCCGCCAGTTGCACGGGGGGTGGCGACGGTTTCTGCATCGGCTGTTCCGGCGGCGGCAGTAACTTTTCGACCTTCGGCTGTACCTTATTGATGTTATAGACGTCGCTATCCTGATCTTCGGTTGCCTGGTTTTGCGCGGTCGCCTTCATCTTGGTCGCCCCTGCTTCGGCCTTCAACAGCGGAAGCGCCCCGCCCGGCTGTGCGGCAAGCGCGGGATCCTTACTTTTCGCATAGGCAAACCAAAGCCCGATCGCCGCCAGTAAAGCCACGGCTCCGAACCCGACCGGACGCATCCAGGTATGGCGCGGCGGATAAGGATCGTAGGCTTCGGCATCATTCCCGCGATGGGGCCCGTAAAAGGGCCGATCGCCCGGTCCGACACTGAATGCGGATGGACGTTCGCTCTGCATGTTTGGGGCTGACGATGGGGCGGCAGGGTCGTCATAGGGATGCGGCGGCATGTCAGCGCAATTCCTCCATCGGGGTGACGGCGAACACTTCGAGGGCCGAGGCAATGACCGAGGCCACGGCCTGCACCAGAACGAGACGGGCCGCGGTCAGATCCGCACGTTCCGCCTGAATGAAGCGCAAAGCCGGTTCGTCGTTCCCCTTGTTCCAGAGACCATGGAATCCGGCGGCAAGATCGCTGAGATAGAACGCGATCCGGTGCGGTTCGTGGGCCTCGGCCGCACTGTCGACGAGGCGCGGCCAATTGGCGAGCCATCGAATGAGGGCAATTTCCGCAGGATCGGTAAGCAAGCTTACATCTGCGGCGGCCAAAGCCCCCGGCGAGACATCCAGCCCCGGCACCTCTTGGGGGGCCCGACGCAGCACGGAACAGGCACGCGCATGGGCATACTGCACATACCAGACCACATTGTCGCGCGATTGTTCGACCACCTTGGCAAAATCGAAATCCAGGGTTTGATCATTCTTGCGGGTCAGCATCATGAACCGCACGGAATCCTTCCCGACCTCTTCGACCACCTCGCGCAAGGTGACGAACGTGCCGGATCGCTTCGACATTTTAACCGGTTGGCCCGCATCGTAAAGATGGACGAGTTGACAGATCTTGACGTCCAAGGCGCCCTTGCCGTCAGTCAAAGCCGTAACGGCCGCCTGCATGCGCTTGACATAGCCGCCGTGATCGGCACCCAACACGTCGATCTGTTCGCCATAGCCTCGTTGGTATTTGTCGAAATGATAGGCGATGTCAGCCGCGAAATAGGTATAGGACCCGTCGGATTTCTTGAGCGGACGATCGACATCGTCGCCGAATTTCGAAGCCGCGAACAAGGTCTGGGGACGGGGTTCCCAATCGTCGGGCGTCTTGCCCTTGGGCGGTTCCAGAACCCCGGTATAGATGAGGCCGCGCGCCTCAAGCGTCGCCAAAGCCGCTTCGACCGCCCCACTTTCGTGCAAGGCGCGCTCGGAGGTGAACACGTCATGCGCAACCCCCAACAGGGCCAGATCGTCCTTGATCAAGACCAGCATTTCAGCAATGGCGAAGGCCTTCACATCGGCCAACCACACCGCCTCAGGGGCATCCACCCATGCTGTGCCGTAGGTTTCGGCCAATTTTCGCCCGATCGGCTTCAAATAATCGCCCGGATAGAGGCCCGCCGGGATATCCCCGATCGCCTCGCCCAAAGCCTCGCGATAGCGCAGATAGGCCGAACGGGCCAAAACATCGACCTGGGCACCAGCATCGTTGATGTAATATTCGCGACACACGGTAAAACCGGCCTTTTGCAGCAGGCCCGCCAAGGCGTCGCCGAACACGGCACCGCGCGCATGCCCCACATGCATGGGGCCCGTCGGATTGGCCGAGACATATTCGACATTCACAGAACGCCCAGCCCCGAGGGTCGAATCGCCATAGCGAGGTCCGGCCGCCAAAATTTCCAAGAGACGCCCGTGCCAGAACCGTTCGCTCAAACGGAAATTGACGAATCCGGGACCGGCAACCCCCGCCTCGACCACATCGCGATGACGACCGAGACGATCGGCCACCAGGGCGGCAATATCCTTCGGGGCCATCCCGGCCTGTTTGCCCAGAACCAAGGCGGCATTGGTCGAGAGATCGCCGTGCGCCAGATCGCGCGGCGGTTCCACGGTGATTTTGCTCTGATCGAGTCCGGACGGCAACCGACCTTCTTCGGTCAGTTTTGCAAGAATTTCAGTAAGTTCCGTCCGAAAAAAATGAAATAAGTTCATCACACCGTTTCTTTATTCCAAAAATGATCCCAAAAATGCCCGGCCATCACGGCCGACACCTTCCCCCGGCACGAGAGGGATCAATCAAAACCGTGGCACCAGACCGATCGGCCCACCATATCGCGGCTTATGCGCCCAATCCACCTTGGATCAAGCGCGCCTCGGCAATCGTGCCATGATCGGTCAGGCAGGCGATATGATCCATCATATCCCGCACCCACTCAACCCGCATTCGACTGATCGGCGCCAAGCCCTGCCGCGCACGCATCATCACCGACAGGATCGCCTGATCGTGCAGCGTCAGCCCTTGATCGTCATCCGTCTTTTCCCGTCGCAGCAACATCCCGGCATAAGCGTCCAATAAGGTGGTGAGCGCGCGATTGGCGATCAATACCGTCTCGGTTCGGCCTTCGCCGCGATAAATCTTGTGGCGACTGACATCGCGAATATGATCCACGATCGATTTTTCGGCGATCAACGACAAAAGCGGTTTCACCGCCGCCCCGCTCAACAAGGAATCATGAACGTCCTGCCATATTCCGGTGGTTGAGTCGATCAAGGTCGCGATCGCCCGTGCCCGCAAATAGGTCAACTTGCGCTCCACCCCATCGAGATGGCGATAGATCTCCGGTTCCGGTTTGGCAAGCGGTGCCAACAGCGCCTCGCCCTCGGCAAAGGGCAGGCTCAACATCTGAACCGCATCTTCGATATCGACGATGAGATAGCAGATATCGTCGGCCGCCTCGGTCAGGTACGCCAAGGGGTGACGACACCAGATCGAAGGGGCCAGTTCGATTAAGCCCGTGGCCGCCGCCACCGCCCGAAAGAGAACGCCTTCGCTGGCAAAGAAGCCGTACTTATAAGGACGCGGACAAAGCTCCGGGGCAAGCCCCCCCCACCAGGGATATTTCGTATAGGCGGCCAATGTCGCCGAGGTCAATTGCAGGCCGCCATTGGGTTGCCAACCTTCAAGCCGCGTCAGCAGGCGAAAACCAAAGGCATTGCCCTCGAACCGGGTCAATTCGTATTTCATAGACGGGTCAAGCCCGGACAGAATCGCGCGGGCAAGCGGGCTCGTCTGCCACCAGGCCGAAATCGCGTGTTCGCCTTCATGGCTGAACGGGGTCTGACCCACATCATGGGCAATGGCAGCCCCGGACACGATATGACCGATATCCGCCGCCCCGAGCCCATCCGGCAAGAGGCCGCGTTTGCCGAGATAATGCCCCGCCAATTGGCCGAGGCTGCGCCCGACGCGCGAGACCTCCAAGGAATGGGTGAGCCGTGTGCGGACGTAATCGCCGGGATGATCCGAGCGCAAAGATGGGCCATGAACCTGCATCTTGGCTTGCAGACGGCGAAACGCGCTCGAAAAGACGAAACGATCGACATCGATCTCGTAAGGGGAACGGTGATCGTCCGCCCGCCTCGGGTCGGTGCGACCGATCCGCTGAGTCGATAAAAGCTGCTGCCAGTGCATCATCGTCTCACACCCATGCTCGTTGCGCCACGGCTTGGCTTCACGCTTCAATCCAAAGCATTCATCTGCCGAAGGAGGTCGCCCGATCTACCCCTGCCCGTCAATGATTATCTGACGTAATCGGCGCAGAAGCATGAAATGCCCCTTGGCCCCATCTCAAGAGCGGCATACATATAAGGGATTGGCGGCCGATGTCCGGTCTTTTTCCCGGTCCTGCCGTCCAACAGTTCGCATTCACAGGAATGAGGGGTCGTATCCGCCATGGTTGACACCAATAACACGCCCGCAAAACACTTGCTGATCAGTCAAAGTGCCGCAAAGCGCATCGCCAAGATTTCCGCCGAAGAAGGCCCACAGACTTTTTTACGCATCGGGGTCACGGGCGGCGGTTGTTCCGGCTTCCAATATACCTTCGCCTTGGAGACGAGCCGGACGGAAGACGATATCAGCTTTGCCCGCGACGGGGCCGAGGTCGTGATCGATCCCGTCTCGCTCGATCTCGTCAGCGGGGCGGAACTCGATTTTCTCGAAGACCTCTCCGGGGCGTTTTTCCAGGTTAAAAACCCCAATGCCACATCGGCCTGCGGCTGCGGCATGTCCTTTTCCATCGGTTGAAAGAGCGTTCATTGCGTATTGCGACTTGGAACATCAATTCGATTAAGGCCCGTTTGCCCTTGTTTCTCGGTTGGTTGGAAAGGGCGGGCCCGGATGTCGTCTGTCTTCAGGAAATCAAATGCCAAACGGCCGATTTCCCAACGGCGGCCCTGAAAGAAGCGGGCTATCACGCCGTCGCCCTGGGACAGAAAAGTTATAACGGCGTTGCGATCCTGTCGCGCAGCGCCATCGATGATGTGATGGTCGGCCTGCCGGGCGACGAGAGCGACGAGCAAGCGCGCTTTCTCGAAGTCACGACCGGCGGGATTCGCGTCGCCTGCCTTTACCTGCCCAACGGCAATCCCGTGGATACGGAAAAATACCCTTACAAGCTCGCCTGGATGGATCGATTGATCGCCCATGCGCGCAAGAGCCTTCTGGCTGAACGCCCCTTTGTGCTGGCTGGCGATTACAATATTTGCCCGACCGACCACGACGTCTACGATCCGGCCGCTTGGCGCGACGACGCGCTTTGTCGGCCGGAAAGCCGGGCGAAATTTCGCACCCTGCTGAATCTGGGGTATGTCGAGGCATTTCAAGCCCTTCACCCCAATGCGCGGCATGCCTATAGTTTTTGGGATTATCAGGCGGGACGGTGGCCGCGAGACGAAGGCCTGCGGATCGACCATTTTCTACTGTCGCCGCAAGCGGCCGATCGTCTCATCGCCTGCGCGATCGATCGTGGCCCGAGGGCCTTGGAAAAAGCCTCCGACCATACCCCCGTCATCTGCGAGATCGGCGACTGACCCCGATCCCGCTCGTATCGGCCAAGAACGTGCGCCGGATAAAACTGGTGCACGTCTTACGAAATAACGATGAGTACCGTTATTTTTTGTCGTCTTTATCCGACCCGGTTTTAGGGAAGAGTTTTACCGTAATCGTATCGGTGTAATATTTCGTGCTATTCGTTGCCGACGACAGATCATAGAATAACGGCAATATGTAAAAATCGCCGATCAAGGCAATCGATGTGCCGGGCACCGCCGCAGAACCCCCTTGTTCATAGCCGTTTTTACCGCATTGAACTTCGATCGGCTTGTCGCTGCGCGGGACGGAGACTTTCATCGGGGTGACCGGCACACGGGCGATCCGAACCCCATCGCGCATCACATCGCATGTCGCCCCTTCAGGCTCGGAGGCAATCGTGATGGGCTGGGTTTCGCCATTATAGGCCGCAACGCAGCCACCGGTCATCAGGGCCAGCAAACAGGCACCGATCCTTGCGCGATATACCATACTGGCCTCCTATTGACCATGAACGGGTCCATGATGCGTTCTGCAGTTTCAATAAATCTGCATACTCTTGATGAGGCACGGGGCATGATTCGTCAAGGTAAACAATGCGTCCTTCAGGCTGAAACCAGTCTAATGGCGCATACCGGCGAGACATGGCCCAAACTATTCAGCCAAATCGAGCGTATGTTGGCGAATGGTTTCAATCAACATTAACAAATCCCGTTCCTGCACCGCATCGCGGTGCATCATCGCCTGAATGATTGGATCATTCAGCATTTCATGGAGCGTCGGCTCGTCTCTCGGGCTCATCATGATCGTCTCCTTCCGCCTCAACCTACCTAGGCCTGATAGACCCATGCCTATCATTGACAGCATCGCGCCTTGTCGCAACGCGCGTTCCTGCACCCTTGCGTGCACGACCCACCTGATGCGCCAACGCGTCGCCGCAGGATGCATGACAAGGCACGGCGGCATCCCAATGGCGAGAATGTGTCTTTTTAACGATTTTGTCCGACACAGGGTTTATAGTAAGTTAAAACCAAGCACAAAATCTAAAATAAATTAAATCAGTCCATAAAATTTTATCACAAACCCTAATTAAATAAAAAATAATGTAAAAATCATAAATACATAAAATTCTATTAAAAAAAAATTTATAAATTTATATCATTTATTTTTTTTAAAAAATCTTATGAAAATAAATTGTTTTATTTTTTTACAAATATTTCATTTGTTTGTATCTTTAAAATTATTAGCAACAGCCTGTTTGCTCTTCAAACCGAGACAGAGGCTTGCCTCGGCCGCCGACAATGCTTATTGTGCGGCCCATGGTCGATCTTTTCCAAAGCAATCAGCCGAGTTCCGACGGATATTCGGCCCGCCACATCGAAGTTCTCGAAGGTCTGGAGCCCGTACGGCGCCGCCCCGGTATGTATATCGGCGGCACCGATACCCGCGCCTTGCATCACCTCGCCGCCGAAATCCTGGATAACGCCATGGATGAGGCCGTTGCCGGGCACGCAAACCGAATCGAACTCGACCTTGCCGCCGATATGACGATCACCATCCGAGACAATGGGCGTGGCATCCCGATCGACCCTCATCCCCGTTTTCCCGATAAATCGGCCCTCGAAGTCATTCTGACCATGCTGCATTCCGGCGGCAAATTCGGCGGCGATGCCTATAAAACGTCCGGCGGTTTGCATGGGGTCGGCTTGTCCGTGGTCAATGCTCTCTCCGACCGTCTGTTGATCGAGATCGCGCGGGACAAGCAACTCTATCGGCAAACCTATGCGCGCGGCGTCCCGCAAGGGCCGCTCGAAGCGGCCGGTCCCATAGCCAATCGCCGGGGCACCAGCATCAGTTTCCACCCGGACCCGGATATTTTCGGCGCCGATGCCACCTTCAATGCGACGACCCTCTATAAACTCGCGCGGTCCAAAGCCTATCTCTTTAAAGGCGTCGAAATCCGGTGGAGTTGCGCCCCATCCCTGCCCCGCGCCGAAACGGTGCCGGAAAAGGAAACATTGCATTTTCCGGGCGGGCTTGCCGATTACCTCACCGCCACCCTGGCCGAGCGCAGCGCCTATACCGACCAACCCTTCGTCGGCGAGGTTGAACTCACCGATGCGGGGCGCGTCGAATGGGCCATCGCCTGGCCCGAGGATGGCGATGGGTTCGGCACCTATTATTGCAACACGATTCCAACCCCGGACGGCGGCACCCACGAGGCGGGCCTGCGCACAGCCCTCACCCGGTCTTTGCGGGCCTATGGCGAGTTGGTCGGCAATCGCCGGGCCGCCATCGTCACGGCCGAAGACGTGATGGGGGGTGCAGCCATCGTGCTGTCGCTTTTCATGCGCGAACCGCAATTCCAAGGCCAAACCAAGGATCGTCTGGTCTCGCCCGAGGCGCAGCGCATCGTCGACAATGCCGTCAAGGATCGGTTCGATCATTGGCTCGGCAATGACCCGGCCTCGGCCACGGCCCTGCTCGAAGCCTTGATCGAAAAGGCCGAAGATCGCCAGCGGCGGCGCCAAGCCAAAGAAATGCAGCGCAAAACCGCCACTCGCAAGCTGCGCCTGCCCGGCAAATTGGCCGATTGCACGCGCGACAGCGCGATCGGCACCGAGATTTTCTTGGTCGAAGGCGATTCTGCCGGCGGTTCCGCCAAACAAGCCCGTCATCGCGATACCCAGGCGATCTTGCCCCTGCGCGGCAAGATCCTGAATGTGGCGAGTGCGACCGCCGACAAACTCCGCGCCAATCAGGAATTGTCCGATTTAATTCTGGCCTTGGGATGTGGGTCGGGCAAAAGTTTTGATCTCGCCAAACTGCGCTATGAACGGGTCATCATCATGACCGACGCCGATGTCGACGGGGCCCATATCGCGTCGTTGCTGATGACCTTCTTTTATCGCGAAACCCCTGCTCTCATTACCAACGGCCATCTGCATCTGGCCTTGCCGCCGCTCTATCGGCTCACCGCCGGGGAGACCCGGGTCTATGCCCGCGACGATGCTCATAAGACAGAATTACTGGAAACCCTGTTCAAGGGACGCAAGGTCGAGATCAGTCGCTTCAAAGGGTTGGGTGAAATGCCCCCCGCCGATCTCAAAAACACGACGATGGACCCGAAAAGCCGCACCCTGCTGCGCGTTAATAAACACGATCTCGAAACGGACGATTTGGTCGAAAGCCTGATGGGGCGCAAACCGGAATTGCGTTATAACTTCATCACGGCCAATGCCCAATTCGCCCAGGATTTGGATATATAACCAAGTCCAGGATCATCATCTCTGATCGCACGCTGAAAAATGACGGCCCCCATCATGGATAGGGGCCGTTTTTTTATCGTTACATTAAAGCGCGCCCAAGAAATCCATTTTGCCAAGGTCGACGCCGTTATGGCGCAGGATGGCATAGGCCGTGGTTGCGTGGAAATAGACGTTAGGCAACGAGAAATGGAGCAGCAGGCTCTGCCCCGTGAAGGTCACGCCATCGCCGCGCAGGGGCAGCGTAATTGACTTTGCTTCACTGTCCACCAGTTGCTCGGGCGTGATGCTTTTGACGAAATCGATGGTCTTTGCGATGCGGGCTTGCAGATCGGCAAACGTCGTTTCCGTATCGGGAAATGACGGGTTTTCGACCCCGGCCAACCGCGCCATGCAGCCCTTGGCCGCATCGGACATGATCTGGATCTGACGCGATAGGGGAAACATATCCGGGGCAAGACGGGCATTGATCAAAACGGCGGGATCGATCTTGCGCGCCTCGCACGAGGCGGCGGCTTTGTCCAAAATCGCCGAGACATTGGTCAGAACCTTCACGAAACTGTTGGCTGCAATTTGATGCATGGATAAGGACATAGTTTTGCTTCCTCCCAGGTTGGATCGTCTTGATCTAGTGTGGCACTGGACGAGAACAAGAGCCGACGGACGGATTATTGATCCAACCGATCGAAAACACCCTTCAAATCCAAAAAGACCATCACCAGACTGACCCCCGCAACGCCGAGACCCATGGCATAGCCCGCATTTTCTTCCGCACGGGCCGCCAGAAACAGCCCGGCCAGGATCATGACCACGCGCCCCGGCAGCAAGACCAACAGATCGTCGTTGGTGGACGCGACGAGACCCTTCGTCCCCATGAACAGGCTGGGACGGCCATCGAAAAACCGATCGATTTCAAAAAACAAGATCGCAACGGCAAACCCGAACAATGCAAGACCAGCCGTATAGGTCGCCCCGGATTCCGCATGGCTCGCCGTAAACAAGCCCAACAGGCCGATACCGCCCAGAACGGAACGGCCAACGAACAGGCGGACACCCATCCAAAATTCCCGGTCCGCAGCCTCCGTCTTCTCATCCTTCAGCATCAAAACCCTCTTCTTGCGATCATCATGTTCGCATCATCATGGCACACCGTTATGGCGGTTTATCAGGCACCGGCCCAATCATCCCCTGCATTCTTTGCAAGGCACGAAGAGCGATCCATGCAGGAAGAAAACCGAACGGGCAACCGTACTCTTCATACGAGGCCACGGCCCCATAACCGACCCAACGCCATGAGCGACGCAATTCAAGGTGCACAGCATCATGTGGTATCCGATCATCGCCCCATGCGGCAACAACAGATCCCCAAAAACAAGCGGCCAATCGTCACGGCCCCTCGCCCGCGCGCTGGCAGCACTCCTGCTGATCGCCAGTGGATTGGGCCTCAGCGGCTGCGTCTATTACGAACCGGTCCCGCCGCCCCGACCACGGCCCGTTTATTATTACCAACCGGCACCGGTCATTGTACCTTATGCCCCGATCTATCGAAATCCATACGGCTATGGCTATCGATAACGGCGGACAGGCAAAAGGAGGCGCCATGATGGTTCAGGATAAAATCGGTGCTGAGGAGCCATGGCCCCGCCACAGGCTTTGGGGACGGGTCGCGGTGTGTGTGCTTTTGATGCTTGTGGCGGGCCCCGTTTATGCCGCCGCCGCCGAACCCTCGATCCTTGAGGTCGATACTAGTGCCGTTCCGGCCGATCTGCCGCCAAGCGATCAACCCCAAATCCAGCCCACACTACCGCCAGGGATCCGTATCCCGATTGCAAAATTGCCCAACAATGCCTATGGCGTTACACCCGCACCGACGCAACCCCCGGCGGCAATCCCGCAGACAACGGCCACCCCAACCC
>DAISJD010000086.1:0-13897 GCA_036821645.1 Aliidongia sp.
ATATTGATATAGTCTGGAAATTGAGCTGGTTTAAATTTGATACGATAATGATGAATTTTCAATTTATTAATTTTCATTAATAGATTTTCGGAGTAGATTAAATTTTTTTTAAAAAACATTAATCTTGAGAAATTTTATTGATGTGCTTGCGATCTGCATGTAAATTAGAGTTAATTTTTTATTTATTGTCTGAAGTTTTATAGGGATTTGTCACGATAGCTTGATTTTTTTTAAAAAAAAGCAGAATGTTCTTTACCATGATATCAATAAAATCAGATTCTCGGGTTACAGCGATCTTAGGGCCGACGAATACCGGGAAGACCCATCTCGCCCTTGAGCGCATGCTTGGTTATGATTCCGGCATGATCGGATTCCCTTTGCGACTTCTCGCCCGTGAGAATTACGAGCGAATCGTTAGAATTAAGGGGGCCTCTGAGGTCGCTTTGGTAACCGGCGAGGAACGAATTGTTCCAAGGCATCCTAAATATTTCATCTGCACCGTTGAGGCAATGCCCCTTGATCGGCAGGTTGATTTTCTGGCAATTGATGAAATTCAGCTTTGTGGCGATCCAGAGCGCGGTCATATTTTTACGGATCGACTATTGTCGGCGCGTGGTCGATATGAAACGATGTTCATGGGATCGGATACGATCAGAGGACTATTGAAAAAACTTGTTCCATCCGCAGAGATTATTGCAAGACCAAGATTTTCTTCTCTCAGTTACTCTGGACCGCGCAAGGTAACGCGGTTGCCGCCACGATCGGCCATCGTTGCCTTTTCCATCAACGATGTTTTTGAAATTGCGGAGCTTGTCCGGCGGCAACGCGGCGGGACGGCCGTCGTTCTCGGTGCCCTTAGTCCGCGTGCACGCAATGCCCAAGTTGCCCTGTACCAATCGGGTGAGGTCGATTACATGGTGGCAACCGACGCCATCGGCATGGGGCTCAATATGAATCTCGATCATGTGGCCTTTGCGCGGCTGCATAAATTCGATGGGCGCGGGCCCCGCGCCTTGAGCGCACCGGAAATCGGCCAAATCGCGGGCCGCGCCGGACGCCACATGAATAATGGCACATTTGGTACGACAGCCGAGGTGGGGCCTTTGGATCCGGAATTGGTGGGATCCGTGGAAAACCACCGTTTCGACCCGCAAACCATGGTTTGGTGGCGCAATCCGCGCTTGGATTTTCGCACAGGTGCAGGGCTCCTGCGCAGTCTCGAAGAAAAGCCGCCCCTGTCGATTTTGCGTCGGACCAGTGACGCCGACGATCATCTGGCGCTTACCGCCCTGTTGCGTAATCCGGATATCGCACAAAAAGCGACCAATCCACAGGCGGTGCGCCTTCTGTGGGATATTTGTCAAATTCCCGATTTTCGTAAAGTGATGAGCGAACATCATGCCCGATTGCTCATCCAAATCTTTCGCTATTTGATGTTGCCGGTCGGTCGATTGCCGTCGGATTGGGTCGCAGCGCAGATTGCGCGGCTGGATCGGATGGATGGTGAAATTGATACGCTGGTTCAGCGGATTGCCTATATTCGAACCTGGACCTATATCGCGCATCGCCCGAATTGGATTGCGGACGGGGATCATTGGCAGGATCGGACCCGTGCGATCGAAGATCGCTTGTCCGATGCGCTGCATGACCGGATCACACAACGGTTTGTCGATCGACGCGCGGCTTTCTTGGTTCGTTCCTTGGCTTTCACCCGTGATTTGATCGGTCATATCGATTCGTCGGGTGAAATTTGGGTCGAAGGACATTCGGTCGGGGTGCTGGACGGTTTTCAGTGCCGTTTGGAAAAGGGGTTGGTGGCGCTGGAGGCGCGTACCGTTTTGGCAGCTGCGAACCGGATTTTACGTCAAGAGATCCCGCAGCGCGCCCGTCAGTTGGTGGCGGATGGCGACGATGCGTTCGAGATGGCGGATGATGGCCTGATCCGTTGGCGGGGGGCATCGATCGGGCGATTGCAGGCTGGCGATACCGCATTGTCGCCCAGCGTCGAGGTTTTTGCTGCCGATTTCCTGGATGGGGAGATCCGCGATGATGTCCGGCGTCGTTTGGAACGGTTCGTGCGCGCTTCTATCGCGGTGCGCCTTGCCCCCTTGATCACTCTTATGCAAACGGCCCTGCCGACGCGTGCCCGCGGGGTCGCGTTTTGCCTGTCTGAAGCCTTAGGCGCGCTCGATTGTTCGGCAACTGAGGATTTGGTGTCCTGTTTGGCCCCCCTTGAAAAAAAGATCTTGGCGCGTTTAGGGGTGCGGTTTGGTACCGAAACAACCTATCTCGATCCGTTGTTGAAGCCGGCTGCCATTGCGATGCGGGGCCTCTTATGGGCGGTTTTCAAGAAAATGCCCCTGCCGGTTAAACAACCGCCTGCCGGGCGCTTATCGGTCGAGCGTTCACTGATCGGTGATCCAGGTTTGGGGCAAGCGATGGGGTATCCCTTGGTTGGCCCACGGGCGATCAGAGCCGATCGGCTCGAAGCCTTGGCCGCGCGTCTGCGGGCAAAGGTCAGGGGCGAGAAAAAGTTTCTGCTCGAACCGGAACTTGCCCGTTTGATCGGGTGCACGATCGGTGAGTTGGCAGAGGTCGTTATCGCCCTGGGCTATCGGGGGGAAACGGAAGATGGTGAGATGCGCTATCGCCCAAGACGCAGGAGAATACGCCAGGATACTGTCCCGACTGGGGCCAAGCAGAAGGATGTTGGCCCGGATCATCCGTTTGCCGGGTTGAAAAATATCTCTTTCGGTTCATAGAGCGCGTGATCGCGCGATGATCGACAGAAAATACGGACTGAAAAGTGGCGTAAACCGTCTTGTGCAAGAGATAAACCGGGATGGGGTTTGGGGATGGCGGATGGGCTGCGTCTTGATAAATGGTTATGGTATGCACGCTTCGTTAAAACGCGTTCGCTTGCGGCAAAACTCTGTCTTGCGGGTGGTGTCTCTCGGGGCGATGTCGTCTTGTTGAAACCATCGAGCATGATCAGGACCGGAGACCAGTTATCGGTTTCTTATGGTGCTGTCCGTCGGGTCATTGAGATTGTCGCCTATGGCACGCGACGCGGACCGGCGGAAGAGGCGCGGGGGCTTTATCATGAAATTGCGGTTTATCCAGTGACAGCGGGATCGCCGCACTGGATTTCCTTATTCGAACCGGATGATGAGGCTATTGAGGATGATCAGGCTTGCTGATCGAACTGGGTGCCGATTTTATGCCAGCGTAAGGATTGTGCCTGTTTGCGCCGTTCACGCCATTCATCGCAAAGTTGTCCGAACAGGGTGTGATCCTGCCATCGGTTGTTAATGCAGAGGTAATGGCGCGCATGGCCTTCTTCGCGAAAGCCCGCTTTCAGCAAGACGCCTCGGCTTGCCGCGTTATGGGGCAGGCAGGCGGCCTCGATGCGGTGAAGATGGAGCGTTTCAAACCCGAATTCCAAGATGAGCCGCAGGGCCTCGCTCATATAGCCGTTGCGGACCATGGATTGTCCGAGCCAATAGCCGACGCTGGCCGTTTGGGAGACCCCTCTGCGCACATTGTTGAGGCCGATGCCGCCCAAGAGTTGGTTATCTTCATGACGGAAGAGAAAGAAGCTGTAGCCATCATCCTGTTGCCAGTCGGCGGCATACCGGGCAAGGCGCCGATGGAATGCCCGCTTGCTGAGGGCATCGTCAGGCCAAGCAGGTTCCCATGGAACCAGAAAGGAGCGGCTGTCGGCTCGAATCTGTGCCCAGGGGCGCCAATCCCGTCTGATCGGCGGACGCAGATAAAGCGTCTCGCCGATCAGACGGTGGCGCGGCGGGGAGAATGAAAAAAGGTCGGCAAACCCACCCATGGAGTGCGTCCGGTCTCATGCCTTCAGGCGATCGGCGATCTTCTCGAACGGCTCAAGATGGCTGATCGGTCCGAGAGCGGCCAAGGTCGGCGGTGCCGTAAAGAGGCTGCGGGCGAGGCGCGCCACGCTGGTCTGATCGACGGCATCGATCTTGGCTACCAATTCCTCAGTCGAGACGGGTTGGCGATAAATCAAGAGTTGATTGGCATGATGTTCGGCGCGCGAGGATGAACTTTCCAGGCCCATCAACAGGCTGGATTTGATTTGCGCGCGGGCTCTGGCGATTTCTGGCTCGGTCAGACTATCGGCGGTTTCGATCAGACTGGTGCAGAGGGCCGGGATGAGGTCGGCAATTTCTTTTTCACCTGTTCCGGCGTAAATACTGAACAGCCCGCCATCGGCAAAGGCAGAGACATAGGAATAGATCGAATAAACGAGGCCGCGCTTTTCCCGGATTTCTTGGAACAATCGGGACGACATGCCGCCCCCGACCAGGGTCGCCAGGACCGATGCGGTGTAATAATCGGGCTCGCGATAGGAACAGGTCGGAAAACCGAGAACGATGTGGACCTGTTCCAAATCGTCGAGCATGCGCCGATCGCCCCCCTGATAGCGCGCCGGTTCGACCGGCGGGGCCGGGCGATTTTGCAAACCGGCAAAGGCGGGTTCGATGAGGGCGACGAGCCGGTCGTGATCGATGGCACCGGCGGCGGAAACGACCATGCGGTCGGCGGTATAATGATCGCGCATGTAGGCGGCGACCCGATCGCGCGGCATCGTGCGCACGATGTCGGCGGCCCCTAAAACCGGGCGGCCCATGGGTTGATCGGGATAGGCCTGTTCTTGAAATTCATCGAAGATGAGGTCGTCGGGCGTATCTTGGGCCTGACCGATTTCCTGGAGAATGACGGTGCGTTCCCGCTCCAATTCTTCTTCGTCGAAGCGCGAAGCCTGGAGAATATCGGCCAAGATATCCACGGCGAGCGGCACATCGTCTTTCAAGATTTTCGCGTAATAGGCTGTGTGTTCGCGTGAGGTATAAGCGTTGAGATGACCGCCCACATTTTCGATTTCTTCGGCAATGTCGCGGGCACTGCGCCGCTCGGTCCCTTTGAAGGCCATATGTTCCAGGAGATGGGCGACGCCATTGATCTCGGCCGGTTCGTTGCGTGTGCCGACATCGACCCAAACCCCGACGGAAACCGTTTCGACCCCGGCCATCGCGTCGCTGACGATGGTGAGACCGGAGGGCAGGCGTGTGACTGTGGGCAAGGCGCTCATCGGGCCCCCCCGGTACGGCTGTTGGCGGCAATGAAGGTGCGAATCGCCAGATAATCGTTGGGCATCAGGGTCAATCTTTCGGGTAAATCCATGAGATGCGCCATGGCGGGCGGCAGGGGGGGGGTAATGCCCGTGATGGCGTGCATGATATCGGGGAACTTTGCCGGATGGGCGCAGGCGAGCGCAACGCGGGGAATCCCGGCCTCGCCCCCCATGGCCTGCATGGCCGCGACCGATACGGCACTGTGGGGGTCGAGCAATTCGCCGGTTTGCCGCCAGACCCGGGCGATCGTCTCCTTGATGCCCGCATCGTCGAGACGGAACGCATCGAACCTGTTCTTAGCGGCGTGCCAGACCCGCTCGTCCACCGGTAACAGGCCCGTCTTGCGAAATTCGCCCATGGTTCGGGCGAGTGCGGTGCCGTCCCGGCCCAACAACTCGAACAAAAGCCGTTCGAAATTGCTGGACACTTGAATATCCATGCTGGGGCTGAGACTGGGTTCGACCGTGCTGAGCGCCATACGCCCGGTGGTCAAAAACCGATAGAGAATATCGTTGCGATTGGTGGCAACCGTCAATCCCGCAACGGGCAGACCCATGAGACGGGCCATGTGCCCGGCATAAATATTGCCGAAATTGCCCGTCGGCACGACGAAGCGCACGGGGCGATCCGGACTGCCAAGGGCGGTGGCGGCTGCGAAATAATAGACGATTTGGGCGGCAATGCGCGCCCAATTGATCGAGTTCACAGCCGACAGATTCTGTTCTGCGCGAAAGGCTTCATCGGCGAAGAGCGCCTTGACCAGATCCTGGCAATCGTCAAAGCTGCCCTCGATGGCGATGGCATGCACGTTCGGCGCATCGAGCGTGGTCATCTGGCGGCGTTGAACGTCGGAAGGACGGCCCGCAGGATAGAGGATGAAGATATCCACATTGTCCCGGTGCGCAAAAGCATGCATCGCGGCAGAGCCGGTATCGCCTGAGGTGGCCCCAACGATGGTCACGCGATCGCCGGTCTGATCCAAACTCTCTTGAAAGAGGTGGCCCAAAACCTGAAGCGCGTAATCCTTGAATGCCAGAGTCGGGCCGTGAAACAGTTCGAGCACCCATTCGTCCCGGCCCAGCTGTTTTAACGGGGCGATCGCCGTATGGGTGAAAGGCCGATAGGCCGCGTGGGCAATGGTGTCGATCGTGTCCGAGGACAGGCCGTCCCCGATGAACAGGCCGAGGATTCGGGCGGCCAGGGTCGGATAATCCAAGGAGCCTAGTTGGCGGATCGTTTGCCGGTCAAGCTGTGGGACGGATGACGGCACGTAAAGGCCGCCATCGGGGGCAAGACCGGCGCGCAGGACGGCATCGAAGGACCGTGTGCTGTGGTCATCGGTCGGTTGTCGGGTGCTAAGATAGGTCAAGATCGGGTTTTGCCTGAAAAAAACATCCCCCTACCCTAACGCCGCCGCGCGCGGGGTGCAACCCGTCCCAGGTGGGGGGTGCGGGCTGCGTTAAAGCATACGCCCCTTGCGAAGGCGATCGTCCGCGTTACCAGCCGACCAGGAATGAGCCTTGGTATTTATCTTCGATGAATTTTTTGACCGGATCGCTGTGATAGGCTTTGACGAGCTTTTCTACCCAGGGCTTCTCGCGGTTTTTCGGTTGGATGACCAGGAGATTGACGAATTTGGACTGGGCATTTTCGACGGCGATCGCGTCCTTGGTCGGGGTCAGGCCGATTTGGATGGCAAAATTCGTGTTGATTGCAGCCGCATCCAAATCGTCGAGCGATCGGGGCAGTTGGGCGGCATCAAGCTCGATGAATTTTACCTTCTTTGGGTTGTCCGTAACGTCCTGCGGACTTGCCAGAACGCCTTTGGCCGGGTCGAGTTTGATGATGCCAGCGGTCTGGAGCACCAAGAGGGCGCGTCCCCCATTGGTCGGATCGTTGGGAATGCCGATTTTGGCCCCGTTTGCGAGATCGTCGATCTTTTTGACTTTACGCGAATAAATGCCGAGGGGGGCAATGATCGTCTTGCCGACCCCAATCAAATCATAGCCCCGATCGGCGATTTGCCGATCCAAAAATGGTTGATGCTGATAGGAATTGGCATCGAGATCGCCCTGAGCCAATGCTGCATTGGGTTGAATATAGTCGTTGAATTCGACGATCTTGAGATCGAGGCCATATTTGACGGCTTCGGTTTTGACCACTTCCATGATTTCCGCATGGGGCCCTGCGGTCACGCCGATTTTCAAGGGGGTCGGCTTTTCGGCCTCTGCTGCAAAGGATGAACCCGCGATGCTGACGAGGCTGAGGGCGGCAAGGGCGAAAAGTCGGGCCTGTTTCCACATGGTCTGATCCTTAATCGGATATTGAGGGAGTGGTTATTTCTTCTGTAAGCTGCGGGCGATTTGGTCGCCGATCGTCTGGATAAACTGGACCAAAAGGATCAAAACCACAATAACTGCCAGCATCACGACGCCGTCGAACCGTTGATAACCGTAGCGAATCCCAAGATCGCCGAGGCCACCGCCGCCCACGGCACCGGCCATGGCGGAATATCCGACCAGACTGATGATGGTCAAGGTGACGGCCCGCACGAGGGCTGGCAGGGCTTCGGGCAGCAGGATCTTCGCAATGATCTGAACGGGCGTTGCCCCCATTGCTTGGGCGGCTTCGATCAAACCGCGATCGATATCGCGCAAGGCGGTTTCGACGAGCCGGGCAAAGAACGGAATGGCGGCGACGGCCAAGGGAACGATGGCCGCCCCCGTGCCGATCGAGGTCCCGACGATGAGCCGGGTAAAGGGAATGATCGCAACCATCAAAATGATGAAGGGGGTCGAACGGGTCGCATTGACGATCAATCCCAAAACCCGATTGAGGATCGGCATGGGGGTCAAGGTGGGTTCGCTCGTCACGAACAGGACGACGCCGAGGATGGTTCCGAACAGCAAGGCCACGAGATCGGCGATGCCAACCATGGCCAGCGTGTCGAGCAGGGATTGGAACAATTGCTCAAGCTTTGCGCTGGACATGGCCTAGAACCTCCACAGTTTGTCCGCGTTCGGACAAATATCCCAAGACCGGTGCCAACGGGCCGCTTACTTCCGCCGTGACGATGCCGAACGGGCGCTTTTGAATATAATCGATATGGGCCGACAGGATATTGAGGTCGATCCCGAGATGCCGCACCAGATCGGCGATGACGGGGCGCTCTGCCGTTGGGCCGGTAAAGACGATGCGCAGAATCGTCGCCCCGTCTTCTGGACGTTCGACCAGCAAGGGGCCGCCATAAAGACTGTCGAACGGAGGATGAATATCGAGCGAGGCGGCAATATCGCGCGTGATCGGATGAGAGGGGCGGGTCAGAAGGTCGAAGGTGGGGCCCGTTTCGACGATTTGACCCGCATCCATGACCGCGATCCGGTGACAGATTTCCCGGACGACCGCCATCTCATGGGTGATGAGCACGATGGTGAGGCCCAAGCGTTGATTGATATCCTGCAACAGGTGCAGAATCGACTGGGTGGTTTGGGTGTCGAGGGCCGATGTTGCCTCATCCGAGAGAAGCAAGGTCGGTTCGGGGGCAAGGGCCCGTGCGATGCCGACCCGTTGCTTTTGGCCGCCGGATAAGGTGGCGGGCACTTGAGCCCGTTTTTCTTCGAGCCCGACGAGTTCCAGCAACGGCATGACCCGGTCTTTGATCCGGGCCTTGTTCCACCCCGCCAATTCCAAAGGCAAGGCGACGTTGTCGTAGACGGTGCGTCGCGCCAACAGGTTGAAATGTTGAAAAATCATGCCGATTTTTTGACGTTCGCGCCGCAGATCGGCAGGGCTCAGCCCCATGAGATCGATCCCACCGACGGTGACGCTGCCCTGATCGGGGCGTTCCAACAGATTGATCGCGCGAAGGAGCGTGCTCTTGCCGGCACCGGAGCGACCGATGATGCCGAAAATCTCGCCCGATTGAACCGATAGCGATACGCGATCCAAGGCCTGGACCCGTTGTTTGCCAAGGGCAAAGGATTTTGACAGGTGGCTGAGCGTAAGGCTGGTCACGAAACGGACGTCTCCTGGGGGGGCGGGCACCGATGCGGGCGATGCGCCTGTTATGTCGTTATATTGGTCAAGTAGATATTATATTGTCAATATTGCGTGATGCGAGAAAAGAAGCAAGGAAAGACGGTTTTTAGTGGTTTTTTTATCCCATTCGTTTGGCAACGGTACCGGCAAGGGCGGGGGCGAGATCACCCTTGTCCCGGACGGTCACGGCGGCAAGGCCGAGCCAATCGGCCAAATCGACGAGGGAGCCCGCCAGACGGTCGATGACGGCACCTGCGTCGATGTCGGCCTCGCCATAGCTTGCCAAGACCGAGAGGGTTTTCGTTTTGCGGTCGGCCTTCACGTCGACCCTGGCGACGAGCGCATCGTTCAGGAGAAACGGCATGACGTAATAACCGTGCACCCGTTTGGGGGCGGGCGTATAAAAGGCGAGGCGATAATGAAAGCCAAACAGCCGTTCCGTGCGCTGTCGTTCCCAGATCAGCGAGTCGAAGGGGGACAGAAGACAGGCGTGATCGTGGGCGTGTGGGTCGGCGTCGGCGGGTGGGGCATCGCGATGGACCCAGGCGGGTTTGGCCCATCCCGCGACGGCGACCCGGATCAACGTTCCCGCTTCTTCCAGGGTCGCGATGGCCGATCGGGCATCGGACACGGGCAGGCGATAATAATCGCGCAGATCGGTTTCGCTCGCAACGCCCATGGCCCGTGCCGCGCGGGCGATGAGGGTGCGTTGTGCGTCGGCGCGATCGGGTGTCGGCTGGTTTAAGACCGATGGCGGAATGACCCGTTCCGTCAAATCGTAGGAACGGGTGAAATTCCGCCGATCCGAGGCTGAAATTTCGCCGGACCAAAACAGGAATTCGAGCGCTTTTTTCCCATCGCTCCACCCCCACCAGGCACTGCTCTTCGCCCCGGTTTCCTCAAGATCGCGGCTCTGGATGGGGCCATGGGCGCGGACGTGATCGCGTACCCGGTCGACGAGATCCGGGTTGTCGCGCTTGACCCTGGCGATCGATCCCCAGAGCCCGTCGCCCCGTGCCGCGTCATCCATCCGCCAGCGAAAACAAGGGTGCAGATCAATCGGCAGCAGGGACGCCTCGTGCCCCCAATATTCGAACAAGGTGCGCAGGCGATAGGCGGCCTCATCGATATGGGTGCGCTCATAATGGCCGAGCCTGCTCCACAGCGGTAGGTAATGACTACGGATCAGGACATTCACCGAATCGAGCTGCAAAACCCCGAGACGGTCGATCATGGCAAGGGGGGGATCGTTCGTCCGGCCGCCGAACCCTTGGGCTGCTACGGCGATGCGGCGGGCGGTTTCACGGGAAAGAGTGGGGATGGCCTTGGTCATGGGATTAGGCGGCGGCTTTGGCCCAGAGGTCGCGGGCCGCCAACAGGGCCCCGCCGACAATGGCAAGACAGGCGATGAGGATGGCGGGGGTGGCGGCGGCTTCGCCCGTCGCAATCAAAAGGCCCGTTGATAGCAGGGGTGTGGCATAGCTCATGCCGCCCAACACCGTGATATTGCCCCGTTTCACGCCATAGTCCCAGGCAAAGAAGGCAAGACCCGTGGGGCCGATCCCCATGGCGAGCAGGGCGAGCCAGCCGGGCAGATCATGGGGAGGGACCCACGATTCAAAACCAAGATGACAGGCAAGTGCCAACAGCGCGGTGACGAGACAGAATCCGCCGATCGATTGAGTCGGCACCGCCCCGAACCGGCGGCTCAACACGGAATAGCCAGCCCACACGATGGCTGCGGCCAAGGCGGCACCATATCCCACCGGACTGCCCGCACCGATCGTGCGGGAAAAGCCGTCGGTGAGCAGAATGACGGCACCCAAGAGCCCGATGCCCGCCCCAAGAAGCGGCCAGAGACTGAGACGCGCACCGGGCAAAAACCCGGCGAACACGACGATCAGTAAGGGCCATAAGTAATTGACGAGACTGGCCTCAACCACGGGTGCCGTGCCCAAGGCCAGAAAATACAGGCAATGATAGCCGAACAAGCCGAACAGACCGAGGGCCCAGATATGGGGCGGGTGGGCAAGATGGGCCCGGATATCCTCGCCGCGCAGGGCCCAGAACAGCAGGGAGCCGAGGCCCGCCAGGCCAAAGGTCAGAGCGACGAATTCGAACGGGGGAATCGGCCCGACGATCCGGGTCAACCATGCGAGGGACGACCACATGAGAATCGCCAAAATGCCGATCCCGGTCGCCCGGATTTGCAGCGAGCGGGCGGTGCGCGACGCACGATCATAGGGGGATATGGCGCACCTCTTGTCTATCCTGCCGATTAATCGGCCAAATCTGTGGCGTCGCGGGCGATCCGGCGAAAAGGATCGCCCGCGATGCCTGCTTAATACATATGTTGACCGCCGTTCAGCGACAGGGTCGATCCGGTAATGAAACCGGCCTCGTCACCTGCGAGGAACAAGACGGCGCGGGCGATTTCTTCCGGTTGGCCGAGACGACCGACGGGGATCTTCGCGATAATTTTTTCCAAAACGGCAGGGGGCACGGCCCGGACCATTTCCGTATCGATATAGCCCGGTGCAATCAGATTGACCGTGATGCCCTTGGCGGCCCCTTCTTGGGCCAAGGCCTTGGTGAAGCCGGTCAGAGCCGACTTTGCGGCGGCATAATTGACCTGACCGAATTGTCCGGCCTGACCATTGATCGAGCCGATATTGATGACGCGGCCGAACTGACGTTCGCGCATGCCTTCGATCGTGACCCGGCACAGATTGAAGCAGGAAGTGATGTTGGTCTCGACCACCGACGCCCATTGTTCCGGGCTCATTTTATGGAGCGGGGTATCGCGGGTGATCCCGGCATTGTTGACCAGGATTTCGATCGGACCCAATTCATCGACGATCTTGGCAACCCCGTCGCGCACGGCTTCGAAATTGCCGACATCGAAGCGAAAGGTCGGGATGCCGGTTTCATCGGTAAATTTCCGGGCGGCTTCGTCATTGCCGCCGTAATTGGCGGCCACCTTGTATCCGGCCTTATTGAGCGCCACGGAGATGGCGGCCCCGATGCCCCGGGTTCCGCCGGTGACTAATGCAACGCGTCCTGACATTTTTTCTCCCCCCTCGTCATCACCGGCCCAAGGCCGTTCTGGCCTTGGGCCCTTTGGTCCGTGCCCATGTCCCTGCGGGTTTTAGGTCCGGCAGGGACATGCCACCGTTTCGTCAGTCGCGGGCAACGCACAGAGCGATGCCCATGCCGCCGCCGATGCACAGGGTCGCAAGGCCCTTTTTCGCGTCGCGTTTCACCATTTCATGGAGCAGCGTCGTGAGCACCCGGGCCCCCGATGCGCCGATCGGATGGCCTAAGGCGATGGCCCCACCATTGACGTTGACCTTGGCGGGATCCCAGCCCATGTCCTTGTTGACGGCGCAAGCTTGGGCGGCGAAGGCTTCGTTGGCTTCGATGAGGTCGAGTTGATCGGCATGCCAACCGGCCCGCTCGAGGGCCTTGCGGCTGGCCGGGATCGGGCCGGACCCCATGATGCTGGGCTCGACGCCGACCGTGGCCCAGGACACGATCCGAGCAAGCGGGGTAACGCCGCGCCGGGCGGCTTCGTCGGCACTCATCAAGACTGTGGCGGCGGCCCCGTCATTGATGCCCGAGGCATTGCCCGCCGTGACCGATCCGGTCTTGCTGAAGGCGGGACGCAGTTTTTGCAGGGTTTCGAGGGTCGTGCCGAATTTCGGATATTCATCCGTATCGACGATCACGTCGCCCTTGCGGGTCGCGATCTTGACGGGGACGATCTCGTCCTTGAACCGCCCGGCCTTGATCGCGGCTTCGGCCTTGTTTTGCGAGCCCAACGCCAACAGATCCTGCGCGTCGCGGGCGATGGCCCATTTTTCGGCGACATTCTCGGCCGTCGTGCCCATGTGATAGCCGTGGAACGCGTCCCAGAGCCCGTCCTTGATCATCGTATCGAGCAAGGTAGCGTCGCCCATGCGGACCCCATTGCGCAGATGCATCACATGGGGGGCTTGGCTCATGCTTTCTTGACCGCCCGCGACGACGATGCGGCTATCGCCATTACGGATCGCCTGGAAGCCGAGGGCGACGGCGCGCAGGCCCGATCCGCAGAGTTGATTGATGCCGTAGGCGGTCCGTTCAACCGGAATCCCGGCGGCGATCGCGGCTTGGCGTGCCGGGTTCTGTCCCTGGCCGGCGGTCAGGATCTGACCGAGGATCACCTCGCACACATCGCCCGGTTCGACCTTGGCGCGGATCAGGGATTCGCGGATCACCGCTTCGCCCAGAACATGGGCCGGAACCGAAGAGAGCGCACCGTTGAACGCACCGATGGCGGTGCGCGCGGCGCTGGCGATGACGACATCAGTCATAGTGAATCCTCCTTATGGGGTCGTATGAGGCCTCGATATGCCGCCCGTGCCGCCGCACAACCGCCCGAAAGGGTGTGCGGGCAAGCGCGTCGCGGGTTGGAGAGACCGTTCAATCCTTGCCGACAGTCACCATACTGTTGCCGATTGAGGCCCGTCTAGCCCCCCTTGCACGTTTTGATCGGGATCAAAACCAGTTTTCTTCTCTCGTGCCGCGGGGTCAGGCAAATTGTGGCCGATGGAGCCATTGGGTCAACAAGGGCCATACCGTGTTGGGGGCCCGGCGTCCCACGATAAGGCCGATATGGCCAAGGGGGGGGGCCGCCAAGCGGGCTCCGGGGA
>DAISJD010000087.1:0-13582 GCA_036821645.1 Aliidongia sp.
AAATAATCCTAATAATTTTATTTTATTTAAAATTTAATAAAAAATAAAAAATAATTACAAAAAAAATACATTATTTTCTAAAGATTATTTTGTTACTCACGCTTTACAAAATGTTTCTGTTTGTTTCAAAAAAATGTGATCAATTTTTCAAAATAACACCGAAAAGAAACAAACTTTCATCAAAAAAATCCTCTTCTGAATTACAAACGCACGACATCGGACCCACCTTATGTGAATTCATAAAAAAAATCTTTAAAAAATACTTTTAAAACAATTCATTAGAATAAAAACGCATTATTTTCTGATAATTTTGTCAGACATAGTAACCAACAAATAAGTCAAATTAGATGGTCAAGCGTAATTTTCATCGCAAATAGATAAAAAAATCTCGATAGAATCGCTTCCTCGACATCCCGACACCGACGACGCATCCCCAAGGCCCATAAAACGATCCATAATTGGTTATAGATCCGAAACCCACGCCATCTCTCATTATTTACGAAAAATGAACACGGATCGCTTACAGTGCCAAGCTTGGTTCAATCCTTGTTTTAAACATTGCCACGAAACAGGCTTTCGCAGTTCATTGGGGTAGATCGACATAATGGCCTCTCATTCAGGGATTTCAGCGGCAATGTTCGCCGTCGACATCACGACAGCCATCGCAACCCTCCGAGACCAGACGATACTCCCCGCCTTGGACGATGCAACGCAATCGCCACTCGTTTTGACGATGGGCGCGATCAGCGTCCTGTCGCTCTTGGCCATGCTCACGAGTATCTTATCCGCGCTGAACGCCAACACACGCTATCGGCGTCTGAGCCGTGCTTGCGATGACCACACGATGCTCTTGGACCGATTTGGGATCGTCTTGGTCGAAATTGACCGGCATGGCGTCTGGCAGCGACTCTCTGCGGCGTGGCTCGCCGTCACTGGATATAGTTGTGATCGATCGATCGGTCAGACTGCTTCGCATAATCTCCATCCAGACGATAAAAGCAGGTTTGAGACGTTCCTAACGAACTCTTTTGCTCATAAACAATCGCTGTCGACGGAAACTTTCCGTTTCGTCAGACCGGACGGAAGCATTCGCATCATCCAAATCCAAATGACCCCCATCGCGGATGACCATGATACGGTCACGCGCCTTGGCGGGACGCTAAAAGACGTCACCAAAGAACAGCAACAGCATACCGCCCACACAGAAAACCTGAAGGCATTGCGTGAAAAATCGGCCCTTTTGGAAATTGCACTCGAAAACATCAACCAGGGAATCATGATGGTTGATGCGGATGGTCGGGTCACCGTGGTCAATCAACGGGCGATCGAACTCTTGGGCCTTCCCCCTGAAATCGCCGAAACCCCCATGAAAATCGATCAAATCCTGCGCTATCAATGGTCAACGGGAGAATTCGGCCATAGCGGGGAATATCTCGAACCGTGGCTGCGCAAGCTGATGGAATCTCGTCAACATATTCTCGATATGCCAACATACGAACGCCGACGTCCGAATGGCTGCATGCTTGAAATCCAAACTAAAACCTTAAAAGCTGGTGGGGCTGTCCGGACATTTTCCGACATTACCCATCGCAAACGCATTGAACTGGATCTCGCACACGCCCGCGACTTGGCCGAAGCGGCAAGTCGCATGCGCAGCGAGTTTCTCGCCATTATGAGTAACGAGATCCGCTCGCCCCTGAACGGCATCTTAGGTCTGATTGCCATTCTGGCCGCAACCGATCTCGACCGGGAACAGGACGAACATCTCGCAAACTTAAGAGAATCCGGGGAAAAGCTGCTTGAAACCATCAACGATGTCCTTGATTTCGCAAAACTCGATGCTGATTTGCTCACCTTGGACAATGCCCCCTTCGACCCCGCCACGCTCTGCGAAACCGTCATCGGGTTTCTGGCCCCGAAGGCCCGCCAAAAGAAACTCGAAATCGGTCTTTACGTCAGTCCCGATGTGCCGACATGCGTCATTGGCGACAGCATGCGTCTGCGGCAAATCTTGATGAAGCTTGTCAGCAACGCGATTAAATTCACCCATACCGGCGGCGTGATGATCGAAGTGACGGCAAAACCCGGCAATCAACCGCTCGAACGGGATTTGCGTTTTTCTGTGCGCGATACGGGTATCGGGGTACCTCAGAATGCCCTTACCTCGTTGTTCCAGGAATTTTTCCAATTCGACCGCACAGCACACCACCAATTCAGCGGCATCGGTCTTGGCCTTGCCATCTGCAAAAAACTCGTCGATTTGATGCGCGGTACGATCTATGTCGAAAGCACTGAAATGAAGGGCAGCGTCTTTCATGTCAGCCTCACGACGCGCCTTGGACAAGACACCATATCGCCCAAGCAAAGCGCCGTCACACTCGACCATGCGACGATTCTGCTGATCGATAACAATCCCATCAGCCAGAAATATATTAGTCAGCCTTTGATTGATTTGGATGCAGACCTTGAAATCACACCATCTATTTCCCAAGCAACAAAATATATATCAACATCAAACGAAGACAACGCCCCATTCAATGCAATTATATTGAATATGGAAGAATCTATAGATTCATTTATTGAATCAATAAATCTTGAAAAAATAAAATCAAAATTATTTATTTTTGTTCTTTACGATGATAAATTAATAAAACCATCTATTGAAGTTAATGAATTTTTATCTATAAATTATATAAAAAAACCACTCAGCATAAAAAAACTCATCAAAACCATTGAATCCATCTTACCCCACACAATGATCAAGGGCCAAAAACCACTCCCAGCGATCGGCGATGGTCGGCGTGTCTTACTCGCTGAAGACGATGCAACCAACCAATTGATTACCTCGACGATGCTGCATCAATTGGGTTTTGCGGTCGATTGCGCCCAAAACGGCATGGCGGTTTTGGCGGCCCTGAAACAACGACCCTACGACCTCATCGTGATGGATGTGATGATGCCGCAAATGGATGGACTCGAGACGACAAAAACCATCAGGGCCATGGCCACCCCGATCCGACACATCCCGATTCTGGCACTCACAGCCAATGCCTTCAGTCACGATGCAGCGCAGTGTCTAAAGGTGGGCATGGATGATTTTGCCTCGAAACCGATCACGCGTCACCAACTCGAAAGTCAGATCAAGGCACTGCTGGAAACCGAACGACCGGCCCTTGCCGCCCCAGCCGATACCGCCAGTGTCCCCAGCGAACGAACCGCCCCGCCGTCCTTCGATCCGACAAAGATCGATCAGCTCATACGCGATATCGGCCCTGACGCAACCGACGCCATTTTGGCCAGTTTTCAGCTGGAAACCCAAAAACGATTGGATCTCTTCAAGGCGATTATCCAAAGTCGCGATTACAACCGTCTTGCTCGCGAGGCGCATTCCCTAAAAAGTTCGGCGGCGACGATCGGTTTCATGGCTTTGTCCCGAGAGGCTGCGAGACTCGAACGCGCCCTCATGACGGCGGATGCGCCGGATCTGACGAGCCTGCAAGATCGCTTGGTCGCCCTGTTCCAGGACGGCAGCGCACAATCCGACGCGCACCGGCAAGGCGTCGCAGATGGGGATGCAGCCTCCTAAGACCCGCCACCCCTAAGGTGCAATTTTTCCAGCATTCGCATCAAACCGTCGCCCAGCTCGTCTTTTCTGCATCAAGTCATTGACTTCGTCGTGCCGACATGCGACCCATGCAGCAGTCGATGACCCGCGTGGGAGAGATTGATCAGATGCGACTGCGCATCAGGATCGGCGCCGAAGGAGCAACCGCCCCGGAAACTCTCAGGCATCCAGGACCGCGTGGGTGAAGGCTACTCTGGAAAGCGGAGACATCCCGGTGATCGGGTTTCTCCCACCGACGAGGTAAGCGTATCCTCTTGAACGGGTGGCATTGCGATGCACCGTATGAGGTTTCGCCAATCTTTCAGGTCCCAAGACAGAGGGGGCACAGGTCCGTCGCAAGGCGGGTTTTCTGTTGTCCTTTTCAGTCTGCGGTGATCTTGATGTCCACGTCCGATACCCCCCTCAAAGAAACGCCGCTTGCCAATCTACACCGCGCCCTCGGCGCAAAGTTGGTGCCGTTCGCCGGGTATACCATGCCGGTCCAGTACCCATCGGGCGTCTTGGTCGAACATCGCCACACGCGCGAGAAGGCGGGCCTCTTCGACGTCTCCCATATGGGTCAGCTTTATCTCGATGGGCCCGAGGCGGCGGCGGCACTCGAAACCCTCGTCCCCGGCGAGATCCAAGCCTTAAAACCCGGTCGGATGCGCTATACGCTGCTCACCAACGATCAGGGCGGCATCATCGATGACCTGATGGTGACGAATCTCGGTGACGATCGCTTGTTCCTCGTCGTCAATGCGGGCACCAAAGAGGGCGACATCGCGCATATCACCCGTCATCTGGCCAACCGCGTGCGGATCACGCCCCTGCCCGATCGGGCGCTCTTGGCGTTGCAAGGCCCCGAGGCGGCGCCAGTTTTGGCTAAATTCATCCCTGCCGCCCAAAATATGGGCTTTATGACGGCCCTTGCCGCACACTTGGACGATATCCCCCTCCTCGTCACACGATCGGGCTATACCGGCGAAGATGGTTACGAACTTTCGGTCGCGGCCGATCAGGCCGACCGTCTTGCCCGCCTGCTGCTGGCCGAACCCGGCGTCGCCCCGATCGGTCTTGGGGCCCGTGATTCCCTGCGCTTGGAGGCTGGCTTGTGCCTCTACGGCCACGATATCGACGGTTCGACAACCCCGGTCGAAGCCGATCTCGGTTTTGCGCTCGGCAAACGGCGGCGCGCAGAGGGCGGCTTTCCAGGTGCCGACATCATTCTCAGCCAACTGGCAACTGGCCCGGCACGCAAACGGGTCGGCATTCTCCCCGACGGCAAGGCGCCCGCCCGCGAAGGGACGGAAATTTTCGCGGACGGGGAAAAAATCGGCGTCGTGACCAGCGGCGGCTTCGGCCCGACACTCGAAGGTCCCATCGCCATGGGCTATGTCGCCGCCGCCTTTGCCGCCGTCGGCACCCGTGTCGATCTCATGGTGCGCGGCGTTGCGCGTCCTGCCCGGATCGGGACCCTGCCCTTCACGCCGCACCGCTATTACCGCGCCGCATAAAACAGCCGTGCGCCCCGCATTTCAGACGATAGACGAAGACAAAGGAACAGGGTTATGACAGCGCTCCGCTTTACCGAAAGTCACGAATGGGTCCGCCTTGACGGATCAGAAGCCACCGTGGGCATCACCGATCACGCCCAATCGCTCCTGGGCGACGTCGTCTTCGTCGAATTGCCCACCGTCGGCACCGCCGTTGCGGCCGGGGCCGCCGTCGCCGTCGTCGAATCCGTCAAGGCGGCAAGCGAGGTCTATAGCCCGGTCTCCGGGACGATCACCGCCGTCAACGAGGCCCTCGACGCCGCCCCCGAACGCGTCAATAGCGATGCTGCTGGCGATGGGTGGTTCTTTAAACTGACCCTGAGCAATCCAGGCGAATTGGACGGGTTGATGGACGAAGCCGCCTATACCGCCTATATCGCGGGGTAATGGTCCATGCGCTATCTGCCCCTGACCCCGGTTGAACGGGATGCGATGCTGGACGTGATCGGCGTCCCCTCGGTCGACGCCTTATTCAAGGATGTTCCAGCCGAGGCATGGCGCGATCAACCGGTCGATCTGCCCCTGCACCAGGGCGAACTCGCCGTCGAACGGGCGCTCACCGCCCTTGCCGCACGCAACGTGCCCATGGGATCGGTGCCGAGCTTTCTGGGGGCCGGGGTTTACCGTCATCACGTCCCCGCCTCGGTCGATCATCTGATCCAACGGGGTGAGTTTCTCACCTCCTACACCCCCTACCAACCGGAAGTCAGTCAGGGAACCCTGCAATATCTGTTCGAGTTCCAAACCCAAGTCGCCCTCATCACCGGCATGGAGGTCGCGAACGCCTCGATGTATGACGGGGCAAGTGCCACGGCCGAAGCCGTGATGATGGCGAACCGGGTGACGAAACGCAAAAAGGCGATTCTGTCCGGCGGCCTGCACAGTCATTATCGCGAAACCACCGAAACCCATGGCCGCTATACGGGGTTTACGACCGAGGCTCTCCCCCCCGATCTCGATGATCGCGAAGATCTGGCCGCCCTTATCGATAGCGACACGTCCTGCGTGGTGGTCCAAAACCCCGATCTCTTCGGCCGTCTCCACGATTATACCGCCCTTGGCGAAAAGGCCCATGCCTTAGGCGCTCTCCTCGTCGTCGTCGTCACGGAAATCGTCTCGCTGGGCGCCATTCGCGCACCCGGGGCGATGGGGGCGGATATCGTTGCCGCCGAAGGTCAATCGATCGGCAATGCCCTGAATTTCGGCGGACCCCATGTCGGTCTCTTTGCGACACGCGAAAAATACGTGCGCCAGATGCCGGGGCGCGTCTGCGGCCAAACCGTCGACGCTACAGGCAAACGCGGCTGGGTTCTGACTCTCTCGACCCGCGAACAGCATATCCGCCGGGAAAAAGCGACCAGCAATATCTGTACAAATGCCGGGCTGTGTGCGCTGGCCTTCACGATCCACATGGCCTTGCTGGGCGAAACGGGCTTTACCAAACTCGCCCGTCTCAACCATGCCCAGGCCTGTCTCTTGGCCGACCGTTTGGCGACCTTGCCCGGCGTCGAAATCCTCAATCGTACTTTCTTCAATGAATTCACGGTCCGCCTGCCGAAACCGGCCGCCAGCGTGGTCGAGGCCTTGGCACCAGAGATTCTCGCTGGCGTGCCGGTGAGCCGCCTCTACCCCGATCGCCCCGACCTCGACCGCCTGCTGCTCGTGGCCGTCACCGAAACCAGCACCTTGGACGACATGGATGCCTTGGTTTCCCGTCTTCGCGAGGTGCTGTAACATGACCGGATGGAACCAGGCTCTCAGCCAATTCACCCCAACCCTCAGTCAAGAAACCGGTACCTATAGCGGCAATCGGGGCTTACGCCTTGAAGAAGCCCTGTTGTTCGAACGGGATAGCCCCGGCCGATCCGGCGTCGATCTGCCCGATGTGCCGATGGTCGAAACCCGCCTCGGCGGCCATGATCGGGTGGATGCGATCGGCCTGCCCGGCCTATCGGAACCGGAGGTCGTGCGCCATTTCACCCGGCTTTCCCAGAAAAATTATGCGATCGATATGGGGCTCTATCCGCTTGGCTCCTGCACGATGAAGCATAATCCCCGCCTCAACGAACGGATGGCGCGCCTACCGGGTTTCGCCGATATTCACCCGCTGCAACCGGCGTCAACGGTACAAGGGGCCCTTGCCCTCATCGATCAACTGGCCCATTGGCTGAAGACCCTGACGGGCATGCCCGCCGTCGCCATGAGCCCGGCCGCCGGGGCCCATGGCGAATTGTGCGGCATGATCGCAATCCGGGCGGCGATCACCGCGCGCGGGGAAACCCGCAACCGCGTCCTCGTCCCGGAATCGGCCCACGGCACCAACCCCGCCACCGCCGCCGCCTGCGGCTTCACCGTGGAATCGATCCCGGCCACCGATGCCGGGCGGGTCGATCTCGCCGCCCTGAAGGCCAAACTCGGCCCCGACGTGGCGGCGATCATGCTGACCAATCCCAATACCTGCGGCCTGTTCGAAACCGACATCCGCACGATCGCCGATGCGGTCCATGCCGCCGGGGCCTTCTTCTATTGCGATGGGGCGAATTTCAATGCCATCGTCGGCCGGGTGCGTCCGGCCGATCTCGGCGTCGACGTCATGCACATCAACCTGCACAAGACGTTTTCGACCCCGCATGGCGGCGGCGGTCCCGGTTCCGGGCCGGTGGTGATGGCGGCGGAACTCGCCCCCTTCGCCCCCCTGCCCTGGATCGTCCATGGCGAGGCCGGTTTTACCGTCCTCGAACAGGCAACGGGTGATGCGGCCCAAGCGTTCGGTCGGCTCAAGGGCTATCACGGTCAGATGGGCATGTTCGTGCGCGCCTTGAGCTATATGATGAGCCACGGTGCCGACGGCCTGCGCCAAGTGGCAAGTGACGCGGTCCTGAACGCCAATTACATTCTGGCCAGCCTGAAAGACACCCTGTCGGCCCCGTTCGGCACAGGCCCCTGCATGCACGAGGCCCTGTTCGACGATCGTTTCTTGAAAGATACGGGGGTGACGACCCTCGACATCGCCAAGCGCCTGATCGACGAAGGTTACCACCCGATGACCATGTATTTCCCCTTGGTCGTCCACGGTGCCCTCTTGATCGAACCTACCGAAACCGAAAGCAAGGCGGGCCTCGATCACTTCATCCACGTCCTAAAGGCGCTCGCCCTTGAGGCGAAATCGGGCGACACGGCCCGGTTCCAAGCAGCGCCCATCCATACCCCCCGACGCAGAATGGACGAAACGGCCGCCGCCCGTTCCCCCGTCCTGCGTTGGAAACCGGTGCCCCCGGCACAGGCCGCAGCCGCCGAATAAGCGACCTGGGTCGCTGATCGTCAGGATTACCCACCTTCGCGATCAGCGCTTCAGAGCCTGTACTGAGCAACCCCGCCATCCCCCCAATGGCGGGGTTTTTTCTTCTCGCCCCAAGGGATGAACCCCGACGGACAGGCGTATCATGGCGTATCCGCACCCGCTTGAAAGCCTTGGGCCATGTCTAGCCGCCTCCCCCCGCCGCTTGCTGCGTTTCTGTTGCGCGTGGCCGCCTTCTGCCTCACCGTAACACCGGCAGTGGCCGCACCGGACGAGATCGTCACTCTCGCCAGTCACGCAGGCGATCGGGCACGGCTCACGGGGTATTATGCCCACCCGGACGGGCCAGGGCCGTTTCCCGCCATCGTCATGCTGCATGGATGTGGGGGCCTGCACGGGGCCAATGGCCGCGATCTCTCCGGGCTTTACCGGGCCTGGCTCACCCATTTTCGCGATGCCGGCTACGCCGCCCTCTTGATCGACAGTTTCACGCCGCGCGGCATCTCGGAAATCTGCACGATCCCGTTCAAGGATCGCCCAATCCATCCGGCAGGCCAGCGCGTGGGCGACGCCTATGCCGGTCTCGACTGGCTCCGCGCGCGCGCGGAAATCGGCACGGCCCCGATTGGGCTCGTCGGCTGGTCGAATGGCGGGGCCACCGTGCTAGCCAGTCTCGCCCGGCCCAGCGGCGAGACTGCGGCCCGGTTTACCGCCGCCATTGCCTTCTATCCCGGCTGCGAGAGTGCCGAACGGCGCGGCTGGACCAGTGCCACGCCCCTCTCGATCCTTATGGGGGCGATCGACGATTGGACCCGCCCAGGCCCCTGCCAAGCCTTGCAATATCAGGCGAAACAAGACGGCCTGCCGGTCGACATCACGCTCTATCCCGATGCCTATCACGGCTTCGATGCCCCGAACAGTCCGGTCCATACCCGTCTGTCTGCCGTCGGCACCGTCCATCTCGGCACCAACGAGGCCGCCCGTACGGCGGCCTTCGCGGCGGTCGACGCCTTCTGGACCCAACATCTGAAGCCCGGACCACCCGCCCGCGATCGTTAACGAGACTCCACCATCATCCGTGCCAGCCGCTCGCCACTGCCCGGCCCCATGGTCCAGCCCAAGGTGCCATGGCCGACATTGAGGAACAGGTTGCGATATTTCGTGCGCCCAAGATAGGGCATGTTCGACGGCGTCGTCGGGCGCAGCCCCGTCCAATAATGGCTGGGCTCCGTACCTGCCAAGGCCGGAAACAGCTGCCGCGTCAAATCCAGCATCGCCCGACAGCGCACGGGGTTGAGATCGCGGGAAAACCCGTCCAACTCCGCCGTACCCGCAACCCGAAGCCGGTCGCCCATTCGGGTAAACACGGTCTTGCGGCCATCATCCGTGATTGACCCCATCGGCACGCGATCGTCGGCGATACCGGGGGGCAGTGGGATCGTCAACGAATATCCCTTGGTCGGATAAAGCGTCGTCGCAATGCCAAGCGGGCGCAGTACCGCCGGCGCATAAGAACCCAAGGCCACCACCACCTGACCTGCCGCGATCTCATGATAGAGCGACGTCGCCAAATCCATCACCCGCACGGTTTCGACCACGCCCCGCCCCCGGTCATGGGGCATACCGACCACCTCGTGACTATAGCGAAACGTCACACCCAGCCCCCGACACACATCCGCCAGGGCCTTGGTAAAAAGATGGGCATCGCCGGTCTCGTCATCGGGGCTATGAGCACCGCCCGCAATCGGAGTATCGCTATAGGCGAGGCTCGGTTCGCGCGCCAACAGGGCCTTGCGATCCAACAACTCCATCCGACAGCCTCGACTGCGCAGCAAATCACAAACCGCGCCATGCTTGTCGAAACTTTCCTGATCGCGGAAAAACTGAATGATGCCGTTGGTGCGCTGATCGTATTCCAGCCCCAACTCGCGGCGCATCTGACCCAAGACCGTGCGGGAATGCAGGGCGAGATCGGTAATCGCGATCGTGTTGCGCTTGTTGTTCGACGGCAGACATTCACCGAGCCAGAACAGCAACCACCGCCATTGCGCCGGATCGAACCGGGGCCGGAACAACAAGGGCGCATCGTCGCGCAGCAACCATTTCAACACTTTGAACGGGGCGGCGGGCCCAGCCCAGGGTTCCGCCTGACAGACGGAAATCTGCGCGCCGTTGGCAAAACTCGTATCGAGCCCGGGCCCCGGCAATCGGTCGATCACCATGACCGACCGTCCGGCCTTGGCCAGGAAATAAGCCGTGGACAAGCCGACGATCCCGGCCCCCAAAATCGCCACATCAACCCGTTCAGCGTTTTTCAGCATCCACACATCTTCCACCTAAAGCAGCCACAGGATCGAGGCGACCCGCCCCCACAATCGAAACCACGCCCCCCACCATACAAGAGCCCGTCATTTCGGCCAATCCACGATATGATCGGGCAGGTCGTCTTCATCCACTTCTTCTTCGGAAATCACCTTATACCGGATCGACATGCCCGCCTGTTCGACCGACCGCTTGCGCCCGGTCCGCAACGGATGCCATTCCGGCAGGTCCTGCCCCTCGGCCAACAACCGATAGGCGCAGGTACTGGGCATGAAGGCCAGGGCGGCGATATTGTCGGGCGTCACCTTGACGCAATCCGGCACGAGTTTGGAACGATCCTGATAGCGCCGACAGGAACATGTATCGAGATTGAGCAGATAACACGCAACATCGGTGAACAGGATCTCGTCCGTCTCTTCGACCTGCAATTTGATCAAGCAGCATTTGCCGCATCGATCGCACAGGGACTCCCACTCCCCCTCGGTCATTTCCGTCAGGCCCTTCCGCCGCCAGAAGGGGGGTTCTTCTTCCTGCCCGTCCATCGCATCCCTCACCCGCAACAAACCGCAGGTTTACGCCGATCGGGCCTTTCGAGCAAGTGGGGCATACGACATGGGTGGAGCGGAAAAGTCTCTAGTCGAAGAGATCCGAATGAGTTCCAGTACGCTCCAGCCTAACCGAATCCTCATCAATTCGATAGATCAACAACCAATCGGGTTCTATATGCAAATCCCGCCTTGGTTTCCAGTCACCTTTAAGAGCGTGATCGCGATACGCGATCGGCAGAGCATCGCCAGACACGAGATGACCAATCGCAATGCGCAGTTTCTCCATATCTTTTCCACGCTTTTGTGCTTGTTTGACATCGCGCTTAAACTGACCCGTATAAATCAAACCACGCATCAAAAACCTAATTTATGAAAAAGATCCCCGACATCAGATGCCGAATACACATCCTCATCACGATCGCTCAGGCGGAGCGTCTCTGCTGTCAGTTGATTGGGAACCTTACTGTCATTGATATAATGCTGCATAAGATCACGAATGATTTGCGCTGCGGGTTGATGGCGCATCGCCGCAAGTGCCATGAACTCATCGTGAAGCGCGCGATCTACCGTGATGGACATATGCATGTTTTTTGTCATCGCCGACCTCTGACACGACCTAACTTCTGTCGAAAATCCGCATTCGGGCATTTCGCTATACCGTATACTATAAACGCCGATCTGGAAATATCCCGAAAGGTGCTACGGCCTTTCTTCTAAACTTAGGCCCCCCCCCCTCAATCGAACGCGTCGAGATCGGCCAGCAAATCGTCGAGCCGTGCGGCCCCGGCCCGGCGTTCGTCCCGTTCCAGGCCGGGGGACGGGGAACCCGCCGTATCGAACGGCAACCGCCCTTCATCGGCGACCCGCATGATCATCAACCGGATGGCATCGGCAAGCGTCAGGCCCATCGCATCCAACGCATCGACCGCCCGCCGCTTCGTCTCAAGATCGATCCTGGCCCGCACGTAAGTCTCTGCAATTTCCACGATAAAGCACCCACAAAAGAGTTTATTCAACCGTGGTTATAGATATATTGCGACGCAAAATCAAGCCCACTGCGGCGCACCAGATATGATGGACCATGCCGCCATCACACGGTCGGTCATAGCTGAACGCCTTCTCGCGCGATGGCCCATAACAGATGCGGGTTTGAATAAGCCTCAGGATGTTCCCATTCATCCAGCCAAAAAGGTAACGGCGAGATGGCAATGCCCGTTTCCAACAATACATCGAAAGCCAGATCGGCCATGGCTAACTTGGTCGTTAGGAAACGTTGATGATCGCCACGCAGCAGGGGGGCGACATCGGCATCACTGTCGGGCCGATGCGTCCCACGGCGCCCGGCTGCCATAGAGGATGGCACCGGCGATGTCATACTGATCGGCAAGCAACGCGATGAAGCGGTGAACGGCTTTCTCTGTATCACGGTCGATCGGCCCTGACCGTTTCATGGATCATTCCTCAATCAGGATGCCTCAGAATTCAGACCCCGATCAGACTTTGCGGCGGCTGGCCTTGGTCGCGGACCTATGGATATTCCTTATAGAATCGACTATTTCCATCGCATACCCTAATCAGATGAAATTTGACACGGCATCGCGTGCACATCAAGCCAGGAGGTTGTTATCACGGAATATCTCGGCGTCATTCACGAACCGCGCGCCGGAAACCACAGCGTTTCATTCCCGGCCTTCGCCTGCTGCATCACTCAGGGCGAAACGATGGAACAGGCCCGCCCGATGGCAAAAAACCGCACCAGGATACCCTAAAAAGGCTGACACGGTCGGCAACCGATTGGTTTGGGGTTGCTGATGAAGTCTGATTGAGATACATTGTATTACGAAATTCGAGTGGGAGATTGTCATGGTCGCGACAGCGATGATCCATGTGCGCGTCGAGGAAGATGTCAAAATACAAGCCACGGAAACGCTCGCATCAATGGGGCTGACTGTTTCCGATGCCGTGCGTGTTTTTTTGAAGCGAGTAGCCGTCGAAAGGGCAATGCCATTTGAAGTGCGCGTGCCGAACGCCGATACCCGCGCTGCGATGGCCGAAGCAGACACCATAATTCAGAGCCGCAATGCCCGCTTCGCCAATGCTGAAGAGTTGTTTGATGGTCTCGAAAACACCAGCGAGCAATAAACGGGCTGTGCCCCCTCGGGCATCGGACAGAGGTGGCCCCGGAAAATCGGACAGGGGGATAAGCTAATCCCGACCGATAGAAGGACGGGGTTTTATGGGCAAGGTTACCAGG
>DAISJD010000088.1:0-13421 GCA_036821645.1 Aliidongia sp.
GCTACCGGGGGTGCCGGTGGGGCGATTACGAAATCCCCCGCGTCCGAGCTTTCGGTGCTTTGGGCAACGGCCGACAGATCCGGCGCCGCAGCATCGGGGGTGGATTGTGCAACCAGGGCGGAAAAGCTGCTGAAAAATTGTTCGGCCATCTTGCGCGCCGTGCCGTCGATCAGGCGAGAGCCGATTTGGGCCAGTTTGCCGCCGACATTGGCGGAAACGGTATAGCGCAGAATCGTGCCGTCGCCATCGGCTTCGAGCGTGACTTTGGCCCCCCCCTTGGCAAAACCGGCGACCCCGCCGCTGCCTTCGCCGGTGATGGTATAGCCGTGCGGCGGGTCGAGATCGCTTAAGGTGACTTTGCCGCCGAATCTGGCCTTGACCGGGCCCACTTTCGCCGTGACTTTCGCCGTGAATTCCGTGTCGGAGGTTTTTTGGATTTCTTCGCAGCCGTCGATCGACTGGCGGAGTATTTCAGGATCGTTGAGGGCGGCCCAGACCTTAGCCTGTGGGGCCGCGATCCGGTATTCTCCGGACATATCCATAAAATCTCTCCTTGGTGCCCAAGAACAATTGCGCGCGATCATGAGCGTTTCAGCAAAGTGAGGCAAGGGCTTATATGATGAAAATATCTCGGTTGCGGAACCTGCAACCGACACACCGATTGTCGTGCTTTGCCGACCTGTCGGTCGGTGAGAGCTAGGGCTCGGGAATGGTATGAAATTTAAAATAAAATTAAATAAAATTTTTATTTTTTATATAAAATAAAATTCAATAAACAAATTTTGGTAATTTTCTAATAAGTAAAACTGAGTACACTTAATAAATCCGCAGGGTACTGGACCTTTTATATGCGGTGCAGCAAAATGAGGATGATCATGCGGATGACATTGCGCCGCCAAATTTATGGCGGGTTCATCTTGATCGTGCTGTTGATTGCCGGTTTGGGCATCGTCGGAACCCGGCTGTCGGCGCGTCTCGATCAGAGCTTATCGCTCTATCGCATGGCGGTCTCGACCGGCGACCAAATCGAAGAAATGGATCGGGCCGCCCGCTCTGCGCGCATCGAACTTGGCCGATGGTTGAAGCAACCATCCCTTGAGGGTGCCGAGGCCGTCGACCGTACGATGACGGCACTCGACGGCATGATCCGCGATCGTCTTCAGAAAAGCAATCCCATCGACCGGCCCTTGTTCGACGATCTTTCAGGCAAAATTGCCGATTTTACCAAGAAATGGCGTGATCAACGTCAGAACGAGGCCGAAGGACAGGCCCTGTTCGTCGATGATCTCGATAAACGGGGTCCCCAACTGCTTGATGCGCTGCGCAAATTGCGCAATACGGAAATCAAAACCGGCACAAGTGTGACGCGTCTGCGCACGACACGATTGGTGGATAATTTTGAAACGGCGCTCACCTTGGTCCTGCGCCATCGGGCGACGGGCGATATGGGCCTGGTCGCCCCGGCGCGCACGGCCTTTACCGACCTTGCCCAAGCCCTCGATGAAACCCAGGCGATCATGACCGATGCCGATGGGCAGGCGGCGGCAGGGGCGATTGCGGAAGGGCTGACGGCTTATATCGCCGCCTTCGACAAGGGGTTTGCCTTGGAACAACGGATGGTTGCCGGTCTTTCCGCCCTGGATCGGGCGGGCATCGAGCTTGGGACGGCGATGCTGGGGGCGAGTTCGGCGTATCGCCAGCACTCGAAGGCGGAGGAGGCCAGTCTTGCCGAGACGATCGTGACGGTGGGACGCGTCGAGAGCATCGGGGCGTTGGTGACGGGCCTCATGGCCCTCGTCATGGCCCTCGTCATGGCGCGCGCCATGCTTGGGCCTTTGACCCGCATCAACACCGTGATGGCGGCGGTGGCACGGGGCGAGACGGCGCTTGCGGTCCCGGAACAGGACCGTCCGGACGAATTGGGCACGATGGCCCGCGCCCTTGAGGTGTTTCGCGGCAATGTGGAAAAGATGACGGCGCTCGAAGCCCAGCGGGTCCGGGCGACGGCCGAGGCGGCCCAGGCCCGCAATCGCTTGGTCGCCACCTTAGTCGATCAGTTTCAGACCCAGGTGCAAGGG
This sequence comes from Aliidongia sp., assembly GCA_036821645.1. GTDB lineage: Bacteria > Pseudomonadota > Alphaproteobacteria > ATCC43930 > CGMCC-115725 > DAISJD01. The sequence goes on from DAISJD010000088.1 coordinate 2,079, forward strand.
GTCGTGGCGGATGTCGCCAAAACCGCACAATCGATGCAGGCCGCGGCCGGCACCCTATCTTCAGCGGCGGGTGAGACGAGCGGAAAATCCATGGCCGTATCGGCGGCGGCGGAGCAGGCGTCGAGCCATGTTCAGGCGGCAGCGGCCGTCACCGATGCGTTGGCGACGGCGGGCCGCAATATTGCCGATGCCGTCGGCCGTTCCTCGATCATGGCGGAACGGGCCGTGGCGCGCGCGCGGGCGACCGGGACGACGGTCGATCATCTGGCCAGCAATGCCGACCGGATCGGCGATGTCGTGCGGTTGATTCAGGAAATCGCATCCCAGACCAATCTCCTGGCGCTCAATGCCACGATCGAAGCGGCGCGGGCAGGCGAGGCGGGCAAGGGGTTTGCCGTGGTTGCAAACGAGGTCAAGGGATTGGCTGCACAGACTGCGCGGGCGACGGAAGAAATCGCGGTTCAGGTCGATGAAACCCGATCGGCGACGCAAGAGGCGGTGGCTGCGATCCGGGCCATCGTCGAGATGGTTGAGGAAATTCACCAAAGCTCGGCCGAGATCCGCGGGGCCGTCGACCGTCAAGAAGCGGCCAGTGCGCAGATCGCCCGCAATGTGCAAGAGGCGGCGAGTGGAACCCGTACCGTGTCGGACAATATCACCGAAGTGACCCTTGCCGCCGGTGCGACGGGGGAGGCAGCGCAGGCCGTGCGCGGTGCGGCACAGTCGCTGACCCGGCAATCGGACTTGCTGCATCAGTCGGTCGATGGGTTTCTGTCGGATCTGCGGCGCCAAGCCTAAAGTAGAATCCGAGATTTGACCTTATTCTTGCGGTGCCCGCATGCTTTCATGCCAGGGGGCAAGGCAGAGACGGGTCAGGGCCGAAAGAACCCCATAGATCGTCATGCCCAAGAGGGCGACGAGGGTGAGGGCCGCGAACATGCGGGCGATATCGAGCCGGTAACCCGCTTCCAAAATGCGATAGGCAAGACCGGATTCCCGACCCCCGGCCCCGGCGACGAATTCCGCGACCACAGCCCCGATCAGGGCAAGTCCACCCGAAACGCGCAACCCACCCAGGAAATAAGGCAAGGCGGTCGGAATCAGCAGATGGCGCAGACGTTGCCAACGGCTGGCACGGTAGAGGGTGAAGAGATCGCCGAGCCCCCGGTCGGCGCTGGCGAGCCCCTGGCTGGTATTGGAGAGGATCGGGAAAAACGCGACGATCCAGGCGCAAATCAACAGGGCGACCACCGTATTGTCGACCCAGATAATGATGAGCGGGGCGATGGATACGATCGGCGTGACCTGTAAAATGACGGCATAAGGATAAAAGATCCGGGCAAGAAGGGGGAATTGGGCAAATAAAACCGCAAGCCCCGTGCCGCCTGCAATCGCAAGACCAAGGGCGAGCAGTGTGGTTTTAAGGGTAAACCACAAAGACGGCCCGAGGATCGACCAATCCGCGACGAGACGGGTGAGGATCAGGCTCGGTGCCGGGAGGATATAGGGGGGAATGGCGCGCAGGAAGACGATTTCTTCCCAAAGACTAAGCAAGAGGAGGCCCACGAGCACCGGTGCGGCATGCCCGAGCCTGGAAATGCCTTTCGTCATGCAGCGTCTCCTTGAGCGAGGCAGGCGAGAACGCGGCGGCAATAAGCGCCATAGGCAGGATCGAGACGCCAGTCGGCCGTGCGGTGTGCCGGTCCGTCGACGGGGAGATCCAGGACGAGCCGACCGGGGCGGGGAGAGAGGACCAGCAGCCGGGTGGAGAGATAGAGACTCTCGTAAACGCTGTGGGTGACGAACAGGATGGTCATGGCACGTTCCCGCCAAATGCGGCGCAAATCGTCATTCAGTTTGGTGCGGGTCATTTCGTCCAAGGCGGCGAACGGTTCGTCCAGCAACAGGATTTTAGGGGCTGTGACAAGGGCGCGGGCGATGGAAACGCGCATGCGCATGCCGCCCGACAACTCGCTCGGATAGGCGCGCTCGAATCCGGTGAGCCCGACCTGATCCAAGGCCGCTTGCGCCCGATCGCGGCAATCAGCGGTGGGGTGGCCGCTAAGACAGAGGGGCAGCATGACATTGTCGATGATCCGTGCCCACGGCATCAGCGTCGCGTCTTGAAACACGAATCCCAAATCCTGGGGGGCCGGAACCCGTTCCCCAGCCCAGGCGATCGTGCCGACGCTGGGTTCGCTCAATCCTGCGATCAGCCGCAAAATCGTGCTTTTGCCGCACCCAGACGGCCCCAGCAGCGAGACGAAACTGCCGGGTTCGATCGCAAAACTGACGCCATCGAGCGCCAAGGTCCCATTGGCATAGCGTTTCGTGAGGGCCTCGACGGCAAAGAGCCGACCTGCTGTCGCCTCAGGGTTTCGCACGGGGCATCCCATCCTGGGGCCGATCGGCAGGGGGCACCCCATGATTGACGAAGCGCACCGTATAGGCTTTTTTCGGATCGAGATCGGCCGGGTAGACCCCTGTACTGCGGGCGAAGGCTTCCCAGCGGGCATCGCTCATCGCCCCCAAACCCAAGGTCAAGGCATCGCCGGACCGGACCAGTCCTTCGCGGTTGATCGCGTCGCGCGCCGCATTTAAGAGGGCATCGGTCATTTCGGGATTGTCGCGTTTGATCAGGGCGTGGGCGGGGGTGGGATCATCCTTCAGGTAATGATCCCACCCCTCAAGCGTGGCATCGACGACGCGCTGGACCAGATCGGGCTTGTTCTGGACCATATCCGCCCGCGTCGCAATGAGGGCCGCGTAACTTTGATAACCCTGATCGGCCAAGAGGATGGTGATCGGTTTTTCACCGCTCGCCAGTTCGATGGCGTAAGGTTCGCTCGTCAGATAGCCTTGCATGACGGCGTTTTGATCGACGAGAAACGGGGCGAGATTGTAGGTATAAGGCCGGATCTGGTCGTCGGTGAAACCGTTTTGCCGTTTCAAGAATTGCCAGAAATTTTCCCGGCTGGCGGCAGAGATCAGGATCGGCAAGCCCTTGAGCGCGTCGATCGTGGCGCGTCCCGTTGCCCGGTGCGTGATCAGCACCTGGGGATCCTTTTGAAAAACGGCCGCTACCATGACGATCGGGACATTGTTCTTGACGAAATTCAGCGGCTCGAAACTGTTGGATTGAATGGAAAAATCATAGCGCCCGGCGGCCAGGAGTTGGGCTTGGTTGAGGTTCGGCCCACCCTGACGGATTTCGACGTCGAGATGGTATTTCTTGTAAATGCCCGTGGCGAGCGCCTGATAGAGCCCGCCATGTTCGGCCTCGGCCCGCCAATCGGTGCCGATCACGACCTTGTCGTCTGCGCTGGCGGGGCTTACCGCTCCGCAAGCCAAGAACGGCACGACGGACAGCATCGAGAGAAACAAGCGGCGGCGTATCGAAGTTTGCATCATCCCGTTCCGATCTGAAGGCGGCGATTGCCGGGGACGAACCCACGCCGCACCTTAGTGCCGATAAGCGGTGATCGCCCTTTAGTCCCGCGCGATAGCCAAGGATTTCCAGAGCGATCGGAATGTCAAGATTGGAACACAAAAATGTGTAAAAATATCCTTTGCAGCAATTTAATTCTCGCCTCAATATAGGATTAAGCGTATCAAGAACGCCTATGGGGTGTGGGTTTATCGTATTAGGATCTGAAAATGCCGATCAGGTTGCTGGGTCTGATGCTGTTGTGCGCCATTGTCGTGCCCGGTTATGCGGCACACGCTGAGGGCGAGATCGAGAATGTGAAAAAAATGGCACCGACGCAACTGAAATTGTGCGAAGCCGCCCTTTTCAAGGAACATCCCCACGCAGACATGCAATTGATGGCCCCGACCGGAACGCGGGCAATGGATGGAAAACTGATCATCTCGTTGCCCTTCGTCGAAACTCTGTCGATGGACACGCGATTCAATCAATTCCAATGTCGGTTTGATGGTGAAAAGCTCATCGATTCTCAATAAAGGGTGCCCGCAGTACGAAATTTCAGGAAAAAAACGGATCATTGCCCCTTTGCGGTCGGTCTAATCGACAGGATATAAAGTAATTTATTAATTTTTTTCGAATTTTACCGCGTATTGGATTCTATTATTTTATAGCCCCATGTACCAAAGCCTATAGGAACAGGTGTATTTCTACAATTTTTGCTGTTTAAATACCCTGTAAGATAGTATATCTCAGCATTCAATTAAAATATTTCGTCTGATTGATCTGATTTTTAAGCTAAAAACATTCAAAATAAAAAGGAAATGCGGCAATAATGAGACGTAGATTGCAGTTTATTATGTGTGAAAATTATATAAAAAACTAGATTTCAAGACCCTGGTATGTGTTATTCTCCATGCCAATCCGACGATTGCGGGTCCGGTTTTCCATTTTGGTCTCATCGTTCCTGCCTGATCGGTCCGATCCGGTCAATCCGGGGCGAGACAATAACCGCATGACTGAACCAGGGCGTGACGTAATGCCATATCGCTTGCCAGCGGGAACCGAGATCAAGCCGGTTGGGCCGCTTGTGGATTTGTTGGACTATTGGGAAACTATTCGCGCTCATAACCTTTTGCCAAAGCGCAGCGATTTCGACCCGATCGCGGTTGCCCCGCTTTTGTCGCGCATTTTTCTGGCCGAATGGCAATCCCCAGCACAACGGCTGCGGTTTCGCTTGGTCGGTACGGCCTTGGTGGCGGTGATGGGGGCCGATCATACCGGTCGGTGGCTGGATGAGGCCGTACCGGCCGGCGATCCCTTGGCCCTGATGTGTCGGCGCGCGATCGATGAGGCCCGGCCTATCGCCTATATCGCCTATCGCGACCCGGTCCGTATCGGGGCGGAGTTTGCGTATCGTGCCGGCGACCCCGCCGTCCTCTCGGACCCGAAAGACAGGGGGCAGCGCAAAGAATGGCCTTTTACCTGTATTCTCCTGCCCTTGGCGCGCGATGGTGGTGCCGGGGGGATGGTTCTTGGATTTGAGGATTTCGACCCGCCCTTGGACCTGATCGAACGGATTTCAGCCTGATCGCAAAAAGCGCACGGCACTGTCGCGGGCGAAAAGATAGAGCAGGATTCTGAGGGCTGGGCCCATAGGACCGGCAAGATTGGGGTCTTCTGCGATGATCCGGCGGGCCTCGTCATGGGCCTCGGCGATGAGATCGTGATGCAGCAGCGGATCGGCCAGCCGATAGGCGGGCAGGCCGCTTTGCTTCGTGCCGAGCACGTCGCCCGCCCCGCGCAAGGTCAAGTCGGCTTCGGCAATCACGAAGCCATCATCGGTTTCCCGCATGATTTTGAGCCGTTTTTGCGCCGTCTCACCAAGAGGTGCCGCATAGAGCAAGAGGCACGAGGCGGGTTTGGCCCCGCGACCGATCCGCCCGCGCAATTGGTGCAATTGGGCAAGGCCGAACCGTTCGGCATGCTCGATCACCATGACCGTTGCGGCCGGGACATCGACGCCGACCTCGATCACGGTGGTTGCAACCAAAAGATCGACGGGCCCGGCGGCAAACGCCTCCATTGCGGCGTCCCGCTCCGTGCCTTTCATCTGACCATGGACGAGACCGACCCTGCCGGGGAACAGCTCGGCCATCGTGCCAAATCGATCGGTGACGGCGGCGAGATCCAAGGTTTCGGCCTCTTCGACGAGAGGACAGACCCAATAGACCTTGTCGCCTTGGGCCAAGACGCGGGCCACCCCGTCGATGACATCGCCGAGCCGGTCGAGCGAGACGAGCCGGGTCGCAACCGGCTTGCGGCCCGGCGGTTTTTCGGCGAGGCGTGAGGAATCGAGATCGCCATAGCTCGTCAGCATCAAGGTTCGCGGGATTGGCGTCGCCGTCATGACCAGGACATCGACGCCGCGTCCCTTGGCCGTGAGTTGGACGCGCTGTTCCACCCCGAAACGATGCTGCTCGTCGATCACGGCGACGGCAAGGTCGTGATAGACGACATCGGCCTGAAAAAGGGCATGCGTCCCGATCAGGATATGGATCGCGCCATCGGCGAGGGCGGCCAGCAGGCTTGCCCGCGCCTTGCCCTTGTCCCGCCCGGTCAAGAGGGCGACCCGCACCCCCGTGCCGTGCAACAGCCGGGTGAGGGTGGCGGCATGTTGGCGTGCCAGGATTTCCGTCGGTGCCATGAGGGCCGCCTGACTGCCGGATTCAACCGCATGGATCATGGCCAAGAGGGCGACGATCGTCTTGCCGCTGCCCACATCGCCTTGCAACAGGCGCAACATCCGTTCGGGTCGGGCAAGGTCGGCCTCGATTTCCGCAAGGGCGGTTTCTTGGGCCTTGGTCAGGTGAAACGGCAGGTTCGCCAGGATCTGGCGACGGATGGTGCCGGTCCCGACGGTGCGGCGTCCCGGTTGATGACGATTATGGGCGCGGCTCAAGGCCAAGGCCAATTGATCGGCCAGGACCTCGTCATAGGCAAGGCGCAGGCGCGCCGGGTGATGGGGATCGAGACTGTCTGTGTCGTCGGGCGCATGAACGCGATCGAGGGCCGCCCGCCAGGATGGCCATCCTTGGGCGGCAAGCCTATCGCCACCGATCCATTCCGGCAGGGTGGGGGTGCGGTCCAGGGCGGATTGTATGGCCTTGCGAATGGTTTTCAGCGGCAGGCCCGCCGTCAGGCCATAGACCGGTTCGATCGAAAGTTCGAGTTCCCCCGGCACCGCGATATGATCCGGGTGGTTCATCTGCGGCACGCCGTTGAAAAGATCGATCTTGCCGCTGATGACGCGCGTCGCCCCCACGGGCAGCATGCGCGTCAACCAATCGGCCTTCGCATGAAAGAAGGTGAGGGTAAGAAATCCGCTTTCGTCGCGACACCGGACCCGGTAGGGGCCGCGCGGGGCGGCCGGCGGCAGATGGGCGTCGACCGTGATCGTGATGGTGACGATGGCGCCTGCGGGGGCCTCCATGATCTTCGGGGCAAAGCGCCGGTCGATGAGACCCACCGGCAGATGCCATAAAAGATCAACGATAAACGGCCCGACCGCCCGTTCCACAAGCTTGCCCAAACGCGGCCCAACCCCTTTCAGGCTGGTGACAGGGGCAAAAAGTGGAAATAGAATTTCCGGGCGCACGGGCTGAACCTTGAACGATGAGGCGGGGAAAACGCTTGATGGCTGTTTTTAACCAGCCCTCGGCGATAAATCCAGCCCGAAGCGACCGGGCGGCACCGGTGACCCGCCATCCTTGCGATGGGGTCAAGGCAGTGCCGACGGTAAAACCATCGCCAAACGCCCGCAATGTCAGTATTGCTATGCGGCTCTTGCCAGAAGGAGGTCCAAGCTATGACCGATCTCGTACCCGTTCCTGTGCCCGATCCGATCCAATCCGGCGACGCACACGATCTCGTGCGCCGCAAGCGGTTGAAATTTCGCTCGTGGCATCGCGGCACGAAAGAGGCGGATTTGTTGTTGGGCTCCTTTGCCGAGCGGCATTTGGATCGGCTCGACCCCGATCAGTTGGCGCAGTATGAGGCGTTGCTCGATGCCGAGGATGCCGATCTTTGGGATTGGCTGATCGGCAAGCACGACCCCCCGCCCGGCTTCGATACGTCGGTCTTCGCCCTGATCCGGGCGCATCGGTTCGTCGATCCGGCGGCTTGATGGGGTTTTACGGGATCGCACGGGGTCTTGTTGGGGCTTCGCTGGGGTTCTGGGGGCCAAGGCGCTCTGCAACAAAGGGCAGCGGGCAGTTTTCTCGACGGGTAAGTGATGGACCGGATGGCGATGGGTGAGATCAAGGCGGCGGATGTATTGACCGGGGTTGGTAATGTCCTGATCCATGGCGCGCCGGAGGGTCAGGATGCCTGGCTGTTGGCCGATCGGGTGAGGGCCACCGGGCGCACTATCATCCATGTCTGCCGCGATGAGGGCCGGGTGGCTGAAATGCGCGCAGCACTTGGGTTTTTCGCCCCGGAAGTGACGGTCGATTGTTTTCCCGCCTGGGATTGCCTGCCCTATGACCGGGTTTCGCCCAATGCCGAACTGATCAGTCGCCGCATCGACGTGCTAAGCCGCCTCGCCCTCGAACCGGAGGCGAAGTTGGGGTCTGGGTCCGGGTCCGGGAAAAAGGCCGCGCGCATCGTGCTCACCACCATGGCGGCCGTCACCCAACGCGTGCCCCCGCGCAAGATCTTTCGCGATCGGGTGCTGGCCTTGGCCAAGGGCGGGCGTATTGCCCAGGACCGGGTGTTGAGTTTCCTCGTCAATAACGGCTATGTCCGCACGGAAACCGTGCGTGAACCGGGGGATTTCGCCGTGCGCGGCGGGATCATCGATCTCTATCCCACGGGGATCGCCGACCCGTTGCGGGTGGATTTTTTCGGCGATGAGATCGACGATCTGCGCCGGTTCGATGCCGTTACCCAACGCACGATCGAGAAACTGGAAAAAATCACCTTAAAGCCGGTGAGCGAGGTGCTGCTCGATCCGGACACGATCAGTCGGTTCCGCTCGCGCTATCGCGATTTGTTCGGGACCTTCTCGGGGGATGACGCGCTCTATCTCGCGGTGAGCGAGGGCCGGCGTCACGTCGGCATGGAACATTGGCTGCCGCTTTATTACGAACGGCTCGAAACCCTGTTCGATTACCTGCCCGATGCGGCGGTCACGCTCGACCCGTCGATGGAAGAGGTGCGGGCGACCCGGCTTGAATCGATCGCCGAATTTTACGCAACCCGCCAGAGCCTGACCGGCATCGGCCGGACCGAGGCGGCGTTGGTCTATAAACCCGTCAAACCGGAACTGATGTTCTTGGACGAGGCGGAATGGCACCATATCCTGAGCGGGCGGCCCGTCGGGCAATTCACCCCCTTTGCCCCGCCGCCCGATAGTCCGGCGGCTCATTTCGACGCCGGGGCGCGGCCGGGGGTCAGTTTCGCCGAGGCGCGCAACGATCCGAAGCAGAATGTGTTCGATGTCCTGCGCGATCGGATCGCCCTGTTGCGCAAGGACGGACGCCGGGTCGCGATCGCCGCCTTTACCACGGGGGCCGCCGAACGGTTGAAAACCGTGTTGACCGAACGCGGCATTCCGGGCGTCGTCCGCATCGAAACCTGGGCCGCCCTTACGGCCCTTTCCGCAGCCGAGATTGGTCTGGTCGTCCTGCCGCTTGAACGGGGCTATAGTGTGGGGGGGCTTACCCTCATTGCCGAACAGGATATTCTGGGCGACCGCCTGACCAGACCCGCGCGCAAACGCTCGTCGGTCGAAAAATTCATTACGGAAATCTCGACCCTGTCCGTGGGCGATCTCGTGGTCCATACCGATCATGGGATCGGGCGCTATGAGGGACTCTTGACGCTCGATGTCGGCGGCGGGGCCCATGATTGTTTGAAGGTGGTGTATTTCGGCGACGATAAACTGTTCGTGCCGGTCGAAAATATCGAAGTTCTGTCGCGCTATGGCTCCGAAGATGCCGATGCCGTGTTGGATCGATTGGGCGGTGTCGCGTGGCAATCGCGCAAGGCGCGGGTTAAGCGCCGGATTCAGGATATGGCCGCGCAATTGATCGAGGTTGCCGCCGCGCGCGAACTGAAGGAAGGCGAAACCCTGGCCACGGCCGCCGGGCTTTACGATGAATTCGCCGCCCGCTTCCCCTATCCCGAAACGGAAGACCAGTTGAACGCGATCAACGATGCCTTGTCGGACATGAGTTCCGGCAAGCCGATGGATCGGCTCATCTGCGGCGATGTCGGGTTCGGCAAGACGGAGGTCGCCTTGCGCGCGGCCTTCGTCGCCGCCCTGTCCGGTGCCCAAGTGGCGGTGGTGGTGCCGACCACCTTGCTCTGTCGTCAGCATTTTCGCAATTTTTCCACCCGGTTTCAGGGCTGGCCGATCAGGGTCGCCCAATTGTCGCGCCTGGTTTCGGCCAAGGAAATGGCCGAAACCAAGGCCGGTCTCGCCGACGGCACGATCGATCTCGTGGTCGGCACCCACGCGATTTTGGCCAAGGGCATGGCGTTCAAGAATCTGGGCCTGCTCATCGTCGATGAAGAACAGCATTTCGGCGTGGCGCAAAAGGAACGGTTGAAGCAGTTGAAGGCCAATGTCCATGTCTTGACCCTGACGGCGACCCCCATTCCCCGAACCTTGCAATTGGCCCTGTCGGGGGTGCGGGAAATGAGCCTGATCGCAACGCCGCCGATCGACCGGCTGGCGGTGCGGACCTTCGTCATGCCCTACGACCCGGTGGTGATCCGCGAGGCGATCCTGCGCGAACGCAATCGCGGCGGGCAATGTTTCTATATCGTGCCGCGCATCAAGGATCTGGACGAGGTCCGCGAAGAACTGACCCGCCTCGTCCCGGAAATCAAGGTCGCCATGGCCCATGGCCGGATGAGCCCGACCGAGCTCGAAGATGTCATGACCGCGTTCGACGACGGCAAATACGACCTGCTGCTTGCGACCAATATCGTCGAAAGCGGCCTCGACATTCCGGCCGCCAATACCATGATCCTGCACCGGGCGGATATGTTCGGTCTGTCGCAACTCTATCAATTGCGCGGGCGGGTCGGGCGCGGCAAGATCCGGGCCTATGCCTATCTGACCCTGCCGCCGGCGCGGGTGCCGACGGAATCGGCGATGAAACGGCTCACCGTGATGCAGACCCTGGATACGCTGGGGGCCGGGTTCCAATTGGCGTCCCACGATCTCGATATTCGCGGGGCGGGCAATTTGCTGGGCGACGAACAGTCGGGCCATGTGAAAGAAGTCGGCATCGAACTCTATCAACATCTCTTGGAAGAAGCCGTGACGGCGGCCCGGGCGCGCGCCGCCGGGGAAAAGGTGGTGAACGAGGAATGGACCCCGACGATCCAGTTGGGGACGGCGGTCTTGATCCCCGAGGGCTATGTCGCCGATCTCAGCGTGCGCCTCGGTCTCTATCAACGGTTGAGCGGGCTCATCGATGCGCGGGAAATCGACGGGTTCGCCGCCGAACTGATCGATCGGTTCGGCCCCTTGCCCGAAGAAGTGCATAACCTGTTGGAAACGGTGAGTATCAAGCGCCTGTGCAAATTGGCCGGGGTGGAAAAGGTCGAGGCGGGGCCCAAGGGGGCGGTGATTGCGTTCCACGGCAATGCCTTCGCCAATCCGGCCCTGTTGATCGATCTCATTCAACAATCGGGCGGCGTCATGAAACTGCGCCCCGATCATCGGTTCGTGTTGTTGAAGGATCTGGAAAACGAACGGTTGCGGGTGGCGGAGGTGAAACGGCTCCTGACCCTGTTCGCCCAGATGATCGAACGACCCGATATGGACCTCAGCGGCTATCGCCCGACCCCGGCCAAACCGACGCCCGCCCCCGCGACAGCGCCGGTCGCCGCCAAATCGGGCC